>JAWLGN010000286.1:0-7149 GCA_041685075.1 Bryobacteraceae bacterium
AGGCGGTCACCCGGAACTCCGCCGCACCCACCACCTGGCTGAGGTCGATGGGATCGGTGCTTACCACGCTGATGCGGGCCACGCGGCTCTCCGGTCCCGCGATAGTAAGGGTGGGGGACGAGACAATGTAATCGGCCACTTCGTAGCCGGGCTGTGGAGGGCCGAACTGCACGCGCACGGGAACATCCCTGGCAATGCTCCGCTCGAAATCGAACCGCAACTGCGAGGGGACGGCGCGCACCAGGTGGGTGCCGCGCGGCAGCCGCACGTTGTCCGGCCCGATGGTGAAGGTGCGCTCGCCGGGGCGCACGCGGGACATATCCAGCACCACCGCGTAGTCCTTCGCGCCGTCTATGGCGTGCAACTCGGAGGCCGGGCCCCGCACCTCCAGGTGCACGGATTCGAGGACGTCCGAGCTGATCTCCATGCCTTCGGGCAAGTTTTCGAACTGCACCGGCACGGCCACGAAACGCGAGACCTGGGGCTCGCTCACCGCGAAGATCCACAGCAGCACCGCCAGACCCAGGGAGAGCAGTTTCCACCCCAGGTCCCGGAAGAGGAACCGCAGCACGGAACGCAGGCGCGATCGTCTCACTGTGGATTCACCTTGGCCGGCGGGCCGTTCTGCGACATGGGGATGTCGGCCGGCTGCTCCTCGTCGAGATGCGGCGGATGCTCGACGCCGAAGTGGGTGGCGATGCGCTCATCCACCTCCCGTAAATTCAATCCCTGCTCCATTTCGCCGAAAGCGGCCACGGAGATGCGCCCGGCAACCTCGGAGACGACCAGGGCGAGGCAATCGGTCTCCTCGGTGATCCCGATGGCGGCGCGATGGCGGGTGCCGAGCTTCGAGGAGAGCGCCGGGTTCGTGCTCAACGGCAGGAAGCAGGCGGCCGCGGCGATGCGGTCCTTTTGCACGATGACGGCGCCGTCGTGCAGCGCGCCTCCGGGCTGGAAGATGGCCAGCAGGAGGTCGCGCGAGAGATGCGCGTCCAGCCGCACCCCGCTTTCGATAAAGGTGCGCAGCCCGATATCCCGCTCCATGACGATGAGACCGCCGATTTTTTCCTGGGAGAGGCGGTTGAGCGCGAGCAGTATCTCGTCGGTAGCCTCGGGGAGGCGGAAGCCGCGTCCCAGCCAGCGCTTGCGGCCGATGCGCGCCAGCGTGCGGCGAATCTCCGACTGAAACAGGATGATTACGGCCAGCGCCGTGTAAGGAACGATGTAGGAGAGCACCCAGCGCAGCACTTCCAGGTGCGCCCACACCGAGATGGCGTAGAGGCCGACGGCCATCAGGATGCCGGTCAGAACGTGGCCTGCGCGGGTGCCGCGCACGATGCTGAGCGCCTGGTAGATGAGAAAGCCTACCACCAGGATGTCAATCACCCCGGTGAGGGTCAGGCGCGGCAGCGGCAATGTGGAGAGGGACTCGGGCATAGCCCAGCCTCTTATCTTAACGAATGGCGCAGTTGTGCTGCTAGAACAATGCCACCCGGAGATACTTCTTCGGGTTGCGGCGGAAGTCCTCGAGATTATGGCGCATGACCAGCAGGGCGCCGTTGAGGGATTCGTAAGGCTGTTCGCTGGCAACGAGGCGGCCGAGGGTTCCTTCTCCGGAGGCCATGGCGTCGACGCTTTCCACCAGGCGTCCCAACCGGCGGACGAGCCGGTCGTAGGCGGCGGAGTCGGCAACGAAACCGCCCCAGCGGCCGCGGCCGGCGTTCAAGTCGGCAAGGGCGCCATGGAGAGCGGCGGCGCGCCGGCGCAGGTCGTCGTACTGCGCGGGGTTTTGGAGCAGCCGTCCGGCCGTGCCTTCTCCGCGCTGGATGGCCGCGAGGCGCGCGTCGAGACGCCGCAGCGGCTCGATGAGTTCTTCGTAACGAAGGTCCTGGTAGAGCAGGCGGCCGAGCGAGCGCTGGGGTCCGAGGGCCGTGTCGAGCGCTTTCTCGACGCGCCGGATGCTGGCCAGCGTGCTGCGATAGAAGTCTTCGCCCCGGACCATCTGGCCCATGGCTCCCTTGCCCTCCTCGATCTCGGCCAGCAGGTTGTCGATGTCGCGCAGGCGCTGCTGGAACTGGGCGAGGTCGAGCGCGCGGAGAACTTCCGGGGTAGGTTCGAAACGCAACTCGCCGCCGCGCGCGACGATTGCCGGACTGTTGCCCTGGGCGATATCGACGAACTGCTCGCCCTGGATGTTCTGGGGGGTGATGGTGACAATCGAGTCGGCGCGAATGCGCTGGCGATGGTAGCGCGCAATGCGGAGAACGACCTCCACCAGCCGCTGGTCGCCCCGCCCGATGAAGCGCACTTCCTCCACCTCCCCGACCGGGATGCCGTTCAACCGCACGGGAGTTCCTTGCACCAGTCCGGAGGCGTCGGAGACATAGACGAGCACCTGCTCCCATTCGACGAACAGGCGGCCGCGGCCCAACAGGTACACCAGGACGCCCAGGATGACGAGCGCCGTCATGGCCGTCACCGCCACCCGGAGTTTGGCGAACTGCATACGGCGCGCCGAGGGCATATAAAGCCAGTGTAGCCCGGGGTGCCGCCCCATGCGCCGGAGCGTCCGGTAATGGCGGGCGGCATCCCAAATCCGGACAGTCGCGGCCGGCGAGGCGCGGCGGAATCAGCAGGTTGGAATGGAGGCGCGCGTGCGGAACGGGGGGACATGCGGAACCTCCTTCAGGATGTTCGGTTCGGTGGGCGGCTGCTGCGGCGCAGTCCGGGGTTCACGGCGGTGGCGGTGGTGACGCTGGCGCTGGGGATCGCGGTGAACACCACGGTTTTCGGCTGGGTGGATACGGTGCTGCTGCGGCCTATCCCGGGGGCGCGCGACTCCGACAGGCTGGCGGTGCTCGAGAATGTCACTCCGGCGGGCGATTTCATCCGGGTCTCCTATCCCGACTACCGCGATTATCGCGACAACCTGCGACTGGTTTCGGGCATCATGGGCCTGTTCGGCACCGGACTGCGGGTTGGCGGCGACGAGGACGGCCAGGAGATCCGGGGGGAACTGGTTACCGGCAACTATTTCACGCTGTTGGGAGTTGAGCCGCTGGTGGGGCGTTTCTTCCTGCCCGAGGAGGGCGCCGACCCGCCGGCGTTTCATCCCGTGGCGGTGATCAGCGAACGGCTGTGGCGGCAGCGCTTCGGTTCGGATCCCGGCGTGGCCGGGCGCACCCTGCTGGTGAACCGGCGGCCCCTGACCATCATCGGGGTGGCGCCGCCCGGGTTCCATGGCAGCGGCACCGGACTACTCCACGACCTGTGGGCGCCCCTGACCCTCATCCACCACCTCAACCGGTCGACCCCCGGGATGCTGGCCAGCCGTTCGACCCGTAACCAGGACGTTTTTGTGCGGCTGCAGCCTGAAGTGACGCTGGAACAGGCGCGCGCCGAGGTGGCCGCCCTGGCGGCCCGATTACAAGCCGCGCATCCGCGCACCAACGCGGGCCTCGGGGCGGTGCTGGTGCCCGTGGCGGAGGGTCACCACAGCGGAGCGCAGGCGCTGCTGCGGCGACCGCTGCTGATCCTGCTGGCGGTCTGCGTCATGGTGCTGCTGATCGTGTGCGCCAACGTCGCCAACCTGCTGCTGGCGCGGGCCACGGCGCGGCAGCGGGAGTTCGGCATCCGGCTGGCGCTGGGGGCCGGGCGCCGGCGTCTCACCGCCCAGTTGCTGACCGAGACATGCCTGCTGGTGGGAGCGGGAGCGGCGCTGGCGCTGCTGTTGACCCCCTGGCTGGCGGGTTCGCTGACGGGACTGCTGCCGGCCAACAACTTCCCCCTACGATTCGAAACGGGCATCAGTGCGCGGCTGCTCCTGTGGACGCTGGCCCTGTGCGCCGGGACGGTTCTGATAGCCGGGCTGGCGCCGCTGGCATGCTCGCTGCGGCCGGACCTGGTGGAAACCCTGAAGGAAGGGGCGCGCGGGGAAACCTCGGGCGGGAGGAGCCACCGGTTGCGCGGCCTGCTGGTAGTGGTGGAGGTGGCGCTGGCCATGGTGGCGCTCACCGGCGCGGGGCTGTTCGCCAAAAGCTTTCAGGCGGCGCTCGCGACGCACCCGGGCTTCCGTACGGATGGCCTGCTGGTGGCGCACTTCAACCTGGCCAACACCGGGCGCCCGGTGGAACAACAATACGCCTTCTGCCGGCGGCTGCGGGAGCGGATGGAAGCCAGGCCGGAGGTAGCCGGAGCGGCCTACGCAGACATCGCGCCCCTGGGCTTCGACGGCGGGCCATGGCAGGACATCGAGGTGGAGGGTTACATGCCGCGGCAGGGCGAGAACATGAAGCTCTACCGCAGCCTGGTTGCGCCCGGGTACTTCGAGCTGCTGGGAATTCCGCTCCTCGACGGGCGGGACTTCACCGAAGAGGACGGGCGCGAGGCACCGCCGGTGATGATCGTCAACCAGGCCTTCGCGAAACGGTTTTTCGGAGGCGGTAATCCCATTGGCCGAAAAGTGCGCAGTTGGGGCCGCTGGCATACGGTCGTCGGGCTGGCGCGCAACGCGCGCTATCACGAGCCGGCAGGTACGCGCGAACCGTACTTCTATGTCCCCTTTCGGCAGGCGTTCAGCACCGGGCTGAACACGGCGTTTTTCGTGCGTGCCCGGGGGAACCTGGACGAAGCGGCAACGGCGCTGCGGCGGGAGGCGGCGGCCATCGACCCGAGCGCGGCGGTGCTGGACGCCATTCCCCTATCCGAGCACATCGGACAGGCGCTCTATCCCCTGAAAGTAGCAGCCACCCTGCTGGGCGTGCTGAGCGCGCTGGCGGTGCTGCTGGCGGGAGTGGGGCTCTACAGCCTGATGGCCTACGCGGTGAGCCGCCGGACGCACGAATTCGGCGTGCGCATGGCGCTGGGCGCGCGGCCGCGCTCCTTGATCCTGATGGTGCTGCGACAGGGGATGGCCCTCACCTTGGCGGGGTTGGCGGCGGGTGCGGTTATCTCGGTGGCGCTGGCACGGGTGGCGGCGGGCATCCTGGTGGACGTGAGCGCGGCCGGACCCGCTACCTTCGCCGCGGCGGCGGCGTTTCTGGCCGGAGTGGCCACGCTCTCCGGTTTTCTCCCGACCCGCAGGGCCGCTCATGTCGATCCGATGATAGCCATCCGTTGCGAATAAGTTCGCAGTAAACCGGGCTTTGAGATACCATATATAGTGATGACAAGAAGATCGTTCCTCCCGGCCGCTACCCTCCTGGCCGGGGCTGGAGCCGTTCCTGCGCAGACGGTCCAGCGTAAGGGACGGCTGAAACAGTCCGCCACCCGAGGCTGCTTCGGCCGGGGGATCTCGTTCCCCGAGATGTGCAAACAGGCGGCTCGCCTGGGGCTGAAGGGCATCGACCTCGTCGGTCCCGCAGAGTACCCGATTTTGAAGGAGCACGGGCTGGTCGCGACCATGTCGCGAGGCCCCACGGGCATTCGCGACGGCATCAACCGCGTGGAGAACCATGCCAAGATGGTGCCGGGAATGCGTGCCGCCATCGAGGCCGCCGCGCAAGCCGGGTCCCCCAACGTGATCGTGCTCTCGGGCGAGCGCCGGGGGTTGAGCGATGAGCGGGGCCTCGAAAACGCCGTGGCGTTTTTCAACCAGGTGAAGGCTGTAGCCGAAGATAAGGGCATCACCTTATGTATGGAGTTGCTCAACAGTAAGGTGAATCACCCGGATTATCAGTGCGACAGCACCAAGTGGGGCGTGGAAGTCTGTAAGCGCGTTAACTCCCCGCGTGTGAAACTGCTCTACGACATCTATCACATGCAGATCATGGAGGGCGACATTATCCGCACGATCCGGGAGAACATCCAGTGGATCGGGCACTTCCACACAGCCGGCAACCCGGGCAGGCACGAGATCGACGCCAGCCAGGAGTTGAATTACCGGGCGATTGCACAGGCCATCGTGGATTCGGGCTTTACCGGATACCTGGCGCACGAGTACAGCCCGTTGAAGGATCCGATGACCTCGCTCGACGAGGCCATCCGGATCTGTGACGTCTGAGATCCTCAGGGGGCGGACGGAAACCGCTCCGCCACAAACCTGAAAGTAATGTGTTGAGGGGTGAACCGTACGATTCGGCCCGGGGCCACTGCGGCCCTGCGGTAAAATGATTCCAGGACGCCGCCGCTTCCCCACCCGAATTACCCCCCAAAAACACGGAGGTTCCGTGACCGAACGCTTAGTGAATGTTACCGAGTTGATTCTTCGCGACGCCCACCAGAGCCTGATGGCCACGCGCATGGCGATGGAGGATATGGTTCCCGCCTGCGACGACCTGGACAAGGCAGGTTTCTGGTCGCTGGAGTGCTGGGGCGGAGCAACTTTCGACTCCTGTATCCGATTTCTGAATGAAGACCCCTGGGAACGCCTGCGCACGTTCCGCAAGCTGATGCCGAACAGCCGCTTGCAGATGCTGCTGCGCGGCCAGAACCTGCTGGGCTACAGGCATTACCAGGACGAGGTGGTCCGGCGCTTCGTGGAGCGAGCAGCGGCCAACGGGATCGACGTATTCCGTGTCTTCGATGCGCTGAATGATATCCGCAACCTGCGCACCGCAATCAAGGCTGTGCGGGACAGCGGCAAGCACGCACAGGGAACCATCTGCTATACCATCAGCCCGGAGCACACCGTGGGAACCTTCGTCGAGATGGCCGAGGAACTCATGGACCTGGGGTGCAACTCCATCTGCATTAAAGACATGGCGGGGCTGCTCAAACCGGGGCCGGCATACGAGTTGATGCGGGGCATCAAGCTTCTGATCGGCCAGTCGGTGCCGGTACAGGTCCACTGCCACTCCACCACAGGCGTAACGATGGTGAGCCTGATGAAGGCCATCGAAGCGGGCTGCGACACGGTGGACACCTCCATCAGCAGCCTCAGCCTGGGGCCGGGACACAATCCCACCGAGAGCCTGGTGGAACTGCTCGAGGGCACCGGCTACCGCACGGAACTCGACATGGAGCGCATCCTCCGGCTGAAGCACTATTTCAACCAGGTGCGGCCGAGGTACTCGGAATACCTCACGAAGTTCACCGGCGTGGAGACCGAGATCTTCAGCAGCCAGATTCCGGGCGGCATGATCTCCAACATGGAGAGCCAGTTGAAACAGCAGGGCGCCGGCGACCGGCTGCGCGAGGTGTTGGAGGAAG
>JAWLGN010000287.1:0-7147 GCA_041685075.1 Bryobacteraceae bacterium
GGAGCGCTTGCGCGCCGGCGGCGGCCCGGAGCGCATCGCCAAACAACACCGCGCCGGCAAACTGACCGCGCGGGAACGCATCGCCGCCCTCATCGATCCGGGCGCGCTGTTTGTCGAAGTAGGGCTGCTGGCGGCCTACGACCGCTACGACGGCCAGGCCCCCGCCGCGGGCGTGGTGACGGGCTTCGCGCGCATCGAGGGCCGCCCCGCCGTCATCGTCGCCAACGACGCTACCGTGAAGGCCGGGGCCTGGTGGCCCGAAACGGTCTCCAAGATCCTGCGCGCCCAGGAGATCGCCATGCGCAACCGCGTGCCCATCGTCTACCTGGTGGACTCGGCCGGGGTCAACCTGCCCTACCAGGACGATATCTTTCCCGGGCAGTATGGCGGCGGGCGCATTTTCTACTATAATTCGCTTATGCGGCGCAAGCTCCGTGTGCCGCAGATTGCCGCCGTCATGGGCCCCTGCATCGCCGGCGGCGCCTATCTTCCCGCGCTGAGCGACTTCATCGTGATGGTGGAGGGGACGAGCTTTATGGGCTTGGGCGGCCCGAACCTCGTCAAGGGCGCTACCGGCCAGGCCGTGGACGCGGAAGAACTCGGCGGAGCGCGGCTCCATACCACGGTCAGCGGCGTGGCCCACTACATGGCCCGGGACGACCGCGACTGCCTGGAGCGCATCCGGCAGCAGTTCCGCGCCTTGCCCGCGCCGCCCTCCGCACCCGAAGCCGCCGCTCCCGCGCGCCCGCCCGAGGACCTCTACTCCCTGCTGCCCCCCGACCACCGCCTGCCCTACAACATGGAGGAGGTCATCCTGCGCATCTTCGACGGCGGCGAATTCGTCGAGTTCCAGCCCGAGTTCGCCCCCGAGATGCTCTGCGCTCACATGCGGCTCTCGGGCTATCCTGTGGCGGTCATCGCCAACCGCCGCGGATTTCTGCGCTCCCACGGGCGCCCGCGGGTGGGCGGCATCGTCTACACCGAATCGGCGCGCAAGACCGCCTACTTCGTCGAGGCCAACGAGCGCCTGGGCCGGCCGATTGTCTACCTTCAGGACGTGACGGGCTTCATGGTGGGGCCCGAGGCCGAGCGCGAGGGCATCATCCGGGCCGGCGCCGAGATGGTGGAGGCCATGGCCTGCACCACCGTGCCCAAGATCGTCCTCACCCTCAGCCACGCCAGCGGCGCAGGCTACTACGCCATGGCGGGCCAGGGCTTCGACCCGCACTTCACCTTCGCCTGGCCCACCGCGCGCATCGGGGTGATGGAGGGCGAATCCGCCGTGCAGGCCATGTATTCGGCGGAACTCGAACGTCTAAAGGCCGCGGGCCGGCCCGTGCCGGAGGAACTACAGGCCGACATCGAGCGCACCCGCGCCAACTACGAGCGCTGGCTCGACGCGCGCTATGCCGCGGCGCGCGGGCACGTGGACGCCATCCTCGATCCGCTCGAAACCCGCGCGGTGCTCACCCTGGCGCTAGAGGTCGCGCTCCACCGCCCGCGCGGCGAACACCTGGTGCTGGAGGTCCAGTGATCCGCATCGCCAACGGCCAGGGCTTCTGGGGCGACTGGCTGGAAGCCCCCGCGCGCCTGGTGGAAGGCGGCCCGCTCGACTACCTCACGCTCGACTACCTGGCGGAGGTCACCATGTCCATCCTCCAGAAACAGAAGCGGGCCGCCCCCGAGTTGGGCTACGCGCACGACTTCCCGCCGCTGATGGGTCGCCTGGCCAAACCACTGCTCGACCGCGGGGTGAAGGTGGTGGCCAATGCCGGAGGCGTCAACCCCGTGGCCTGTGCCCGCGCGGTGAAGCGCGCCGCCCCGGCGCTGCGGGTGGCGGTCGTGCTGGGCGACGACCTTTTCCCGCGCCTGGGCGAACTCGTTGCCGCGGGCCACGAAATGCGGGATCCCGAAACCGGCGAGCCGCTCAGCGCCGTTCTCGACCGCGTCCTGGCGGCCAACGCCTACCTGGGCGCTTTCCCGCTGGCCGAGGCGCTTTCGACCGGCGCCGACGTGGTCATTTGCGGGCGCTGCGCCGACCCGGCCCTTGCCATGGCCCCCATGATTCACCGCTTCGGATGGCGCGAGACCGACTGGGACTGCCTGGCGGGCGGCGCCGTTGCCGGCCACATCATCGAGTGTGGCGCACAGGCCACCGGCGGCAACACCCAGGCCGGATGGCGAGAAATGCCGGATCTCGCCGATATCGGCTACCCCATCGTGGAGGCCGAGCCGGACGGCAGCTTCGGCGTCACCAAGCACCCCGGCACAGGCGGCGCGGTAACGGTGGCGGGCGTCACCGAGCAGTTGGTTTATGAAATCGGCGATCCCACGAGTTTCACAACGCCCGATTGCATCGCCGACTTCACCACCATCTCGCTGAAACAGGCAGGACCGGACCGCGTGCGCGTCACCGGCGTGCGCGGCGCGCCGCGGCCGGAAAACCTGAAGCTGTCGATCGCCTGCGCGGCGGGCTGGAAGGCCGTGGGCACCCTGGTCTACACCTGGCCCGAGGCGCTCGAAAAAGCCCGCGCCGCCGAGGCCATCGTGCGGGAGCGCCTGGCGCGCCTGGACCTCCGGTTCGACGCCATCCACGCCGAGTACTTCGGGGTGAATGCCTGCCTGGGTCCCGCGGCGCCGCCCAACCCGGAGCCGCCCGAAGTGCAACTGCGCATCGCGGTGCGCGGGCCCGACCGCGAGCACGTCGAACGCTTCACCCGCGAATTGACGCCCCTGGTGCTGAGCGGCCCGCCCGGCGCCACGGGCTACGGGGAGGGACGCCCGCGCGTGCGCGAGGTGGTGGCTTACCGTTCGGCCCTCATCCCCCGGCAGGAGATCCGCACCCGTGTGGAGGTGGTCGCATGAGCCTGCGGCTCGCAGACATCGCGCACACCCGTTCGGGCGACAAGGGCGACAGCGCCAATATCGGGGTGGTGGCCCGGGAGCCGCGCTATTACCCCGCGCTCTTGCGCGAGTTGACGGCCGAGCGCGTCAAACAATATCTCGGAACGCTGGCGCCCGGTCCCGTAGTGCGCTACGAGTTGCCGAACCTGTACGCCCTCAACTTCGTGCTGCACCGAGCGCTCGACGGCGGCGGCACCGTCTCGCTGCGGACCGACGCGCAGGGCAAGACCCTGGGGGCGGCGCTGCTCGGCATGGAGATAGAAGCCCATGAGTGAGCACCTGGAAATCCGGCGCGACGGGCGGCTGGTCGAGATCGCGCTCAACCGCCCGGAGAAGCGCAACGCTTTGAACGTGCCGCTGTGCATCGCCCTGGCCGATGCCCTCGAACAGGCTGCCGCCGATCCCCAAACCGGCGCTATTCTCCTGACTGCCAATGGGAAAGCCTTCTGCGCCGGGATGGACCTGGACGAGATGCTCGAGTTCGCCCGGGCAACACCCCGACCGGAAGGCGACCCCGCGGCCGAAGCCCACGAGCGCCTGTTCACGGTCGGTTCGCGCATCAATAAACCGCTGGTGGCGGCCGTTCGGGGGCCGGCACTCGCCGGCGGCATGGGCCTGGCGGCCAACTGTCACGTAGTGGTGGCGGCCGAGGACGCCCTCTTCGGCCTCACCGAGATCCGCATTGGCTTGTGGCCCTTCCTGGTCTTCCGCGCGGTGGCCGCGGCCGTGGGGGAGCGGCGCGCAGTCGAGATGGCGCTCACCGGCCGCACCTTTTCCGGACGGGAGGCGGCGCAGTACGGCTTGGCGCACTACGTGCAGCCTGCCGAGGAAGTGGAAGCCAAGGCGCGGGAAATTGCCCAAGGTATCGCCGCGGCAAGCCCCGAGGCCATACGCGCCGGGATGGCTTCGGTGCGCCGCAGCCGCGGCAAATCCGCCGCCGAAGCCGGGGAGATCGCCCGCCGCTACCGCGAGGAGGTCATCCAAAGCGAAGCATTTCGGGAGGAGCTGCGGCGATGGCGGCATTAGTTTCCCAAATTGTGCAGGTTGGCGTATGCACCACAATATATAGTGGGCTCCAAAAGAACAGCGCTGTATGGGGTGCGGCAGGTATTTACTTTTGCTCCCAGCGCGGTTAGTATGGTTACAACTCCCCCGAGCGGACGAGGTAACGAGTCTTGCTGAAACTGAAACGCGTCGAAATGCAGGGGTTCAAGTCCTTCTGCGACCGGACGGAGCTGCGCTTTAACGGCGGCGGCATTGCGGCCGTCGTGGGTCCCAATGGCTGCGGGAAGTCGAACATCAGCGATGCCATCAGTTGGGTGTTGGGCGAGCAGTCGGCCAAGAGCCTGCGGGGCACCCGCATGGAGGACGTGATCTTCGCCGGCACGCGCGACCGCAAGCCGGTGGGCATGGCCTACGTGACCCTCACGCTCGTGGTCCCGGAGTCGGCGCGCCAGGGTGAAGTGCTTCAACTCGACCTGGAAAACGGGGTTAACGGCAAAACCAACGGTCATAACGGCTCGGGGCAGGTAAACGGCCAGGCGGGGCCCGCGGCGCGGGCGGCATCGGGCAATGGCGAGATCACCATCACCCGGCGGCTCTACCGCTCGGGCGAAAGCGAATACCTCATCAACGGACGCACCGCGCGGTTGCGCGACATCCAGGAACTGTTCATGGGCACGGGCCTGGGCCCGGAGAGCTACGCCATCATCGAGCAGGGGCGCATCGGGCAGATTCTGAGTTCCCGGCCGCAAGACCGGCGCAACATCATCGAAGAAGCCGCCGGCGTCACCAAGTACAAGACCCGCAAGCGCCTCTCGGAGGCGAAGCTGGAAGGCGCCAAACAGAACCTGGCGCGCGTCTTCGACATCCTCGAGGAGGTGACCCGGCAGGTCAATTCCCTGAAGCGGCAGGCATCCAAGGCGCGGCGATACGGCGAACTGAAGGCCGAAATGGACGCGCGGCTGCGGGTGGTGCTGGCCGGGCGCTACCAACTGCTCGAGCGCGACGCGGCCAAGGCGGCGCTGGATCTGAACATGGCCGACGCGGAGCTGAAGGCGCGCTCCGGGGAGGTGGCCGCCGGGGAGAAGCAGTCCGAATCGCTGCGCGCCGTCTGTTTCGAAACCGAGCGGCGCCTCACCGAAACGCGCCGGCTGCTGGCGGAACACAAGGTCGAAGCCGAGCGCACGCGCGGGCGCCTGGAAGCGCAGGTGCGCGAAAGCGGCGCCATCGAGCAGCGCATCGCCGAGGCCGAGCGCGAGTCCCAGGAGTTGGACACCCGGCTGGAGCGCCTGGACGCGGAACTGGAAGCCCAGCGCGCGGGCTTGGACGAACTGGACCGCCGCATCGCCGGCTCCCGCGAACAGTTGCAGGAGAAGAACCTCCAGCGCGACGGCTTGCAAACCCGCGTGCGGGAACGCGAGAAGGCCATCGAGGCCGGCCGCCAGGCGGTGCTGCGGCTGCTCGGCGAGGCCTCTACGCTGCGCAACCAGCTCGCCCAGATCGATGAATACCTGGCGGGCATCGACCGCGAGTCGGCGCGCTCGAACCGCGAGGCCGAGGTGGCGTCGGCCGAAATCGAACGGCTCAACGCCGCCAAGGCCAAGCTGGCCGAGGACGTGGCCCGGCGCCAGCTTGAACTGGAACAGATCACCAGCGAGCGGCGCAAGACCGAAGAAGAGTTGAGCGTGCGGCGGCAGAACGCAGTCGAGCTGCGCCGGCGCATCGAAGCGCTGCAAACCGAGTGCTCGCGGTTGAAGGCGCGCAAGGAATCGGTCGAGAACGTGCTTGCCCACCGCAGCTACACCACCGACGCGGTGAAACGGCTGTTCGCCGCCGTCGAAAAGGGCAAGGCGCCGGGCTTGAAACCGCTGGGCCTGCTGGCCGATTACGTCGAGGTGGACCCGGCGTTCGAAAAGCCCGTCGAGGAGTTCCTGCACGAAGAGCTGGAATATGTAGTGGTGGAGAACTGGAGCCAGGCCGGGCAGGGGCTGGATTTCCTGCGCTCGGAACTGGACGGCCGCGCCACCTTCATGATCCATCCGGACAAGAACGGCAACGGCAAGCCCCACCTGCCCGAACCGGCCATCGGGCCGGAGACCGGCATCGTGGCGCGGCTGAGCGATGCCGTGCGGCTCACCAACGGCCTGACCGACCGCGCCGCCGACCTGCTGCCGCGCGTCTCCCTCTGCTTCGTGGCGGAGGACCGCGCCGCGGCCGAGCGGCTGGCCATGGCCTATCCCCACCTCTACTTCTTGCTGCCCGATGGCTACTGCTATCACGGCCACACGCTCAGCGGCGGGAAGAAGACCGGCTCCGGCCCCTTGCAGCTCAAGCGCGAGGCGCGCGAGCTGGGGGTGGAACTGGCGGCCAAACAGCGGGCGCTCGATGCCGAGGCGGCCCGCCTGGAGGAGTTGAACCGCGAGATCGCCGGCACGGAGGCTGCGCTCGAGCGCTTGCGCAGCGCGCAACAGGCGAGCGAGAAGGACCGCGTGGCGCTCGACCACGAGATGCGCAAGCTGGGCGACGATCTCTCCCGCGCCAATTCGCGCCTCTCGGTGGCGCGGCTGGAACTGGAACGGCTACGGCGCGACAGCCAGCGCTCGGCAGAGCAGCGCGAGCGCAGCCTGGCCGCGGTGGAAGAGAAGGAGCGGCTCAAGGCCGAGGGCGAGGGTAAGCTTGAAGCCGAGCGGCAGGAGCTGGAAAAGCTGGAAGCGCAACTGGCTACCATCGCGGAAGAGCACTCCGTGCTGCGCGCCGAACTGGCGCAGCTTGAAGAGCGCCACCGCGGCCAGCGCGCCGCGCTCGCCAAGGTGGAACAGCAGCACCGGGAGATGGCTGCGCGGCGCGGCCGCATCGCCCCGGAGATCGAGCGCCTGGGCGTCGAGCGCGCCCGCCTGCTGGCCGATAACATCGAGCTGGATCGCAAGGTGGTGGAACTGGGCGAGCGCATCCGCGAGGCTGAAGCCGCCGAAAACCAGCTCGCCGCCGAGGAGGCTAAACAGCGCGAGGCCCTGCACATCGGCGAGGAGCAGCTCAAGACCCTGCGCGCCGAGGTGCAGGAGTTGATGGAGCGCCGCGGGCAGATCGAGGTCGACCTGGTCCGCCGCCAGGAGGAACTGAAATACCTGGACGAGACCAGCCGCAAGGAGCTGAACTGCGCGGTGGCGGAACTGGCCTCCGGCGAGGAGACCATCCCCGCGCCGGAAGCCATCGACGAGGCCGAGCAGCAGTACAAGGAAGT
>JAWLGN010000288.1:0-7147 GCA_041685075.1 Bryobacteraceae bacterium
CCGGAGGAGATCACCGATCGCGGGCTGGACAAGATGAACGAGGTTCTGAACCGCTCGGTGGAGGAACTGGAGCTGAGTGTCCGCTCGTACAACTGCCTGAAGAACGCCAACATCCAGACCATCGGGGAACTGGTGCAGAGGACCGAAGCGGAGATGCTGCGGACCAAGAACTTCGGCCGCAAGTCGCTCAACGAGATCAGGGAGATTCTGGCCAGCATGGGGCTGTCGCTGGGCATGCGGATGGATGCGCACGGCCGACTGGTGGCGCCGCCGCCGAGCGCGGCCGGTGAGCTGCCGCCCGAGGAAGAGGGCCAGGAGCAGGAACAGATCGGGGGCTAGCTGGAGAGATGAGACATCGAGTAGGCGGATACAAGTTGAAGCGGGACTCCGGCGCCCGCAAGGCGCTGCTGCGGGGGCTGGTGACCAGCGTCATCGAGCAGGAGCGCGTCATCACCACGGTGCCCAAGGCCAAGGCGGCGCAGCCGCTGGTGGATCGCATGATCACCCTGGGCAAGCGGGATACCCTCCATTCCCGGCGGCAGGCGGCCGCGTTCTTGAACACGCCTGCTTCGGTGAAGAAGCTGTTCGACACCCTGGGCACGCGTTTCGGCCAGCGTAACGGCGGCTACACGCGGGTGGTGAAACTGGGGCCGCGCAAGGGCGACGGCGCCGAGCAGGCCATGCTGGAACTGGTGGGTTCGGAACTGGTGAAGCGCGCCGCCGAACGCGCCAAACGCCGCGAGGAACGGCAGCGCGCGGCCCGCGAAGGCCGCGAACCGGAAGAAGAACAGCAGTAGCACGTTTCTCCTTATAAACATCGAGCCGCGGTCGACCTGCGAGGCCGGCCGCGGCTTTTTGTATGGGAGCGGTCAGCTTACGCTTGCTACTCCGGGATAGCCGCCAGGGCCTGGGCGATCTCGGTGCCGGGATGCTCGTAGTCCTGCAACCTGCCCCCCAGGTAGTTGTCGTAAGCGGCGAGGTCGAAGTTGCCGTGCCCGCTGAGGCAGAACAGCACCACGCGCTGGCGACCCTCTTCCTTCGCGGCTATCGCTTCATCGATGGCGGCGCGGATGGCGTGGGCCGATTCAGGCGCCGGTAGAATGCCCTCGGTGCGGGCGAACTGCACGGCGGCTTCAAAGATGGGCCGCTGCGTGTAGGCCCGCGCCTCCATCAGCCCCTGGTGCAACAGGTGGCTCAGCAGCGGCGAAGCGCCGTGGTAGCGCAGCCCGCCGGCGTGAATCCCGGGAGGCATGAAATCGTGCCCCAGGGTGTACATCTTGAGCAACGGGGTGAGCTTGCCGGTGTCGCCGTAGTCATAGGCGAAGGCGCCCTTGGTGAGACTGGGGCAGGCCGCAGGCTCCACCGCCAGGATGCGCGGTCCGGAGCCGTTGATCTTGTCCAGCAGGTAGGGCAGCGCCAGCCCGGCGAAGTTGCTGCCGCCGCCGAAGCAGCCCAGCACCACGTCCGGCTGCTCGCCGGCGAGATCCATCTGGAGCCTCGCTTCCCGCCCGATGACGGTCTGGTGCAGCATCACGTGGTTCAGTACGCTGCCGAGCGAGTAGTTCGTGTCGGGGTGCGCGGCCGCGTCCTCCACCGCTTCGCTGATGGCGATCCCCAGGCTGCCGGGCGTATCCGGGTGGGCTGCCAGCACCGTCCTGCCGGCCTGAGTGCGGTCGCTGGGGCTGGAGATGCACTCCGCGCCCCAGGCGTTCATGAGCATGCGGCGGTAGGGCTTCTGCTCATAGCTCACCTTCACCATGTAGACCGTGCACTCCATCCCGAACATGCGGCAGGCGAGCGCCAGCGCCGAGCCCCACTGGCCCGCGCCGGTTTCGGTGGAGAGCCTGCGGATGCCGGCCTGCTTGTTGTAGAACGCCTGCGCCACGGCGGTGTTGGGCTTGTGGCTTCCCGCCGGGCTGGTGCCCTCGTACTTGTAGTAGATGTGGGCCGGGGTGTCGAGCGCCTTCTCGAGCCGGCGCGCGCGGTAGAGCGGCGTGGGGCGCCAGAGCTTGTAGATATCCAGCACCTCCCCGGGGATGTCCACCTCGGGCTTTTGGGAGAACTCCTGCTCCAGAAGCGACATCGGAAAGATGGGAGCCAGGTCTTCGGGCGCCAGCGGCTGCCGCGTCTGCGGATTCAGCGGAGGGGCCAGCGGCTCCTTCAGGGCCGGAAGAATGTTGAGCCAGGCGGTGGGAACCTGCGCGTCGGTCAACAGGAATTTGGCGAATTCAGACACTCGAACTCCTTTGTATTTGAATGAAATCTATTGTATCAGCCGACAGCGGGCCTGGGCGCCGCGTGGTGGGCCGCTGTTGTTAACGCTAGCCTGTTGCATCTGGGATTCCCGGCGCTGCGTTTCCGATACGCGTCGATAGCCCTACCAAATCAAATTGCAAATTCTTCTTGCCACTCGTTTGCAGGTACGATATACTCGGCTTTCGCAAATCAGTTGCACTTAGAGGAGGTCACTTTCGCTTGCGCTACGCTCTGCTTCTGCTTCCCCTGCTGATCCATCCGGCACCTGCCGGCGCCGCTTCCATCCGGGGCGTCGCCCTGGACCCCGGCGCGCGCCCGGCGCCCGGGGTGCGGCTCGAACTCCACCCCGGGGCGCGCAGCTCCCGCTCTGCGCGCGACGGCACATTCGTCTTCCCGGCCGTTGCGCCGGGCCGCTACACCCTCACCGCCACCAGCCGCGATTTCGAGACGGTCACGGTGGAAGACATCGACGTGCCCGACGGCGGTGATGTCCGGGTCGAGGTCTCGCTCCGCAACCTGCGGGTGAACCATGTGCAGATCGACGTGATCGGCGATCCGGAGGTGGACCTGGTCGAGATTCCCGGCTCCGCTCACCTGATCTCCCTGGAGGCACTGGAGGCCAGCGAACCGCTCGACGCGAACGAGGTGCTCCGCCAGGCGCCGGGCGTGCACGTACGCGAGGACTCCGGGCCGGCGGCCATGCGGCTGAACATCGGGATCCGCGGTCTGAACCCGGACCGCAGCCGCACCCTGCTGGTGCTCGAGGACGGTCTGCCCATCGCGCTCGCGCCCTACGGCGAGCCGGAGATGTACTACAGTCCCCCGATCGACCGCATGAGCCGGGTCGAGATTCTGAAAGGCTCCGGCTCCATTGTCTACGGGCCCCAGACCATCGGCGGCGTGCTCAACTTCATCACTCCGGACCCACCGCCCGAGCCGCGGGGCAGCGTCGAAGTGACCGGCGGCGGCTACGGCTGTTTCACCGGCCAGGCCTCTTACGGCGGCACGCACGGCAACGTCGGCTGGTACCTGAACGCGCTGCGCAAGCAGGGCGATGGCTGGCGGGATCTCTACTTCGACATCGACGACCTCACCTCGAAGGTGAACGTGGCGCTCACCGGCAGCCAGCGGCTGGGCATCAAGTTCGGCGCCTACGATGAGGGATCCAACTCCACCTACCTCGGCCTCACGGAGCGGCAGTTCCGCAGCGATCCCAGCCGCAACCTGGTGCCCGGCGACTTCATGAAGGTGCGGCGCTACTCGGGCTCCGTGCTGCACCAGGCCGTACTCTCGCCGCGCGCGCTGCTCTCCAACAGCTTCTTCGGCTATTCGACGACGCGCAACTGGCGCCGCCAGCAGTTCGACCGCGCACCGCAGCCGGGAGTGATCTACCGCGAGGTGGCGGGCGATCCCGCCATTCCCGGAGATGCAATCTATTTGCGGGATAGCGCCCTCAACAACAATCGCGAATTCGATGTGGCCGGGGTGGAATCGCGCCTCGGCCTGGAGCACGAATCTTTGGGGCTGCGGCAGCGGCTCGAAGCCGGCGTGCGCTATCTTTACGAGCAGCACCGCGACCGGCGCATCGATGGTGCGCACTTCATGGATTTTTCAGGTGTCCTCCGCGACGACGAAGTCCGCGAGGGCGGCGCCGTATCCGGTTTCGTGCAGAACCGCATTCAGGTGGGCAGCCGGTGGATCGTCACCCCGGGGCTGCGGCTGGAGCGCTACGGCTTCGAGCGCCACATCCTGCGGCAGGCGGTGAATGGGGTTCCCACCTCGGTCAACCTGCGGCGGAGCGATTCGGTCTTCCAGCCTGTCCCCGGAGTGGGCGCCTCCTGGCAGGCCGTGGACAGCCTGACGATCTTCGCCGGGGTACACCGCGGATTCTCGCCGCCGCGCGTCAAGGACGCCATCACCCGCGCGGGCGTCTCGCTGGAGCTGGATGCCGAGCTGAGCTGGAACTACGAGGTGGGCGCGCGCTGGCGGGCGGGCGGAGTGCGCGCCGAGGCCACCTTCTTTACCACGGACTTCGAGAACCAGATCATCCCCGCGGCGGAGTCCGGCGGCGCCACCACCACCCTCATCAACGCCGGCGAAACGCTGCATCGCGGTGCGGAGTTCGAAGTGGCCGCCGACTGGAACCGCCTGCTGGGCTTCCGCACCGGCTTCCTCACCGAAGTGCGTTACACCTGGCTGCCCGAGGCCAGCTTCAGCTCCGGCATCTATCGCGGCAACCGCCTGCCCTACGCGCCCCGGCACCTGCTGGCGCTGCGCATCGGCTGGCGAGGCCGCGGCTACTCCGTGCACCTGGACGGCTCGCGCGTGGGAGACCAGTTCGGCGATAACCTCGAGACCCTGGCGGGCTCGGCCGACGGCACCGCGGGGCTGCTTCCGTCCTACCAGGTGTGGAACCTGACCGCCGGCCGCGAGATCGCACGCGAGCGCTTCAGCCTGCATCCCTACGTGGCGGTGAAGAACCTGGCCGACGCCAGGTACATCTCCTCCCGCGCTCCGCAAGGTATCCAGCCGGGCATGTTCCGCCAGGTGAACGTGGGGGTGAAGCTGCGGTTCTGACGCAGGCCGCCGAGTTGTGATTCTCCGAACAAAACAGCCGCGCCCGTGCGTCGAGCCCGTGCGCGGCTGTGGTTTCCTGAAAAGATATGGTGAGGGATCTGTCTGAAGTTCACGGTTTCGTCGGGGATTGGTTTTCCTGGCCCAAGAGCGAAGAGGAGTGGCGCAGCTACCGGCTCACCGATGAGCAGCTTGCCTGCTACCGCGAGCAGGGTTACGTCGCCGGAATCCGGGTGCTGGACGATGCGCAGATTGAGGCGCTGAGGGAAGCGCTGGCGCGGCTTGCGGACACGTCTCATCCGGGCCACTCGCTGTTTTACGAATTCCACTCGAACGAATCGACGAACCCGGACAGCGTGCTCTTCCACGCGCTGGGCGCCTGGCGCATCGAGCCCGTGTTCCACGACCTGCTATGGAACCCGCGGTTTCTGGTGCCCGCCGCGCAGTTGCTGGGCGGCCCAATCCGCTTCTGGCACGACCAGCTCTTCTCGAAGCCCGCCCGGCACGGAGGCGTGGTCGCCTGGCACCAGGACTATTCCTACTGGACCCGCACGGTGCCAATGGCGCATCTCACCTGCTGGATCGCGCTCGACGACAGCACCACGGAGAACGGCTGCCTGCACTACGTCCCCGGCAGCCATCGCTGGGACCTGTTGCCCGTCACGGGCCTGGCCGGCAACATGGACGAGATTCAGACGGTGCTGAGCGAAGAGCAGCGCGCCGCCTTCCGCCCGGTGCCCGTGGAAGTACGGCGCGGGGAAGCGAGCTTCCATCATCCCCTGCTGGTGCACGGATCCTACGAGAACCGTTCCAGCCGCGGGCGCCGCGCCACACTCATCAACGCCTTTCGCGACGGCACCCGCTCCGATAGCGACGAGGAACTGCTGGAAGGCGTGCCGCCCATCCCGAAAGGTGAGCCCATGGGTGGGCGCTTCTTCCCGCTGCTCTACGATCCGGCTTCGCCGCGTATGCCGGTTTAGACTTTCTCGCCCCACTCCACGCCGTGCATGTCGCCGGTCCTGAGAAACCGATCGTGCATGCGGAAGGCGGCCGCGAGCGTGTGGGGTGTGTGGCCGGAGCCGACCATCTTGAGATAACGCTCCAGGGGTTCACGGAAGTCCGGGTGCGCGCAGTTCTGGATAATCAGGTAGGCGCGCTCGTAGGGCGAGCGGCCGCGCAGGTCCGCGATGCCCCACTCCGTCGCCACGACCTGCACGGAGTGCTCGCTGTGGTCCACGTGGCTCACCAGCGGCACGATGGTGCTGATCTTCCCGTCCTTGGCCGTCGAAGGGCAGGTGAAGATCGAAAGGTAGGCGTTGCGCGTGAAGTCGCCCGAGCCGCCGATGCCGTTCATCAACTGCCGCCCCATCACGTGGGTGCTATTGACGTTGCCGAAGATGTCCACCTCGATGGCGGTGTTGATGGAGATGATGCCCAGGCGGCGGATCACCTCGGGGTGATTGCTGATCTCCTGCGGGCGCATCAGCAGCCGCGTGCGGTACCACTCCAGGTTGGAGTAGAGGGTGGCCAGCGCCGGGTGGCTGAGGGTCAGGGAACAGGTGCTGGCGAAGCGCACGCGCCCCTGCTCCATGAGTTGCAGCACGGAGTCCTGCAGCACCTCGGTGTACATCTCGAAGGGCGGAATCTCCTGGTGCATGCCCAGCGCGCCCAGCACCGAGTTGGCGATGTTGCCCACGCCGGACTGAATGGGCAGGAAGTTCGGCGGGATGCGGCCCGTGGCCAACTCCGCCGCCAGGAACTCGGCCACCTGGTTGCCGATGCGCTCCGTAGTAGCGTTGCCGGCGCCGAAGCCGCGGGTCTCGTCGTCCAGTTCCGTTTCTACAACCCCCACGATCTTGGAGGGGTCCACCTTCACCACCGGCGAGCCGACGCGGTCGGAGGGCGAGAAGATGGGGATCTCGCGGCGCAGCGGCGGGTCGGCCGGCTCGTAGACATCGTGCATGCCGAGCAGCGTGGCGGGATGCCTGTGGTTCAGTTCGATGATGATGCGCTCGGCGCGGGAACAGAAGGTCGGCGCCGCGCCCACCGAGGAGGTCAGCACGATACCGCCCCCGGTGGTCAGGTCGGCGGCTTCCACAACCGCCCAGTGCACCGGCCCGAGAAATCCGTAGCGCAGGGCCTGCGGCATCAGGGAGAGGTGCATGTCGAAGAAGCGGGTCTCCCCGGCGTTGATGCGGGCGCGCAGGTTGGGATCGCTCTGGTAGGGCGTGCGGAAGCTGATGGCGTCGGCGCGCGCCAGCGCACCGTCGATCGAATCCCCGGTGGAGGCTCCCGTGAGCACGCCGATGCGGAACTC
>JAWLGN010000289.1:0-7130 GCA_041685075.1 Bryobacteraceae bacterium
GCCTCGCCGGCGGCGAAGCGGGCCTCCACTGCGGCGCGGCCCACTTCGCCCGCGGCTTCGGCCAGCGGCTTGCCCATTTCGAGCGTGACGATGCGGCCCAGTTCCTGCCTGCTGTTTTCAAGCAACTGCGCGAAGCGCGAAAGCATGGCGCCGCGTTGCGGGCCGGGCACCCGGGCCCACCCGGGGGCTGCCTCCGCCGCGGCCGCGACGGCGGCATCGACGTCGGCGGCGGTGGAACTGGGCACCTCGCCCAGCCGGCAGTGGGGCCTGGCGGGGTTAACGGTTGCATACCGGCGCCCGCTCTCCGAGGGCTGCCACTTTCCGTTGATAAAGTTCTCGTACAGTTGCATGGGCTCTACATGGCCTCGCGCAGGATGGCGCCCAAATCTTCAACGCAGGCGCGGCGGGGGTTCACCGGCACGTTGCCGCTCTGGATGGCTTCCGAGGCGACCATGCCGATGTGCTTTTCCCGCAGCCCCAGGTCGCCCAAACCGGGCGGCAGCCCGATGTCCTGTTTCAGCTTCGCCACCGCGGCATAGGAGCGCGCCGCGGCGTCGGCCGTCGAGAGATGCTCGATGCGCTCGCCCAGCGCCCGTGCCACGGCGGCGTAGCGGTCGAAGCGCGCCGTGTGATTGAACTTCATGACCACCGGTAGCGTGATCCCGATGGCCAGGCCGTGCGGGATGCGCAGGTCATAGCTGCCCAGCGGCATGGCCAGCGCGTGTGCCAGGCCCAGGCGGGTGGAGTTCATGGCGATCCCCGCCATGGTGCTGGCCAGCATCATGCCGTAGCGCGCTTCCAACTCGCGGCCGTTCAGCACGGCGCTGCGAAGGTGCCGCCCGATCAGTTCCATGGCCCGGAGCGCGAGCGCCGCCGAGATGGGCTGGCAGGCGTCGTTGGTGTAGCACTCGATGGCGTGCCCCAGGGCGTCCATGCCGGTCGCGGCCGTCGCCAGGGAGGGCAGCGTGAGGGTCAGTTCGGGATCGCAGAGCGCCACGTCGGGAAAGAGCAGCACGCCGCCGGCGGCCGTCTTCACGCCTGTGCGGTCGTTCAGAAAGACGGACCAGTAGGTCACTTCGCTGCCGGTCCCGGACGCCGTGGGCACGGCAATTACCGGGATCCCTTTCTTCGGGAGCTTATCGATCCCGGTGTAGTCGAGGATCGACCCGCTGTTGGCGGCCATGGCGGCCACTGCCTTGGCGGTATCGAGAGAGCTGCCGCCGCCGAGGCCAACCACCACATCGGCGCCACGGTCTTTGGCCATTTCCGCGGCTTCGGCGATCAGGTTCGAGCCGGAATCGGCGGTCACTCTGTCGTAGGTCTGGGGATCCATCCCGGCGGAGGCGAGAAGGCCTTCGACCCTCTCCACCGTGCCGGCAGCGCGCATGCCCGGGTCGGTGACGATCAGGGGCTTGCGGCAGCCAAGGGCGCGAATCCTCTCCGGGAGGGCCGCGACGATCCCGCAGCCAAAGCGGATCTCGGTGGGTAGCGGGAGAAATCTGAAGGTGCCGTCGAGGTGCATCGTCGTTCCTTTCGCGCCCGCTCCTCAGGCTCAGTCCCCGTGGGCCTCTTCCGCTTTCCCGTCCAGCGGCGGAAGGTCGAGCAGTTCGAGGGTGGTCTTTCCGCCCGTCAACTGCGCCATGATGGCGGCTTCGCGCATGCGGCGGCGATCGGCGGCTGCGAGCACCTGGCTCGCTTTTTCCTGGTCGATCACGACGATGCCGTCCGCATCGGCCACCAGGATGTCGCCCGGGCGGACGAGGATGCCGCCGAAGACGATGGGCTGGTTGATAGAGCCCGGCCGCTGCTTGGTGCAACTGGCGATCGACACCCCGCGGCTGAAGACGGGAAATCCGCGCCGGGCGATGGCGGAGGTATCCCGAATTGCGCCGTCGATAGCGAGACCCGCCACTCCGCGCGCCTGGGCGGCCACCGTGAGCACTTCGCCCCAGGCTCCGGCATGCATGAAGTTGTTCACCGAGGCGACCAGAACGTCGCCGGGACCGGCCGCCGCTACGGCGTGGTGCAGCATCAGGTTGTCGCCGGGCGGGCAGGAGACCGTAAAGGCGCGCCCGCACAGGCGGGCGCCGGGCCAGGCAGGCCGGATCCTCGGATCGACCGCCCCGGTCTGGCCCGCGGCTTCGAACAGGGTCGCGGTATCGAACTCGGCCATGGCAGCCGTCACGTCCGGTGTGACGCTGCTTCGTGGATTCATCTCACTCACCGTGTGCGCTTTTTTCCCGTTGCGATTCCAACGCCGTTCCGGATAGCCCGGCCAGGTACGCCGCGGCTGCCGCGAAATCCTGCTCTCCCATTCCCGCGCGGCTGGCGGCGGCAAATACCTGGGCCGCCAGGCTGCCGAACAGGAGCGGCAGGCCGAGTTCCTGGGCGGAATCGACCGCCAGGTTCAAATCCTTCTTCATCAAGTCGAGCTTGAAGCCCGGCTGGAAGGCGCTCTCGAAGAGGAATCCCGGCAGACGCAGGTCCATCATCCTGGAGTAGCCCGAGGATGTCTTGATCACGTCGTAGAGCACCTTCGGATCGGCGCCGCATTTCACGCCCAACGAAAACGCTTCCCCGATGGCCAGCAGATGAATGGCGGCCAGAGCCTGGTTGACGATTTTGACCACCTTTCCCTGGCCGAGGGGGCCCACGTGCACGATGTTGCTGCCCATGGCGGCCAGCAGGGGCCGGCACTCCTCCAGCAGGGCGGGGTCGCCCCCCACCATGATTGTGAGGGTGCCGTTGGCGGCGGCGGGCGTGCCTCCGCTCACCGGCGCGTCCAGCACCCGTCCGCCTTTCCCGCGCAACGGCTCCGCGATCTCCCGTACCGTGAAGGCGGTGGCGGTGGTCATCTCGATCAGGATTTTCCCCGGGCCGAAGCCATGGACCAGCCCGTTGCCGCCGAGCACCGTCTCTTTCAACTGCGCGTCCGCCGGGAGCACCGTGACGATCGTATCGGCGTGAGCGGCAACCTCGGCGGGCGTGGGCACAATGCGCGCGCCCGCCGCCTCCAGTTCCTCGGCGGGGCGTCGGTTCCGGTGAACGGTGGTGACGATGCGATGCCCGGCACCGATCAGGCGGCGGGCCATGGGCAGCCCCATGGCTCCAAGTCCGATAAAGCCGACGTTCATTCCATATCTCCTGATGCGCCCGGGCAGCCCGCTGTTGCGAAACCGCGGCCGGGCGCGGGCCTGAATTCGTGGTTACTGGACGGTGAAGTCGGGCTTCATCCCGGCTTTCTCATAGAGCCTGCGGCGGGAGGCGTTGTCCCCCACCCGGATTTCGCGCGCGATCTTGGCGACCAACTCGGCCTTGGCGCGCGGAACGACCGCGACGCCGTCCAGGTCCGCCACGATGACGTCCCCGGGTACAACCAGTACCCCGCCCACCACGACAGGGGAGTTGTAGGATTCAACCGCGATGGTGCCTTCGTTGATGAAGCGCGTCGAGTCCCGCTGGTACACCGGGATGGCTTCAATGCGCATCTCATCGGAGTCCCGGCAGCCGGCGTTGGTCACGATCCCGCTCAGGCCGCGGTTTTTCCAGCCGAGCGCGTTGGCCGAACCGCAGAAGCCGTTGTCCGCCCGCAGGGGAGCGTCGATGACCAGGACGGTATCCGGGGTGATCCACCGGCTCCAGGCGCCCGTCATGTGCCGTTTGCCCCAGGTGCGCTGCCACTGGCTCATCTCGGCGTTGGACTGGAACCCGGTGTTCGGAGGTGTTTCCTGCGGCGGCACCAGGCGCAGCGTGAGCGCAACGCCGTACACCACGTGAGTGAACTTCTCGGGGTCGACCCACATCGGTCCAATCTCCCGATCCATCACCGTGACCTTGTGAATGCCGGCGGCCTGCAGCGCATCATAGACGTCCGTAGAGCGCAGGCCCTTGAACTTTGCGATGAGGGTTTCGTTCTCGGCCTGCGAGTACTGCTTCACCTCCAGCATGTGGCGCGAGAACGGCACGGAGGGTTTGGCGGAATCCTGTGCCGCACAAAGGGCCACGAATCCAAGCAGAAGGGCTGTCTTCTTCATGAACTCCTCCTCTGGGTGTTGGGCGATGGATGGCGAGTCATTTCCGAAGTTATGAAACACCAGGCATCGTATATCCTGTCATATGTTACAGCGGGCATTCTAACCGCGGCCGGTTGTCATGTCAAGGGAAAAGAAAACTACTTATCAGATGTAAATACTTGATTGCGGTAGTAGGGCGATTACGTACATAAGTGAGTCGCGCGGAGAGCCGGCGCCGGGCCGGGGGATGGGCCGGCATGCGGCCGGACCGCGATGCTTAATCTCCGGTATATCAGTGGACTAGGCAGGGCGGGAGGGGGTCTGTCGCGGCGGTTAGCGCCGGTGCCGGGATAGATGAACGCCAGACAGGCCCGGCAGAAATAGTATTGACTTTTGTCGTGGCCCAGTATAGCATCCCATCTCATCCGATACCTGAAATCGGATATATGAGCACTCAGTAAGCGGGCACCACCGGCGCCAGCCAATGCGCGGCGGTGGACCTCCGCAGGGAAACATGTGCAAGCGCCTGTTCAGCCGGCATCAGACGGAAATGCCTGTCGAGCAGGCTGTCGGGAAACCTGGATAACTCTGCTCGCTACGCCGCATCGGCGGTGGGCGTAAGGAGGGGTTGTTATGAGAGCTTCGACGGTAAGCCGGCTTGCCGCCATCCTGCTCTGTTCGCAGTGCCTGCTGAACGCACAGGAAGTTCGCGGCACGATTCTCGGGCGCATCAGCGATCAAACGGACGCTCCGGTAGCGGGCGCCGTAGTGCAGGTGGTCAATACCGCCACCGGCGTGCGCTCCGCTTCCACCACGAACGAGAGTGGCGACTACATCTTTCCGTTCCTGATTCCCGGTCCGTACACTCTATCGGTCGAGGCGGAAGGATTCAAGAGGATCACCCGGCCGAACATTTCGGTTCGCGTCAACGACAGAATCGCCATCGATATGAAGCTGGAACTCGGGGCCGTGCTCGAGAGCGTGCAGGTGGTGGCCGAGACCCCCATTCTGGACACCTCGACCTCTTCGATGGGCCAGGTGATCGATAGCAGAACGGTTCTCGATCTGCCCTTGAAGGACGGGATGGTGGTGGTCATGGCCACCCTGACGCCGGGGGTGCAGTTCCTGCCCCAGCGCACCGGGTACACCCGGCCGTTCGACGTGGGTACGCCCTCGCAACTATCCATCGACGGCACGCGCACCGGCAGCAACGAATTCATGCTCGACGGCGCTCCCAATATGCACCGCGGCAATGTCTCCTACTCGCCTCCTCCCGGCGTGGTGGAGGAGTTCAAAGTGCAGACCGCCACCTTCGATGCCAGCTACGGATACATGGCGGGCGGCGCGCTGAACATGAGTTTGAAATCGGGCACCAACAATCTGCATGGCCAGGGCTACTACTTCATGCAGAACCCGGCGCTCAACGCCAACCGGTTCTTCTCCAACCGCATCGGCACGGAGAAGGCGAATTTCCGGCTGCACCGGTGGGGCGGCAGCGTCAGCGGGCCGGTGATCCTGCCCAAGCTGTACGACGGGAGAAACAAGACCTTCTGGATGTACGGTTACGAGGGCATCTGGAGCCTGGACCCGACACCGTACGTGATCGAGGCGGTGCCATCGCCGGCCATGCGGCAGGGCGACTTTTCGGAACTGCTGGCGCTCGGCTCGCGCTACCAGATCTACGACCCCTACTCGATCCGGCCGGCTCCCAACGGCCGGTTCAGCCGCGAGCCGCTCCCCGGCAACCAAATCCCCGCCAATCGCCTCAACCCGGTGGCGCTGAACATCGCCAAGCTCTGGGACCCCGCCAACCAGGCCGGCACCCAGGACGGCACGAACAACTACACCAAGGCCAAAAACGCACGCGACGACTACTTCAACCACATCGTCCGGGTGGACCACAACATCTCCGACAAGCAGCGGTTCTTCGTGCGCACGATGTTCACCACCATGGATCGCGTGGAAAACCTGCGCCACAATCTGGCCTTCGGCAACAAGTACCTGCGCTGGAATCGCGGCGCCGGCTTCGACCACGTATACACCGTCTCCCCGACCTTCTTCGTGAACACCCGCTACTCCTATTCGCGGTTCATCGAGAACGTGCCGCCGCTGCAAGGCGGCTGGGACCTGGCGAGTCTGGGCTTTTCGCCGCAGTACATCAACCAGATCAACGCCGTGGACCCCCGGGCCATCCGGCTCCCGCGCATCCAGGTAAGCGGCTACTCCCAACTCTCCACCGCGACGAACTCCCCCTTCTACGTCGATACGCACGACTTCGCGGTGAACAATACGAAGGTCATTCGGTCCCACACGCTGCGGCACGGCGTCGCCTACCGCGTCTACCGCGAGAACCGGTATAACTTCGGCCACTCCTCCGGAAGCTTCGCCTTCAATACAGGCTGGACGCGCGGACCGCTGGATACCTCGCCGTCGGCTCCCATGGGGCAGTCCTTCGCGGCGTTCCTCTACGGCCTGCCGTCCGACGGATTCTTCCCGATTACGGACTCCTATGCCGAGCAGAGCACTACCTGGGCGCTCTATGTCCAGGACGACTGGAAGCTCAGCAGCCGCCTCACGGTCTCCATGGGGCTGCGCTACGAGATCGCATCGCCCATGACGGAGCGCTACAACCGCAGCGTGCGCGGCTTCGACGCGAGCGCGTCCAGCCCCATCGAGGCGCAGGCCAGGGCCAATTATGCCGAAAACCCGATTCCGGAAATCGCGCCGGAGAGCTTTGCCGTGCGCGGCGGCCTGACCTTCGCCGGCGCTAACGGGCAGCCCAGGGGACTTTGGGAGAGCGACAAGTGGAACCTGATGCCGCGCATCGGCTTCGCCTACTCGATCACCCCGAAAACCGTGCTCCGCGCCGGGTATGGCCTGTTTTTCGAGCCCATCGGCGTGCGCTATGTCCATGTGAACCAGACGGGCTTCAGCCGCGAGACGGACTTCGTCGCCTCGATCGATAACGGCCAGACCTACATCGCCGATCTGACGAATCCCTTCCCCAACGGATTCGATCGCCCGCTGGGCGCCGAGGGCGGGCTGTACACGAACCTGGGGCAGGGGGTCAGCTTCTGCAACGACCGGGTCCGCAGCCCTTACATGCACCGCTGGCAG
>JAWLGN010000009.1:0-28945 GCA_041685075.1 Bryobacteraceae bacterium
CGCGCTTTGCATCGTCGTGTTTGTGGAAAGCCTCCCATACGGGCGATTGCTCGATGTTCCAGCGCGAGCCGCCCCCTACGGTGTAGCTCTCGATGTGCGGGTTGGGGCTGGCGAAGAAACGCTCGAGCGCGCGGCGGGAGGAGTGCAGCGAGATGACCGCCATGGGGCGCCCGTCGGGATCGCGGTAGAACCAGCCCTTCGCGGGGCTGCCCTTGAGCGCGGCGGGATACGGGGGCACCAGCGGCGGCGGCGCCTGGGTATCGTCGCTATGGGGACGGCGCACAATGCCGTCGATTTCGTCGTCCAGCTCCCGCCTGCCCTGCGCCAGCCCTTCGGCCACGGCGGTGAAGAGGGCCTTCTTCTGCTCGTCGTTATTGAACCAGGGCAGGCGCGGGCGCACGTATAACCCCAGGTCGGCGGCCACCAGGAAGCGCTCGGCGTAGATGGTGTCGATGCCCTGCAACCGCGCGGCGCGCAGGGCGGCGTTGAAGCGCTCCAGTTCCGCGAGCGCCGCGGCGCGCAGCCGCCGGACCTCGTCCGATTCCGGCACCTCCTCCGGGCGGGCCACCTGCCGCACTTCAAAGAACCGGTTGCGAATAACCGTGACGGTGTTCTGCGGCTCGGTGCGGGATGCCGAGGATGCCGATTCCGCTCCGGCGGCCAGCCGGAAGTTGTCCACGTGAAGCGTCCAGGGCAGCGGAACGCGCTCGGCGGCCAGGGTGATGCGGCGGATCGCACCGAGATCGACGGCGCGGTCCCAGGAGGCCGCCTGAAGGTTCGCCAGCCGCACCTCTATGTGGTTCCAGCCCTTGAGCAGGATGATTTTCGAGCGCGCCTCGAAGTAATCGGAGCGGTCCGCGCCATCGCGGTCGTGGAGACGCAGCGTCAGGGTGCGGATGCCTTCATGGGTAGCATGGATGTCGAAGAGGAGCCGGTCGAAGTTGCGCCAGTCGGCGGGAAAGCCGGTGGCTGAGACTTCCGCTACGCCGCGTTCGAAGGTCAACCGCGCCGAGCGGGCGCCGTGAGTAGCAGGCCCCTCCGCTGGCGCCAGCGCCGGCGACCAGCGCATCCCGGCGGCGGGAGGTTCAAAATCGTCGAGCACCAGCACGCGGCCCGGTTGGCACCAGGCGGAAACAGCGCCGAGCAGCACGGCAATCGAAACCCGGGTGAAGATCTTCAAGCAGCCTCGCAATCCAAATGTGCGGTTACTGGAAAAACATTAGCAATGCAGTATTCGCCTGTCAAGCTTTAGAAGCGTGCGGAGAAATGACATCCGGCAGACGAACGGAATACTTCTTGCAGTCACTAGATAAAGAGGGTGAGCCGCTAGCGCAGCAGGCGGAAGGGGTTGCTGTAGTCGTCGGTCCACACCGGCGCCCGGCGGGTAGGACGCGTGGGGAGCGCGGCCGCGGCTATGGTTTCCTCCAGAACCGCATCGCCGGTTATCATCGCCCAGATGGCGCTGAAGGTGGTGCTGCCGTCACCCAGCGAATGCACCACGTGGCTGGTCTTGCCGAAGGTGCCCGCCAGGGCGTTTACCACTGGAGCCAGGTCGATGTAGCGGTTGGTGAGGTGCACCGCCAGGGTACCTTCGGGCTTGAGGTGGCGGAAGTAAAGCTCGAAAGCCTCGCGGGTGAGCAGGTGCACCGGGATGGAGTCGCCCGAAAAAGCATCCACCACCAGCACGTCGAAGTTCTGGGGCGACTCGCGCTCGAGCGCCAGGCGTCCGTCGCCCAGCACCAGCTCGGTGCGCGCGGGACACTCCGCCAGGTAGCGGAAGTGACGGCGGGCGATCTCCACCACCAGCGGATTAATTTCGTAGAAGCGAAAAATGTCGCCGGGGCGCCCGTAGGCGGCCAGCGTGCCGGGGCCCAGCCCGATGAGGCCCACCCGCCGGGGTTCGTCGCCGCCATGGTCGAGCGCCAGCGCCACGCCCGAGGCCGGCCCGTAGTAGGTGGTTGCGGTGCGGGTGCGCTCCGGCGCCACAAACTGCGAGCCGTGGATGATGGAGCCGTGGTAGAGCACGCGCAGCGCGTCGGGCCCCTTGCCTTCAGCCACCTGAACCGCGCCATAGAAGTTGCGCGCGCTCAGCGAAGCTTCCGACAGCGTCCCGCGTAGCCAGAGCGCCAGCCACAACGCCATCACCGCCACCACCGACAGCCGGACGAGGAGCGCTGTCCGGACGAATCCGTAAAGCAGCCGGATCTGGAGCAGAACGCACAGCACCAGGGCGATCTGCAATTCCAGGTAGGCATTCAGCAGGCGCGGTGCGGCCACCGCGACGAAGAAGCCGCCCAGCGCTCCCCCCAGCGCCACCATGAGGTAGAAAGAGGTGAGCTGTTCCGGCTCCGGCTTGCGCCGCGCCAGTTCGCCGTGGCAGAACATGGAGAGGAGGAACAGCCCGGCCAGCAGGAGCAGCACCGTCCACTGGAGCGGCATGTTCCATTGCCTCGCCACCCCCACCGACATCGCCAACACGCCTGCGGGCGCCAGCAGGCGAAAGGCGCCGCGGCGGTACCAACCCTCGCGCTCGAAACACAGGACCAGGGTCAGCAGGTAGAGCGACAGCGGCAGAATCCAGATGAACGGGATGGGCGCGACGGATTGGCTGACCTGGTTGGCGGTGCCAAGCCACAGCGCCGATGGGCAGGCGGCCAGCGTCATCCACAGCAGGCAGGAGCGCCACGGCGCCCGGTGCCGCTTGAGGGCGGGCTGCTTGCGCCCCAGGGCGGCCAGCGCCGAAGCGCCGCACAGCAGGGCGAAGCCGGCGTACGCCGCGGACCAGATGGCCAGTTGCGTGCGCAGCCGGAGGGCCGGTTCGATCACCACCGGGTAGGCCAACAGCGCGGCCAGGGAGGCGAAATTGGAGACCGCGTACAGGCGGTACGGCGAGCCGCCGCTTTCCCGCGCGTACCAGCTCTGCAACAGCGGACTGGTTGTGGAGAGCAGGAAGTACGGCAGCCCCACGGTGGCCGCAAGCAGCAGCAGGATGTCCGTACCCGGGGCCGAGGGGTCCGCCGGTTTCCATCGCGACGCGGGGATCACCGGCAGCAGCGCGAGGCTCACCGCCAGCAGGGCTGCGTGCAGCACCGCCTGCCCGCGCGCGGGCAGCCGCACCACCTGGTGCGCGTACCAGTAGCCCGCCAGCAGCAGCACCTGGAAGAACAGCATGGACATGGTCCATACGCCCGCCGAGCCGCCGAACCAGGGCAGGATGGTGCGGGCCATCATGGGCTGCACCAGGAAGAGCAGCAGCGCGCCCGCAAAGATCGTCGAACCGTAGAGCGCGCGCCGCCAATGGATGGCCATCGCGTTTCTCTCCGCTCCGGGCGCCGCCGCGCGCCCGCGTGATCCTCCGCACGGCCTCGCCAAGCGCCGGCGGGAGCCTAGTAGTCTATCACCAGCGTGTTACAAAGTCCCTGGTGTGTCCGGCCATTTCAGGCGCGTCAGGGTGAACTGCTAGCATGGAAGCCTGAACAAGACACCATCGCTCGCGCGCATGCTGGGGCTCCGGGACCTGGTGCTGTTCAATATCGCGGCCGTGGCGGGCATCCGCTGGCTGGCGGCGGCGGCGTACGCGGGGCCGGGATCCATCACCCTCTGGGTGCTGGCAGCGGCGTTCTTCTTCGTCCCATCGGCGCTCGCGGTGGCGGCGCTTTCCCGCCGCTTTCCCGAGCAAGGCGGCATATACGTCTGGACGCGCCGCGGCTACGGCGAATGGCACGGCTTCCTGTGCGGCTGGTGCTACTGGCTGAGCAACCTGTTCTACTTCCCCAACCTGTTGGTCGCGGGGGTTACGATGGCGGGCTACAGCCTGGGACTGGGGGAGAGCAAGGCTTACGTCCTGGGAGTCTCGCTGGCGATCCTGTGGCTCGCCCTGGGAGCCAACGTAGTGGGGCTGGGGGTGGGCAAGTGGGTGAACAACGCGGGCGCGCTGGCCACCTACGGGGCGGGTCTGCTGATCGTCGTGGCGGGCCTGGCGGCGTGGTGGCGCAGCGGCCCGGCCACCGCTATCGACATCGCGCCGGGGTGGGACCTCGGGAAGCTGAACTTCTGGTCCCAGATCGCCTTCGCCTTCGGAGGGCTGGAGTTGGGGGCGGTGATGGGCGGGGAAATCCGCAACCCCGGCCGCACGCTGCCGCGCGCCGCGTGGATCTCCGGCGGCGCCATCGCGGCTTTCTACATCCTGGGCACCCTGGCGCTGCTGGTACTGGTGCCGTGGCGGGAGATCAGCCCCATCACGGGGTTGGTGCAGGCCGGCGAAGCGGCCGGCATGCGCGGCGGGGCGCCTTGGCTGGGGGCGCTGCTCGTCGGGCTGGTGCTGGCGGGGGTGGCGGGGCAACTCGGCGCCTGGATTGGCGGCAGCGCCCGCCTGCCCTACGTCATCGGGCTGGACCGCTATTTGCCCGCGGCCTTTGCCCGCCTGCACCCGCGCTGGCGCACCCCCTGGATCAGCATCCTGGCACAGGGCGGCGCCTGCACCGTGCTGCTGCTGGCGCTGCAGGCCGGGGCCGACCTGCGCACCGCCTACCAGTTGCTGGTGGACATGACGGTGATCACCTATTTCATCCCGTTTCTCTACCTGTTCGGCACGGCTCGCAAGTGCGGCCTGCGGTGGAGCGCCGTGGCGGGCCTGGCGGTGACGGCGCTGGCCATCGCCCTTTCGGCGGTGCCGCCGGAGGGTTCCGGACCCGCGTGGCTGTTCTGGCTGAAGCTGGCCGGCGGCTGCGCCGTGTTGATTGGAGCCGGTAGAATGGTCTTTATCACCGCCAGGACACGCGCATGATGGCCAAACTCCTGCTCCCGCTTTTCTGCCTGGTTTCGCTGCTGCCCGCGGCCGGGTACGACCTCATTATTCGTAATGCCCGCGTTGTCGATGGTTCAGGCAATCCCTGGTTCCGCGCCGACGTGGGGATTCGAGGCGGGCGCATCGCCACCGTTGGCCGGATACCCGCGGATGCCGGCGCCGCCCGCACCATCGACGCACGCGGGCGCGTCGTGGCGCCCGGTTTCATCGACGTCCATACTCACGTCGAAAGCGGCGTGCTAAAGACACCCCGCGGGGACAACTACGTCATGGACGGGGTTACCACGGTGGTGACGGGCAATTGCGGCGGCTCCTGGGACGACATCGGCAAGGCGCTGGCGCGGCTGGAAGAGACGGGCTTGGGATTGAACGTGGCGACGCTGGTGGGCCACGGCACCGTACGGCGGCTGGTAATGGGTACGGCCAACCGGCAGGCCACCCCGGAGGAGATCGCCCGCATGCGCGAGCTGGTGGACAAGGCCATGCGGGAGGGCGCGGTGGGGCTTTCCACCGGCCTGATCTATATCCCCGGCACCTACGCTTCGAGCGACGAGGTCGTCGAGCTGGCCAAGGCGGCCGCCCGCTACGGTGGAGTCTATGCCAGCCACATCCGCGACGAAGGCGCGCAGGTGATCGAGGCCATTGAAGAGGCCGTGCGGGTGGGCCGCGAAGCCGGCATGCCCGTTCAGATCTCGCACTTCAAGATCGACAACCGCCGCCTGTGGGGCATGAGCGAGAAGACCCTGGCGCTGGTGGAGCGCTGCCGCCGCGAAGGCGTGGACGTGGTGGTGGATCAGTACCCCTACGACCGCTCCAGCACCAATCTCGGGATCACGCTGCCAAGCTGGGCGCATGCCGGCGGCAAGCTGAAGGAGCGGCTGGCCGATCCGGCAACGCGCGCCAAGATCGCCGGCGAGATGGAAGCCATGCTGAAAGCGCTGGGCCACCCGGACTACTCGTATGCCATGGTGGCGCGCTGCAATTGGGACGAGTCCCTCGAAGGCAAGACCATCAGCGAGATCAGCCGCGCAAAACGCGGAGCTACGCTGCGGGACGAGATCGAAACCATTCTCGAGATCCTCGAACGCGGCGGCGCCCAGATGATCTACCGCTCTATGTCGATGGAGGACGTGGAGCGCATCCTGCGCCACCCCTTCACCGCGGTGGCGAGCGACGGCGGCATCCAGCAGATGGGCATGGGAATGCCCCACCCGCGCTCCTACGGCAGCCGGGCGCGGGTGCTGGCGGAGTTTGTGCGGCGCCGCAACCTCCTCACCCTCGAAGACGCCGTGCGCAAGATGACTTCCCTGCCCGCCCGCACCTTCGGCTTCCGCGACCGCGGCGCGGTACGGGAAGGCTACTGGGCGGACCTGCTGCTGTTCGATCCCGCGCGCGTCCAGGATAAGGCCACCTTCGAGCAGCCGCACCAGTTCAGCGAAGGTTTCGACTACGTTCTGGTGAACGGCCGCGCGGTTGTCGAAGAGGGAAAACTCACGATGGAACGGCCGGGCAAAGTACTCCGGCATCGGCAATGATTCAACTCACGGGGGCCGCGAAACAGTTCGGGCCCAAGGTTCTGTTTGAAAACGTAGACTGGCTGGTAACGCCCAACGACCGCGTTGGCATCGTGGGCGCGAACGGTACGGGAAAATCCACCGTGCTGAAGGTGCTGGCCGGGATAGACGGCCTCGACGCCGGCAACATCACCACCCAGAAGGGCGTCACCATAGGCTACCTGCCGCAGGAGGGGTTGACGCTCTCCGGACGCACGGTCTTCGCCGAGTGCCTGGGGGTCTTCGAGGATCTGCTTTCGCTCGGCGCCGAGCAGGAGGAACTGGCCCGGCGAATGGCCGAACTGGACCCGGCCGGGCCCGAGTACGCCCGCGTGGCCGAGCGCTTCCACCGCGTGGAGAACGAGTTTCGCGCGCGCGACGGCTTCACCGTCGAGTCGCAGGTGGGGATCGTGCTCTCCGGCCTGGGATTCCCCCAGCGCGACTGGAAGCGCCGCACCGAGGAGTTCTCCGGCGGCTGGCAGATGCGCATCGCGCTGGCGAAACTACTGCTTCAGAAACCCAACCTGCTGCTGCTAGATGAGCCCACTAACCACCTCGACCTCGAAGCCCGCAACTGGCTGGAAGAGTATCTCGCCCAGTACCCCCATGCCGTCGTGCTGGTATCCCACGATCGCTACTTCCTGGACGTGACGGTCAAAAAGATCGCCGAACTGTGGAACAGGAACCTGCACTTCTACACCGGCGGATATACCCGCTACGAGCAGCAGAAAGCCGAGCGCCTGGCGCAACTCGAGGCGGCCTACAAGAATCAGCAGGACCGCATACGGCAACTGGAAGCTTTCATCGACCGCTTCCGCTACCAGGCCACCAAGGCCCGGCAGGTGCAGAGCCGCATCAAGGAACTGGAGAAGATCGAGCGCATCGAGATCCCGCCCGAAGAGAAAACCATTCACTTCAGCTTCCCGCAGCCCAAGCCGAGCGGGCGCATTGTGGCCGAGTTCCAAGAAGTCGCCAAGAGCTACGGCGATCACCAGGTTTTCTCCGGCGCCAGCTTCATGATCGAACGCGGCGACCGCGTGGCGCTGGTCGGGGTGAACGGCGCGGGTAAATCGACCCTCATCAAAATCCTTGCCGGGCAGGAAGGCGTCACCGAGGGAGAGTACATCCTGGGGCACAACGCACAGCCGGACTATTTCGCCCAGGATCAATACAAGGAGCTGGACGGTTCGGCGCGGCTGCTCGACGACCTGGGCGCCGTGGCCCCGCGCGCTACCGAACAGCAGTTGCGGACCGTGCTGGGTTGCTTCCTGTTCTCCGCAGATGACGTGTTCAAGACCATCGGGGTGCTCTCCGGCGGCGAGCGCAACCGCTATGCCCTGGCCCGCATGCTCATGATGCCGGGGAACTTCCTGCTGCTCGACGAGCCTACCAACCACCTCGACCTGCGCGCCAAGGACGTGCTGCTCGAGGCGCTCCAGGAGTTCACCGGGACCGTGGTCTTCGTCTCCCACGACCGCTATTTCATCGACCGGCTGGCTACCCGGGTTTTCGAGGTAGCCGATGGCGCCATCACCGTCTACCCGGGCAACTACGAGGATTACCTGTGGCGCAAAAAGGCCGCCGTTGAAGCCAGTGCATCCTCCGATGAGCCGCAAGCCCCCGTGGCCGAAGAAATTGCCGAGGAAATCCAGAAAGCGGTTGAAGTAAAGCGAATTAACCCCATCAAACTGCGCAAGATGCAGGAGAGACAGGAGGAGATCGAGGAGGAGGTGGCGCGGTTGGAAGCGGAAATCGCCAGCTACGAAGCCTCGCTCGCCGAGTTCAAGAGCGCCGAGGAGACCGTTCGCACGATGGAACTGCTGGCCGCCTGCCGCGCCGAACTCGAGCGCCGCCTCGCCGAGTGGGAAGAGGTTTCCAGCACCCTCGAAGAGCATTTATAGATTGGCCGCCCTACCGGTTGAGTCCTACAATAACGGTGGGAGGATGCCATGCTGTCAGGCAGACTCGTTCGCCTGATCGAGTCGAATTGGGATGCCATAACCACCGCCGCTTTGAACCAGATCCGCAGTGAGCCACGCATGACCCACATCAGTGCCCTGCCCGATGCCGAGTTGCACGAATGGGCCGAGCACATCCAGCAACATCTCAGCGACTGGCTCCTGGAAGGCAAGACCCGGGAACTCGCGAGCCACTACGAGGCGCTCGGTGAAACCCGCTACGAGGAGGCGGTGCCGCTGGCCGAAACCGTGCGGGCACTCGCCACTTTGAAGGCTACCATCTTCGACTTCGTCCGGCAGCGGGATATGGGGCCCTCCACCACCGAAGTGTACGCGGAGATGGAACTCCACATCCGGCTGGGCCGGTACTTCGATTTCCTCGTTTGCCACCTGGTGGCGGGCTATGAACGGGCCATGCGCCGGGCGGCAGAGCTGAACATAGCCCTCGAGGGGCCCGCATCGCGCTGAGCGGAACTGCTTAGCGAACCAAGTACTGGGCGGCTTTGAGCCCGCCGGCGCGCTGGATGCCGGGGACGTAGAAGTTGCGCAGGTAGTCGTCGTCTGTGCCGCGGAAGCTGCCCAGGTCGGCTTCCAGTTGAACGGGCCTTTCCGCCAGGGCGGCGGCGAAGAGCGTCCAAACCGCTGCCTTGCCCAACCCCACTAACCGGATGTCCGGCTGCCCGAGATAGGCCAGGGCGGTCAGGATGTCCTGTACCCGGTTGGCATCGTCGGAGTGGTTGAAGGTCAGGAAGTGCTGGTGGCTTCTATCCCGTGGAGCTACCGCCGAACCCGTCTGGAAGGCGTCGATGAGCAGCACCGGCCGTCCCGCCGCGATATACTTCTTGGCTTCGGCGCTCCGGCGGGCCGCTTCGGCACCCTCCGGATGGACGATCACCACGGGCGCTCCCTTACCGGCGATCCGGATAGCGGGGACACGGTCGTCGGCGCCCGGGCGGCCGAGTACGATGCGTTCGCCATCGCCTTGCGATAAAACCTTCGAGGGCCACTCGCTCATGAACGCCAGGGCCAGGCGGCGGCGCACCTTCACGCGGTCGGAAAGATCGGCGCTCTGCCGCTCCGACATCTTCATCCAATACTCGAACAATTGATCGTAAGTTAGTGCGCCTTCGGGAAGTGATCGACCGTGCAGCGCCAGCAGCTTGTCCGGGGTCTGAATCTGGACGCTGCGCTCCCGGTAGGCCGAGGTGTCCTTGGCTCCCAGGACGTGGCGGGCGAAGAAGCTGTAGACCGCCTCGCGGCTGTCGCGGTTGTAGTTGTGCGGGGCATCGAACTGCACGGTCTCGAGGTTTTCGGGCTTGCCGTAGAGCTTGTAGATGGACTGTACGGCCGGGAACTCCTCCCTGGGGGTGTTGCGGGTCCAGTCGCCCGTGGCCGCGACCATCAGCATGGGTCGCGGCGCCATCATGGCCCCGATCTCCATGTTATTCGTCCCGATGCGCAGGTTGGGGGCGTTCTCGCAGACGCATCCTCCCTGCATAATGGCCGAAATCATGTTCACGGGCGCGGAAAAGGCGATGCGGTCGTCCACCGCGCTGAGCAGAAAGGTTTGGGTGCCGCCGCCCGAGGCTCCGGTAGCTCCGATGCGCTTGGGGTCCACGTCCGGCAGGGTCTCCAGGAAATCCACCACCCGCAGCGAGTTCCACAATTGCAGCCCCAGGACGCCGAACGACCACAACTGCTCCCGCCGGCCGGAGAAACGGTGGCGGGTATGGCTGAAGGTGTCGTTGTACCCTACCATGTCGTAGGTCAGGACGACGTAACCCTGGCGCGCCAGGCTGATAGCGCGTGCCGGCACCGAGCCGACGTCGCTGTTCTCCAGGCGGCCGTAGGTCCAGTGCCCGTGCGGCGAGAGCACCGCCGGCAGGCGCCCTGTCTTGCCTGTGGGGCGGTAGAGATTGCCGCCCAGCCAGAAGCCCGGCAGCGTTTCGAGCAGAACTTTCTCTACCGTGTGGCCCTGCCCTTCGACGCGCCCGAAGACCTCGGCGCGCATGGGCCCGCGCTCGGGCATGGGAAGCAGGCCGGCGGCCGAGAGAATTCGCTCCCTCAGTTGCTGCTTGCGGGCCTCCCATTCGGCCAGGGTCTTATACGACCGCATTTGAAAATGCGTGTCGGTGTTCGGCACGTAGGTATTGCGCCGGTCCTGCGCCGGCACCTGGGCGCAGAGCGGCATGGCGAGAAGTACTACCAGCGGAAGTCGCATCGCTTCCGCACTATAACAGAAACACAGGCCTCCTTGGGAGGGGGAGGCGGCGCGCTACGGGGTAGGCGAGAGGGCGCGCAGCAGCAGGGGAAAAGAGGCCTGGATGAAGCCTCTAGCCTCGCGCTCGGCGTCCGCTGCGGTCCCGGCCACCGGGACCACCACCCGCACCAGCGCGGTATCGCTGCGGCGGTAGCGGATGGAGTCCGCTACCAGCCAGAACTTGGCTGCGAATTCCCCATCCACTACCCGGCCGCCGCTCTGATACCAGTAGAACACCAGGCTGCGGTCTTCCCCCCGAGCCACCAGGTAACGGTTGATCCGAATGGGGTGGCGGCCCGGGATGGGCAGGTCCACACTCCCCGATTCGAGCGGCTCGAAACCCGCACCGGGCAGGCAATTCTTGGGCGAATGTGGCGTCTGGCCCGCGCGCTGGCTGCGAAAAAAGGCGACGAACAGGCTTACCGGCAGACCGGAGGCAGGCCGCCCGTAGCTGCGGGAAAGAATATCGTCGGCACGCAGCACCTCCTGCGCGGCCGGCTCGATGGGGTGATCGGCGGTGGCGGTCCAGTTCGCGATCTGCCGGGGAAATCCCTCCAGTGGGTCGATTGTGGGGGGATGTTCGTAGCGCGCCGCCCCATAGAACAGCCCCATCTGGGCCAGCAGCACCAGCGAAAGGATGCCGGTGTTGCGAATCAGCCTTCGTTCAGCGCCTGCCACGAGTGGCCTCCCAGGTCCTGTTGAGAAACTGATGAAAGGCGACCAGGAGCGCCATCGCCACCATGAAAATCACCCAACCCGATGCGCTGTGGAAGAAGCCTTCCACCAGTTCCGGCCGAAACTCGCCTGCCAGGCCGGCCAGCGTTACCCGCCCCGCGTTGGCCGCTATGGCGATTGGCACCGTGGCGGCGAACAGCGCCACCCGTACCCAGCGCTTGCTTTCGAAGAAATAGCCGTAGACCAGAGAGAGGAAGCTGAGCGACAGCAGCGAGCGGATGCCGCTGCAAGCCTCCACCACAGAGAGGGTCTGCTGCGGCAGTTCCAGAATATTTCCGTGGCGCAACACCGGGATGCTCATCAACCCCAAGGCCGACTCGGCTGCGCGGCTCGCCACGAGTTGCAGCGGGAAGGTGATGTTGTTGTAGATCACCGCCGGGATCGGCACCATGAAAAACAGCAGAAACACCGGGAAGGCCAACGCGCGCAGGTACTGCCATCCCAGCAGAAACACCACCAGGCCGGCCGCGGAGATAATGAACGCCGTGCGGGAGAGGAACAGTTCCGCGCCGACCGCGGCGATATAGAGTTGCAGTGCGCCCCAGACCATGATCGCCAGGCCCCACCAACTCGGAGAGGGATGGAGCTTCCGCAGCAGGTCGCGCTTCTGCCAGGCGATGTAGCCCGCAACCAGCGGCACGAAAAAGCCGTGGCCCATGTCCTCGTCGTTGCTCCACTGGGCAACCAGCGGACGGAGGACGGCGGCGTAGCAGCCTATCAGCAAAGCCGCTGACCAGGCCGTTGCAATCAGGGTCCAGGGCAGCCTGCTGCGCATGTTCTGCGCTGCGGGTGACATTTGTAAGCAGCTATCATACCAAGCCTCTACGAAGGTATCCGGACCTGGTTATCCAGCTCTTTCCACCTCCGGTGCGGGCTGTGACAGGGCGCCACAGGGAGCGTGTCGGGTGGATACACGCTGGGGCCGGGCCCGCGCAATAACCCTATTAAATCGCTTTGCGCCGAATGGTAAGGAGTTTGCATCCAAAACAGAACGTGTCGCGCCGCTTCCGGTTCACGATTGTGTTGATCTCCTGCCTGGTGCCGCTCCAGAGCGCCACTCTGGAGCGGCTTTCTCTTGAGGACCTGGTCGAAAAATCCACTAGCATCGTGCGCGGGCGAGTCGCGGATACGTCCGCCACGATGAGCGGCGCGACCATCTTCACGGTCTATCGGGTCGAGGTAAGCGAACGCTGGAAAGGCCCGGCGGCGGAAACGATGGATGTGCGGGTCCCCGGCGGGCAGGTTAACGGCATCCGGCAGGTATGTGAGGGCGCTCCCGAACTGGTCCCCGGCCAGGAGTACGTGCTGTTCCTGTGGACTTCGCGCAGCGGGGCGACCTATATCACCGGGTTCACCCAGGGGCTGTTCGAGTTGCCCCGCGCGGGCGGCGATCGCATGGCCATACGGCCGGCCTCGGGCGACATCATGCTCGAACCGCAGACCGGACGCCGGGTGCAGTCCGAGCGTATCGCATTACGGCTGAGCGAACTGAGCACCCGGATCTCCTCCAATCTCGCAAGGGGCGTTAAGAGATAGATGCGGCGGGCGCTCACAGCAACCATTGTGGTCTGGGTGGCCGCTCTGACGCCCGCAACGGCCTATTATCATTACAATCGCTACACCCCCGACGGCATCATTCAGGAAAAGTTCGACCTGGCGGCCCTGCCTAACCGCACCCTGACGTTCTTCGTCGCCCAAACCGGCGAACTGGAGTACGCGCCCAACGACGGTCTTCCCGCGGTCCTGAACCAGATCCGGCAGGCGGCCCTGGCATGGAACGATCCCCGCTCGGCGCTGCAGGTAGCCTTCGGCGGTTTGACCGAACGCACGGCGCCGGAAGGCACGCCGCATGGCCTGGTGGTCTTCGACGACATTCCTCCCGGCTGGGTGGCGTATTCGACTCGCACGGTATCGGAACCGGTGAGCGGACCGGACGGCGCTTTTGTCCCTGTCACCCAGGGGGTGGTGCACCTGAACCGGAACCTGGCCGAACGGCCCGGGCCGAGCTACATGGACGCCTTCTTTACCACCGTGGTGCACGAGATGGGGCACGTGCTCGGCCTGCAGCACACCTATACTTCCGGCGCCATGTCCACGGTAACGCGGGCCACGGTCCGGATGAAGCCCGTGGAGGCGGACGATGTTGCCGCGCTCGCGGTTCTCTACCCGAACCGCCCTCAGCTCGCGAAGTACGGTTCCATTGCGGGACGCGTGACGGCGGACGGGCTGCCGGTGCACATGGCATCGGTGGTGGCTCTCCCGCCGGCCGGTTCGCCCATCAGTACCCTGACGGGCCCTGACGGAAGCTACCGCATCGATCACCTGCCGCCCGGCAATTATTGGCTCTATGTCCACCCGCTTCCTCCCAATCCGGACATGCAGTTGCCGCGCAATGCCGCGGGAGAGGAAGTACCGCCCGGCCCGCCCTTCGCCACCCTCTTCTATCCCGGGACGCGCGATCCGGAACAGTTCGCCACCATCGAGGTAACCCACGGGGGCGCGATAGATGGGATCGACTTCGCCGTCGAGCAGCGCGAGTCGGTGCCGATTCACGACATCGCGACCTACGTCTGGACCGGCGTAGGCTACTCCACCCCGGCCTACGCGAACACCGCGGCGGAGACGGAGGTTCTGGCGGCGGTGGGGACCGGCTTGGTCAGCGGCGATGCACCCGTTCCCGGGCTCGACGTCCGGGTGCTGGGCGGCTCGGCCGAGGTTTACAGCGTGCTGCAGTTCGAAGGCGCCCTGGCTTTGTACCTGAACTTCCCGCAAGGGGAGGCGACCGGGCCGCGCCATATCCTCTTCACCCTGCCGGATGACGCCTACGTGCTGCCCGCGGGGGTGATCCTGTCAGACCGCCCGGCGCCTGCCGTCACGGCGGTGGCAGAGAATCCCGACGGCACCGTCACGGTAACGGGCACCGGGCTGAACGAAGGCAGCCAGGTCTACTTCGACGGCGTACCGGGAGCGGTGCGCGTGCCTTTCGACGGCGAGACCGGCAGCGTGGTGGTGATGCCGCCCGCGGGTGCCTCCGAAGACGCGGCCTCGGTGGCCATCTACAACCCCGATGGACAGACTTCCCTGGCCACCCAGTCGAATGATCCCCCGCTCCATGTCTACGGTGCGGCCGAGACGCCCTTCGTGACCGTGACCCCCAACGTGCTGCCCGCCTCCGACTCCGCCATGGTGGAGGTGGAAGGCATCAACACCCATTTTGAGCCGGGGCAGGTCACCCTGGGGTTCGGCACCAGCGATGTACATGCCCGGGAGGTATGGGTGCTCAGTCCCACGCGCCTGATCGCCAACGTGACCACGGCCGGCGGCGCGGCCGAAGGAGCCTCGCTGCTTACCGTGATGTCCGGCTTCCAGGTCGTCACGCAGCCAGCCGGCTTCCTGGTACAGGCGCCCAATCCGGAAAAGCCCTCGATCCGGCTTCCGGTGCTGAATGCCCACCCGGATCACCGCGTAATCTATGCGGGAGCGGCGGTCGAGATACTGGGCAGGAACCTGTCGCTCGACCCGGCGAACACCACCGTGAGCCTGAACGATCAACCGGTAGCGGTGCTGTCGGCGACTCCGGAGCGGGTGTACATTATGGTCCCGATGGAGATGCCGGTGGGGCCCGCGGTGTTGCGGTTGCATAACGGGGCGGAGAGCGCCAACCCGGTGGTGGTCGAGATCGGCGCGGCGCCGCCGCAGTTGAATGCCGTGCTGTCGTCTTCCGGCACGCCGCTCTATGCCGGGAGTCCGGCCCGCGTGGGTGAGGTAGTGAACCTGGTGGTTGCCGGAGTGAACCTCGCGGATTTGAAGTCGCCCTCGAGCCTGCGCGTGAGTGTCGGTTGCGTCGAGATGCGGACTGTGGCGGTCGTGCCGTTGAGCCATCAGCCCGGCGTCCTGGTGGCGCAGGCTGTGGTGGAACCGACCACACCGGGGATACAGGTGCCTGTGACAGTTTCCGTCGACGGCGGCCCGCAGAGCAATGTTTTCTACATTGCCGTCCAGTGATCCCTGTGCTTCTCAGCCCAGGTAGCGGTCGAAGAGATCGTAGGCCATCTTCCGCATGGCATCCGGGAAATCGTGGGCGCAGTCGGGGTGCTCCACCAGCAGGTTTTCCGGTTTCCCATACAGTTGATAGACCCGGCGGGCCGCGGCGGCAATGCGGTCCACGCTCTTCCATTGGAAATTGTCGTCGTGAAGCGGCGCGCTGATAAAGCAGACGCGCGGCGCCAGCGCGCCGATCATCTCGTGGAAGTCGAAGGGGATCTCCTCCAGCCTCGAGGCGTAGTCCAGCAGGCGCGGCATATAGCGCCGGCTGGTCCAGCCCCTGATGTCGCCGCTCTTGTAGTCCAGGTAGGAGTCCAGGCCGCAACTGGAGACCACCACGCGGATACGCGGGTCGAAGACCGCGGTATAGACGGAATTGTGCCCGCCTAATGAATGCCCGATGGCGCCGAAGGCCCCCTTCTCGACGTAGGGCAGGGATTCGAGCAGGTCGAGGCCGCGCATATTGTCCCGCACGGCCTTCATGGTGCCGCTCTGGTACCCCAGTTCTTCGAGGTCCGGCTGGTAGTCGGCAAGTAACGGGTAGGACGGCGCCAGCGCGACGTAGCCGCGTCCGGCCAGCTCCGCGGCGTACTGGCGGTTAGGGCGGCCTCCCAGCCCCACGACAACTTTGTGCCCGATGCGGTTGTCCGTGGGATGCAGGCACAGCACCGCGCGCGCTCTCCTGCCGGAGCCCTGGAGCGACTTGGGGATGAGCAGGTAGGCCGGCACGCGCCCTCCGGGTTCGGCGGCGTAGGTGATGAGGCGCCGCACATACGAGCCGGCATCGGCCTCCTCTTCCACCCGCATATCCAGGGGGCAATCCTTCTCACTGCCGGGCAGCGGCCCCATGACGTCCTGCATGCCCCGCAGGATCTCCCTCCGCCGGTGCTGCCATTCCTGGGGGCTGCGGGCGGTTTCGACACGGCCCCGGCCGTTGCGGTAGAGCAGCAGGTTGTTGCGATCCAGCCGCCGCGGCGCAAGGGCCGCGGCCGGCGCCAGCAGCAGGGTACGCCGGGAGAGCATGTTCCACACCATAGCACCGCCGCGCACGAAGCGCGCGTGTTATGTTCAAGGGGAACGCCGTGGTCCTGGTCCAGAACGTCTCCAAGCGCTACTGCCTCTACGACCGCCCCTCCGACCGGCTGCGGGAGGTTCTGCCCTTCCGCCGCCGCGCGCTGCACCGCGATTTCTGGGCGCTGCGCGACATCTCCTTTCACCTGGAACGCGGCGAGACCCTGGGGGTGGTGGGACCCAACGGCTGCGGCAAGAGCACCCTGCTCGCCATTATCTGCGGTATCCTCCAGCCCACGGCGGGCCGCGTGGTGACGCGCGGCCGCATCGCCGCGCTGCTCGAGTTGGGCGCCGGTTTCAATCCCGAGTTCACCGGCCGCGAGAACGTCTTCCTCAACGGCGAGATCATGGGGCTGAGCCGTACCGAAATCGCCCGTGCCCTGCCCTCCATCGAAGCCTTTGCGGATATCGGCGACTTCATGGACCGCCCCGTGAAGGAGTACTCCAGCGGCATGTACGTCCGGCTGGCCTTCGCCACCGCCATTCACGTGGAGCCGGACATCCTGGTGGTGGACGAAGCCCTGGCGGTGGGGGACGCGGTGTTTGCCAACCGCTGCGTGCGCAAGTTCGAGGAGTTGCGGGAGCGCAAAGTCACGGTGCTGTTCGTCTCGCACGACCTGGGGCTGGTGAAGCAGTTGTCCGATCGCGCCATCCTGCTGCTGGGCGGACGCATCGAAGCACAGGGCCGGCCCACCGACGTCATCAACCGCTACATCGGGCTCGTTCTGGAGAAGCAGCCGGCCGCGCGCCGCCCCGCAACACTTCCCGCCCGCCACCGCCACGGCGACGGCTCGAGCGAAGTGCTTTCCATCGAGCTGCTCAACCGCTGCGGGCAGCCGTGCACCACGGTCGAGGCGGGCGAATGCGTCACGGTGCGGGTGCGCTCGCGCTTCCACCGCGCGCTCGACGATCCCATGGTGGGGATTCTCATCCGCAATCGCACCGGCATGGACGTCTACGGCACCAACACGCGCCTCGAGCGGATCGAACTGGGCAGCTTCGAGCCGGGTGGCGTGCTGGAGGTGGATTTCCGGTTCGAATGCTGGCTCACCCCCCAGCAATATACCCTTACTGCCGCCGTGCAGGACCGCGACGGTTCGAGCCACGACTGGCTGGACGACGTCATCGCCTTCGACGTGGTGGATACGCGCGTGGCGGCGGGTGTGGCGAATTTGCGAGCGGAGGTCGCGTGGCGCGTATCACCGTAAAAGTTCGCCCAAGGGCGCGGCGCACCCGCCTGGCCGGGCGCCTGGGCGAGGCCTGGAAACTGGACCTGGCCGCGCCGCCCGTGGAAGGCAAGGCCAACGAAGCCTGCGTGCGCTTCTTCGCCGAACTGGCCGGCGTGCCGCGCTCGCGCGTGCGCATCGTGACGGGCGCCACGAGCCGCACGAAGGTGGTGGAGGTGGAAGGGGTTTCGCAGGAATCCCTGGAAGGCATGCTGGCATGATCTACGTGGCGACCGTTTCGCTCATCGTGGCGGTGCTGCTGGGGACCGCGCTGGTCCGCTCCCGCAAGGTCAAAAATCAGGCGGATTTTCTGGTGGCCGGGCGCAAGCTCACCTGGCCGGTGTTGGTCTTTACGCTGCTCTCGTCGTGGATCGGCGCGGGCAGCCTCTTCGCCGGCGGGGAGAATGCCTACCGCAACGGCTTTGCGGCCCTGTGGCAACCGGCGGGCGGCTGGGTAGGGCTGGCCGTCATCGCCCTCATCGCCGGGCGAGCGCGGCGCTTCGCGCAGTTCACCGTGCCGGACCTGCTGGAGACGCGCTTCAATGTGGCCGCGCGGGTGCTCGCCACCGTGGCCATCGTGATCTCCTACACCATGATCGCCAGCTACCAGTTCAAGGGCGGCGGCGACATCCTGCACCTCATCTTTCCCTCGGTGGACCAAACCACCGGGATGTACATCATCGCCGCCTTCGTCATTACCTTCACGGCGCTGGCGGGAATGGCTTCGGTGGCTTACCTGGACCTGATCATCGGGCTGCTGGTGACCGGCATCGCGCTCATCGCGCTGCCCATTCTGTTCGGCAACGTGGGGGGATGGAGCGGGCTGCGCGCCAGCCTGCCGCCGGACCGTTTCACCGTGCTGGGGCCCCTGACCTTCGGCCAGGCGCTGGGGTTCCTGCTCCCCACCATGCTGCTCATGATCGGCAACCAGCCCATGTACCAGAAGTTTTTCTCCGCCAGGAGCGAGCGCGATGCCCGAGTGGCGGTCTTCGGCTGGATTATCGGCACGGTGGTGCTGGAGACTGCGGTGATCGCCATCGCGGTAATGGGCAGCGCGCAGTTCCAGACCGACCGGCCGCGCGAAATCATCCCCCTGACCGCCCGCCTGGGGTTGCCGCCACTTGCCGGCGCGGTCCTGCTGGGCGGCATCTTCGCCAAGGTCATCTCCACGGCCAACAACTACCTGTTCTCCCCGGCCAGCAACCTGATCCACGATGTCTACCAGCGCTTCATCCGCAAGGGCGCGGGCGAGGGCGGCACGCTGGTTGTCTCGCGCGCCATGGTGGTGCTGTTGGGCGTGTTCGCCCTGTTGCAGGCGGCGCACTTCGAATCGATCCTGCGGGCCGCGCTCTACGCCTACACGGTCTATGGCGCCGCGGTGACCCCCGCGGTGATGGCGGTGTTCTTCTGGAAACGCGCCAACGCGGCCGGCGCGGTCAGCTCGATCGTGGCGGGAACGCTGATTACCGTAATCTGGAACGTGGCGGGATGGAACAACGTGATGGAATCCGTCTACCCTGCCCTGGGAGTGTCGCTGCTGGCGCTGGTGGGGGTGAGCCTGCTGACGCCTCCGCCGGCGCCGGCGAAGTGGGAGCCATTCTTCCGATGAACCTGGAGGCGATTCAGGAACAACTGCTACGGCGCGGCCTCGACGGCTGGCTGTTCTTCGACCACCACCAGCGCGACCCGCTGGCCTACCGCGTGCTCGGCTTCAGCCCAGAGCGTCACGTGACGCGCCGCTGGTACTACCTGGTGCCCGCGCAGGGCGAACCGCTGAAACTGGTGCACCGCATCGAGAGCGGCATGCTCGACGCTCTGCCCGGCGAGCGCGTGGCCTACTCGAGCTGGGCCGAACAGGTCGACGGCCTGCGCCGCCTGCTGATGGGCGCCGGCCGGGTGGCCATGCAGTATTCGCCGCAGTGCGCCATCCCCTACATCGCCATGGTGGACGCGGGGACGGTGGAACTGGTGCGCAGCCTGGGGGTCCAGGTCGTCAGCTCCGCGGAACTGGTCCAGTACTTCGAGGCGCGCTGGATGCCGGAGGCGCTCGCATCGCACCTGGAGGCGGGCCGGCGCGTGGACGCCGTGCGGGGCGCGGCCTTCGATCTGGTGCGGGAGCGTACCCGCGCGGGCGCCTCCCTTTCCGAGTACGAGGTGAAGCGTTTCGTGCTGGACGAGTTCGCCCGCCAGGGGCTGGTGACCGATTCCGGGCCCATTGTGGCGGTGAACGCCAACGCCTCGAACCCCCACTACGAGCCCTCCGCGGATTCGACCGCTGCCATCCGGCCGGGCGACCTGCTGCTCATCGACATGTGGGCCAAACTCGACCGCCCGGGCTCGGTCTACTACGACATCACCTGGACGGGCTTCTGCGGCGATACGCCGGACGAAGAGATGCGGCGCGTCTTCACCGTCGTGCGGGAGGCACGGGATGCCGCCATCCGGCGTGTCCGGGAAGCCGTCGCCGCCGGCCTCACCCTGCGGGGTTTCGAGGTGGACGACGCCGCGCGCGGCCTGATCGTCGACCGCGGCTACGGGCCCTGGTTCACGCACCGCACCGGGCACTCCATCGGGCAGGAGGTGCACGGAAGCGGCGCCAATATGGACAACCTCGAAACGCACGATGACCGCGCGGTGATCCCCTGGACGGGCTTTTCCATCGAGCCGGGCATCTACCTGGAGCGTTTCGGCATAAGGTCGGAGGTCAACATGTTCGTGGACGAAAAGGAAGCGCGGGTGACGGGCGAAATTCAGCCGGAGTTGCTCCTGCTGTGAGAAGGGCGTGGTGGCTGGCGGCGCTGGCTCTGGCCGCGCAGGCGGGCGCTGCCGACGTGGTCTCCTACCGGCGCGCGGGCTCGCGCGTGGCCTTCGCGCTGGACGCCGGCGAGGCACAGATCGACTGGCTCTCCGACAGCACCTTCCGCTTCCGCCGGGCCTTTACAGGGACCTTGCCCCGGCAACCGGTTCCGCGGTCCGAGGCGAACCTGGAGGTCACCGATAACGGCACGGCACTGCTCTTCCGGACGCGTTATCTCGCGGTCTCGCTGCGAAAGCGGGGCCTGGCCCTGCGGGTGACGGCATCGAGCGGCAAGGTGGTTTTCGAGGACCTGTCGCCCGCCGAATACTCCGGGGGCGTGCTGCGGCTGGAGCGCGCCGCGGCTCCGGAGGTGCGGTTCTATGGCCTGGGTCCGCGGGCCGATGCGGAATTGAATCTGCGGGGTAAGTCGCTCGGCGCCGGCATCCCGTTGCTGCTCTCGACAGCGGGCTACGGAGAGTATTTCGCTGTACCGGCGGCTTATACCTTCGACTTAACTCTTCCCGACCGCTACCGCGTGGAGGCGCGCGGCCCCGCACTGCTGGACTATTACTTCACTTACGGCCCCGAGCCGAAGAACGTTCTCGAGGAGTTCTACTTTTCAAGGGTCGAGGTGCGGGTTCCGGCGCCGGCGCCGGCGGAAGCCACCTGGCAAGGCCTGCGGGCGGCGCTCTACAGCACGCTGCACGGAGCGCTCACGGGAATTCTCGAGCCGGTCTTCGACGCCGCGGCCTTTAGCGCCGGCCCGCCCGAACTTCGCAGCCGCGCGCGGGCGATCGCCGCCCTCGTGGGGGAGGACGCGCGTCCCGACCTGCGGTTGTATCTGGCGGCCTACCGGCAGGAGGTGCGCGACCGCGGCCTGGCGCCCGTGCGTCCCTTGCCCTACCAGTTCCCTGAAGACCCTGAAGGGACGCGCCACAGCACGCAGTTCATGCTGGGGGACGAACTGCTGGTCGCCGCGCTGCCGGCTCCGGGCAAGCGGCACAGCGTCTATCTTCCCCGCGGGGTGTGGACGCCGCTCGACGGCAACCGGGAGTACCCCGGACGGCAGACGATCGAAATCGAGGCCGGTGAGCCGGTGCTGTTTGCGCGTAACGGCTCGATTGTGCCGCTCGAGCGCGGCGGTGTCGCTGAACTGCACTATTTTCCGCGGCTTGCTGGGGAGTTCTTTCTTTTCGAGCCGGACGGATCCGGCGAGTTTTCCCAGATTCACGCGGCGCCGGCGGCGGAGATCATGCGGCTCCAGATCGAATCCGCGAGGGACCGCGATTACTGCTGGGTGGTGCGCAACGTGGACCGTCCGCCTTCGCAGGTAGGATTTGAAGGCCGCACCTATGCCGAAGCCGCGCCGGGCGCCGCGCTTCGTCCCGGCTACTGGCGGTACGATGCGCGCCGGCGCAGTCTGTACATTCGAGCACGGGTAACATCGGGGGAGGACCGGATTATTCATGTCACGTGGCCAGACTGATGGGAAAGTAAGTTCACGGCGGGCCTTTATCGGCGGTGGGCTGGCGGCATCGCTGGCCGGAGCGGCCGAAGCCGGCGACTGGCTGGATATCGGAATTGCCGCCCGGCGGCTGCGCCGCCGCGAACTTTCCGCCGTGGAGCTGACGCGGGCCTGCCTGGACCGCATCGCCGCGCTGAATAAGAAGCTGAACGCCTTCATCACGGTGACGGCGGAGACGGCCCTAGAACAGGCGCGGGCGGCCGATGCCGAGTTGCGCGCGGGCCGCAGCCGCGGGCCTCTGCACGGCATCCCCGTTGCATTGAAGGACGTGATCGATACCGCGGGCGTGCGCACGACGGCGGGCAGCGCGCAGTATGCCGAACGCATTCCGGCCGAAGATGCGGAGGTCGTGCGGCGCCTGAAAGAGGCCGGCGCGGTATTGCTGGGCAAGCTCAACATGGACGAGTTCGCCTACAGCTTCACCTCCGAGACCAGCCATTTCGGTCCCGCGCGCAACCCCTGGGACACCGCACGATCGCCCGGCGGCAGTTCCGGCGGCGCAGCCATAGCGGTGGCCACGGGCATGTGCCTGGCGGCCCTGGGATCGGATACGGGCGGCTCGGTACGGTTGCCGGCGGCGCTGTGCGGCGTTACGGGACTAAAACCTACTTACGGCCGGGTCGACGCGCGCGGCGTTGTGCCGCTGGCATGGACACTCGATCACGTGGGCCCGCTATGCCGCAGCGCGCAGGACACAGCAGCGGTGCTGTCGGCCATCGGCGATCCCGCCCGGCCCGCCGGGCCGGTAAGACAACTGCGACTGGCGGCTGCCCGGGGGATGTACTTCGAAAAGCTCGCTGGCGAAGTGGCGCGCCTCGTGGAGACCGCCATCGCGGAAATGGGGCGCATCGCCGCCGGAGTGCGGGACATCCGCTTCCCCGCCCTGCCGCCCTCGCCCCGCTGGCCGGATCTGCCGCAGGTTTACTCCACCGTCATCGGAGCGGAATCCTACACCTACCACCAGGCGATGCTCGAGAAGACGCCCGAACGCTACCACCCCGCCACCCGCGCCACGCTCGAGGGAGGCGCGGCGATTCGCACGCCCGAGTACATTCTCGCGCGGCGCGAAGTCGAGCGGCTGCGCGCCGAAAGCAACTCGATATTTGCCGGCGCCGATGTGCTCCTCACCCCCACCGCGCCGGCGCCCGCTTTCCGCCTGGGCGAGCCCGCAGGCCTCATCTATTTGCGGAACTGCGCGGCGTGGAACGTCTATGGCTTGCCATCGCTTTCGGTCCCCTGCGGTTTCACCTCCGCGGGACTGCCGGCGGCCGTACAACTCACCGGCCGGCATGGCATGGATGAGACGCTGCTCGCCCTGGCTGCGGCATACCAAGGCGCCACCGCGTGGCATGCGAGGCGAGTATCCATCTAAGACGCGCCGCCCGCGGCAGCGGGTGCATGCGGTCGCGTTGCGGGTGTGAACGGCTTTACCAAGCGGTGCATTAGTGAACACAGTGTGGCGAAATCGCGACGCCGGCGCAATGCTTCGAGTAACTGGGAGATACACATTGTGGTGTAAGGATATTCACTCCGGAACACGTGCCGCTATTGACAAGCCCGGCCCTGAAATGAGAGCTTGAGAGCACACGTATTGCGCGTGCTCTGGATGTAAACCGGCGGTCAAGAGCCGGGAAGCGGCCGCGCAGAAAATTGCGCCAGTTCTGGTGGGACCGAAATGGCCGACGGCTGTCTTTAACTCCCGCTGCTTCCTTTCAGGGGCAAACGTGTGCCCTGAAGGCGGGCGCAAGGCCCTCAGGATGGCGCGAAAGGGGCGCCTGCAACCTGTTCCCCTAGCCGGTGCATCTTCATTCCAGACATCTCGGAGAACGCATGGATTCGTTTACGGAGAAGAACGCCTGGGATATCGACGAGCCGCGATGGATGGCCATACGGGTCCGCTCGCGGTTCGAAAAGATTGCGGCCGAGGCCTTGCGGCAGAAAGGGTACGAGTACTTCTTGCCCCTCTACCGCTCCACTCGCGTCTGGTCGGATCGTACGAAACGGCTGGATTTGCCGTTGTTTCCGGGCTACTTGTTCTGCCGCTTCAGCGTGCGCAACCGCGTGCCTGTGCTGGAGAGTCCGGGTGTGATGCACATCGTGGGGATCGGCAAGACCCCCATACCCGTGGACGACGGCGAAATCGCCGCGCTGCAAAAGATCGTGCACTCGGGCCTGCCATTGGCCCCTTGTGAATTCCTGCAACTGGGGCAGAGGGTGCGCATCCGCTCCGGACCCCTGGCCGACGTGCAGGGCATTCTCGTGGATGTGCGGAAGCGCCATCGTATCGTGATTTCGATTTCTCTGCTGCGGCGTTCCGTCTTGGTGGAACTGGACCGCGAGGCGGTCTCTTCGGTGGACAGCCTGCCGGAGCGCGGCTCGCTGCTCACGCGGTCTCGCGCCGTAGCCTTCTGCGCAATCATGGGGATGCCGCTGCTGGGGTTACTGCGCGCCATGATGTGGACGGGCGCCGGGCGATAACTCTGCGCCGAAAGAGTAAGCTACTATGCGCGTACTGGTAACTTCGTACTATCTCATGCTTGCAGCTGGACCCTTAGTACTAGCCTGGCAGGATACAACGGCGGGTCGCAATGTTATCGCCTCAGAAGTCGCGCCGGAGGGGTATGTCTTGGGAAATGGGGACCTGCTGACGATCTGGGTGGCCGATTCGGAGGACCTTTCGGAACGCCCGGTTCGAGTGGACCACACCGGCTCCATTCGCCTGCCGCTGGTGGGCCAGGTGGAGGCGGCCGGTTTGACGACCTCGCAGTTGGAGGCCGATCTGGCGCGCCGTCTTAACCGCTACATCAAAGACCCCCAGGTGACCGTAGGGGTCAAGGAGTACCGCAGCCAGCCGGTATCGGTGCTGGGCGCCGTACACGATCCTGGCATTCATCAATTGGAGGGGCGCCGGACGCTCATCGAGCTGCTGGCCATGGCCGGCGGCGCCACCCCGGACGCCGGCTCGGCAGTCCGGGTGACCCGCGAGATGCAGTGGGGCCCCCTGCCCGTGCCCGGCGCCAAGGTCGATAGCTCCGGCCGGTTCAGTGTGGCGGAGTTCAACCTGAAGGCGCTGCTGGCGGGTCAGACGCCGGAGGCGAACATCGAGATCCGGCCCAACGATGTGATTGCCGTGCCGCAGGGACAGATGGTCTACGTGGTCGGCGAGGTGCCGCACGCCGGCGGCTTCGTATTGAAAGAGCGCAGTACCATGCCGGCGCTACAGGCGGTGGCGTTGGCCGGCGGGTTGCTGAAGACCGCGGCCGCGGGGAAGGCCAAAATCCTCCGGCTGGAACCCGGCACCGGCGAGCGCAAGGAAACCGCCATCAATCTGAAACAGGTGCTGCAAGGCAAAGCGAACGACGTCGAACTGCAACCAGACGACATTCTCTTCATCCCAAACAGCGCTTCGAAACGCGCGGCGGTTCGCGCCGCGGAAGCCATCCTACAGACCGCTACCGGAGTGGTCATCTGGCGTGGCGGCCGGATTTAGCATCTCCGCCCCGCCGCATCCGAGCATCCTTTTCAAGCTGAGCACACACCGTATGAAGCCTCTACCTCCTGAACCTTCGGAAAGCGGAGTACGTTATCTCGCAGCGCCTGCGCCTGTTGCGTGGCGTTCAACGCAGCCTGTTGATGCTCATGGGCATGGTCCCGCTGGATACTTGCGGGCGCCCTGGCGGTACAGATGGCTGGTGGCGGGCGTAGCGCTGGCGGGCACGCTGGCGGGACTGGCGTTTGCGTTGTTGGCGACTCCCGTCTATCGCGCCCGTTCCACCATCGAGCTGCAAGCCCTCAACGAGAATTACCTGAACCTGAAGGACCTCCAGCCCACCGCTCTGGCCGATGCCTCCGATGCCTACACGGAAACACAGATTCAGGTGCTCACCAGCGACTCGCTCACGCAGCGCACCAAGGCACGGCTGAAGAAGGAGTTTGCCGACCGTCCGGAAATCACGGCTCCGCCCGCCCCGGGGCCCGCCTGGAGGAAAGCGCTGGCGCGGCAGCCTGCACGCCAGCCCCTCTCTGAGGCCATTGAGAAAACCGCTGCCACTCTCAACGTGCGCGGCTCCGGCTTGAGCCGGATCTTGGAAATCACTTGCACGTCAGCGCACCCCGAGATCGCCGCGGCTTTCGTCAACACCCTGATTCGCGAGTACACGGAGCAGACCCTGGAAGGGCGCTGGGACTCCGCGCAGCGTACGGGCGAATTTCTGACCGGCAAGCTGAGCGACCTCAAAGCCAAACTCCAGGACGCGGATGCCCGGGTGGAGGCCTATAGCCGCTCCGCCGGCCTGCTTTTCACCACCGGCCAGGGGGAGATCTCCGAGCAGAAGCTGCGCCGCATGGAGGACGAACTTGCCGCTGCGCGCGGCGACCGCATGGCCAAAGAAGCCCGCTACCTGCAGGCAGCCAACAGCCCGCCGGAGTCGCTGCCCGAGGTGCTCGATAGCGGCGCCATTCAGGACTACCGGACCAAGCTCGCGGACCTGCGCCGGCAGGTGGCCGAAGCCAGTTCCTATCTCCAGCCGGAGCATCCCAAGGTGATGCGGCTCCAGGCGCAGATCGCCGAGCTGCGGGAGGCGCTGCTGCGCGACCGCGACCACATCGTCGCCCGAATCCGTAACGAGTACGAGACCGCCAAGCGGCGCGAGGCCATGCTGGAGAGGGAAACCGCTTCGCTCAGCCGCTTGGTCTCCGAGCAGAACTCCAGGGTGAACCAGTACAAGCTGCTGACACACGAAGCCGACGCCACGCGCGAACTGTACGATTCGATGCTCCAGCGAGTGAAGGAGGCGGGTGTCATGGCGGCCATCCCGGGCAGCAATGTGCGGGTCATCGATGCGGCGAAGCCGCCGCGGAAACCGGCCAAGCCGAACTTCAGTTTGAGCGTGGCGCTGGGGCTGTGCGGCGGCCTGTTCGTGGGCGTGGCATTCAGCCTGGCGCGCGAGCGCAGCGACCGCAGCCTCCGGGCGCCGGGCGATGTGGCGGCTTACCTGAACCTGCCGGAACTGGGCTTCATCCCGGCGGCGCGCCGCGATCCGTTGATGACCGCCGGCGCCGCCAAAACTGCGCCCGGTACGCTGCTCGGCGCGGCTCCCCGCAACCCCTCCGTCGAACTGGCCGTCTGGGGCCGGCGCTACTCCCTGATGGCGGAAGCCTATCGCGCCACCCTGAGTTCCATCCTCGTCCCCCGGGCCGGCGGGGACGCGCGCATTGTGATGTTCGCCAGCGCCATGCCGCAGGAGGGCAAGACCACCACCGTGAGCAACATCGGGCTGGCCGTGGCGGAAGCCCGGAAGCGCGTGCTGCTCATCGACGGCGACATGCGCGCGCCGCGCCTGCACGGCATCTTCGGGACCTCCAACAGTACCGGCCTCTCCGACCTGCTGCGCGGCGAGGAGCCGCTGGCCGGCGCCCCGCTGGACGTGCTCGCTACGCCCTCCCACATCCCCAACCTATGGCTGATTCCGGCCGGGCCGAAGGCGCCTGACGCCCCCAGCCTGTTGCACTCCTCGCGCCTCGCCGAACTGCTGGAACGGCTGCGCCGCGACTTCGACCTGATCCTGATCGACACTCCGCCGGCGCTCCAGATCGTGGATGCCCGGCTGTTCGGCCGCCAGGTGGACGCCGCGGTGCTGGTCTGCCGCGCCGGCCACACCGCCAAGGAGCAGGTCAGCCTCACCGCGCAGCGTTTCATCGAAGACGGCGTGCCGGTGGTGGGGGTGGTGCTGAACCAGTGGGACCCCAGAAACGACACGGCCTTCGGATCCGCGTATTACGGCTTCAAGCGTTACGCGGAAGCCTACTCGAACACCGATGACTAAACGGCGGGACTGGAAGAGACCGGTCCAGGCGGTGATCCTGGCCGGAGGGCGCGGCGCACGCATGCGGCCGCTCACCGATACGCGCCCCAAACCCATGATCGAGTTCCACGGCAAGCCGTTTCTGGCTTACGTGATCGAGATGTTGCGCCGGCAGGGCATCGAACGCGTGCTCCTGCTGCTCGGCTATCTCCCGCAGGTCATCCTGGACTACTTCGGCGACGGCCGCCGCTGGGGCGTGGACATCCGCTACTCCGTCTCCTCGCCGGACGATCTGACCGTCCGGCGCGTCGAGCTGGCCCGGCGCGAGATCGACGACTGCTTTCTGCTGCTGTACTGCGACAACTACTGGCCCATGCAGTTGGCGCCCATGTGGGAGCGCTTCGCCGCCTCCGGCGCCCCGGCCATGGTGACGGTCTACAGCAACCGCGACGGCTACTCGCGCGACAGCGTCCTGGTAGACGACGACGGCTGGGTGACGGTCTACGACCGCAGCCGCACCGCACCGGTGCTGCGGGGCGTGGAGATCAGCTACGCCATCCTGACCAGGCCCGTGCTGGAGATGCTGCCGCGGGAGGACGCGCTGTTTGAAGAGGCCGTCTACCCGTGCCTGGCAAGCCGGCGCCAGTTGCTGGCCTGGGTGTCGGACCACCGCTACTACAGCGTGGGGTCCCACGAGCGCCTGCCGCTTACCCGCGAGTTCCTGGCCCGCCGCCCAGCTATTATCCTGGACCGCGACGGCGTGCTGAACCGGCGCCCGCCGCGCGCCTGCTACGTGCGCTCCCGCGAGGAGTTCGAGTGGCTCCCCGGAGCGCTCGAGGCGCTTGGCCTGCTGCGCCGGGCCGGCTATCGCGTGATGGTGGCCTCCAACCAGGCGGGTGTGGCGCGCGGCGCCATGACCGCCGGCGCGCTCCAGGATCTGGAACGCTGGATAGGCTGCCAGGCCGAGGCCGCCGGCGGCGCCATCGATGCCTTTTATAGCTGCACGCACGACTGGGATGCCGGGTGCCAGTGTCGCAAGCCTCGCCCGGGCCTGCTGTTTCAAGCGCAACGGGACTTCCACCTCGACCTCACGCGCACGCTCTTCGTGGGTGATGACGACCGCGACCGCGCCGCCGCCGAGGCGGCCGGCTGCCGCTTCGCGCTC
>JAWLGN010000009.1:28955-42332 GCA_041685075.1 Bryobacteraceae bacterium
GGACGGGAATACATCGCTGCTGGACATTGTCAATCGGTTAGTACAAGGAGAGGAGCATCGTGAAAACAACCAAGAACGTTGTCATCACCGGGCATAACGGTTACGTCGGCTCCGTGATGGCGGCCAAGTTCGCCCAGGCGGGTCACTACGTGCTGGGACTCGACACCCACTACTACAGCCAGTGCACGCTGGCGGCATGGGGCAAAGAGCCGCCCGGCATCCTGAAAGACATTCGCGACGTGGATGCGCGCGACCTCGAGGGCATGGACGCCGTCGTCCACCTGGCGGCCCTGAGCAACGATCCCATCGGGAACCTCAACGAAGCCTGGACCGAAGAGATCAACTTCCAGGCCTCGTTGCGCCTGGCCCAGGCAGCCAAGCAGGCCGGGGTGCGCCGCTTCCTCTTCTCATCCTCCTGCATCATGTACGGGATGTCGGAGGCGGCGGTGGTCAACGAGAACTCGCCGCTCGATCCGCGGACGGCCTACGCGCGCTCCAAGGTACGGGCCGAGCGGGCCATTGCAGAGCTGGCCGACAGCAACTTCTCCCCCGTCTTCCTGCGCAACGGCACCATCTACGGCCTCTCGCCGCGCATGCGCTTCGACACGGTGCTGAATAACTTTATGGGCGAAGCCGTCACCTCCGGCACCGTAACGGTGCACAGCGACGGCAAGCCCTGGCGCCCCGTAGTGCACGTCGAGGACGTCGCCCGTGCCTTCCTCACGGTGCTCGAGGCGCCGCCCGAGGTGATTCACAACCAGGCCTTCAACATCGGTTCCGCCGAGATGAACCAGCAGATCGCCAGGCTCGCCGAAGTGACCGTCTCCATCGTGCCGAATTCCAAACTGGTTCTGAAGGCCGAACCCGGCGCCGATCAGCGGACGTACAAGACCGACTTCACCAAGTTCGCCGTGACCTTCCCGGCCTTTACCTTCGCCTACTCCCCGCTTTCCGGCGCGCGCCAGCTCTACCAATCCCTGCGCAGCATCGGGCTGACACGAGAGGAGTTCGTGGACAAGCGCTTCACCCGGCTCAAGTGGCTGCGGCACTTGGTCGAGTCCGGCCGCGTGAACGAGAACCTGCGCTGGCCGGCCATGGCCGCCGGCACCGGAGGGCACGCGTGATCGACGGCGTCAAGATCATCCCGCTGCGCCAGATCGTGGACGAGCGCGGCAAGATCATGCACATGATGAAGTGTACCGATCCCCACTTCATCCACTTCGGCGAGATCTACTTTTCCTGTGCCTGGCCGGGAGTCGTCAAGGCATGGCACATCCACAAGACCATGACCATCAACAACGCGGTGCTCTCCGGCCGCGCCAAGCTGGTGATGTACGACATGCGGGAAGACTCCCCCACCAAGGGCCGGCTGCAGGAGGTCTTCCTCGGGGAAGACAACTATGTACTGGTACAGATGCCCCCCGGAATCGCCAATGGCTACAAGGCCTACGGCGACAAGCTGGTGATTCTGGCGAACTGCGCTACACATCCGCACGAACCCGATGAGATGATCCGCATCGATCCGTTCAGCCCCGACATCCCGTACGACTGGCGCCTGAAACACGGGTAAGCACGCCGTCGCGAGGGCGACCGTTCCGATACAGGAGAACAGATGATCCAGACCCAGAGTGCAGCCGCCCCGGCCACCGTGCCGGGCTCTTCGCCGGTGGAAGAGGTTCTTTACGAGCCGGGGCTCGTGGTGACCCGCACGCCGCTTCGCATCAGCTTCGCCGGCGGCGGCACGGACCTGGCCGACTTCTACGAGCGCGACTGGGGGGCCGCCTTCAGCACCGCCATCGACAAGTACGTCTACGTGACGGTGAAGCGCCACAGCGAGGTCTTCCTCGAACCCATACGCATCAACTACTCGAAGACCGAGCAGGTGAACAGCGTCGCTGAGATCGAGAACGACATCGCCCGTGAGGCGCTGCGCTTGTTGGAAATCGAACCGCCGATCTATGTAAGCACGGTGGCGGATCTGCCGGCGGCCACGGGGCTGGGTGGATCCAGCGCCTTCGCCGTGGGTCTGCTGCACGCACTCCACGCGTACCGGGGCGAATGCGTCTCCCCGGGCCAGCTCGCCGAGGAGGCCAGCCACATCGAGATCCAGGTGCTCGGCCAACCCATCGGCAAGCAGGACCAGTACGCGGCCGCTTTCGGGGGATTCAATCTCTTCCGCTTCCACCCCGGCGGCGCGGTCACGGTGGAGCCGCAGTCTGTCTCCAGGCAGGCGCTCGAAAATCTCTTCTCGAACGTGATGATGTTCTGGACCGGCATGCAGCGCAATGCCGGCGCGGTGCTCGAGGGGCAGAAGCGAAACACCGCCGCTCACATCCAATCCCTCAACCAGATGCGCAACCACGCGCTGCGGCTCCAACGCCTGATGTCAAACGGCGGCGTGGATGCCGCGCGGTTCGGCTGCGTCCTCGATGAGAGCTGGCGGCTGAAGCGCAGCCTTTCCGCGGGCATCAGCACCAGCATGATCGACACCTGGTACGAGCGCGGCATGGCCGCCGGCGCCGAGGGCGGAAAGATCTGCGGCGCAGGCGGCGGAGGCTTTCTGCTCTTTCTCGTCAGACCCGAGCGCCAGGCCGCCGTGCGTGCCGCTCTTTCCGATCTCCGGCAGGTGGCGGTGCGTCCGGAAGCCCACGGGTCGCGCGTGCTGTTGCCCTTCCCCCGCTGACTGCCGGGATGCCGGTTGCTCCGCCTGCGGTGGTGCGGCCGGCGCAGTTGATCCAAGTTGCCTCGCGTAAGCTCTGTGCCTGGCAGGCCGCCAGGCACTGAAGGGAGGAATCGTTTACTCTATGCACAATGGTGCGGACCGCACGAGCCGGCCTTGCCTGGTTTGCGGCGGCGAATCGTTACGCCAATTTCTCGACCTGGGTGAAACCGCCCTCGCGAACCGTTTCCTCAGCCCCGAGGAGCTCGACACTCCGGAGCCCCGCTACCCGTTGCGTGTGGCTTTCTGCCCGGATTGCACGCACGTGCAGTTGATGGACCGCGTGCCCCCGGAGGCCATGTTCACCAACTATCTCTACGTTTCCTCGGCATCGGAAACGCTGAAGCGCCACTTCAATGACCTGAGCGCCACTGTCATCGCGCGCGTGGAGCCGGGCCACGAGGACCTGGTGGTGGACATCGGCTGCAACGACGGAACCCTGCTGGCCGCCTTCCGGCGCAACGCGCCCCGCGGCATCCGTACCCTAGGGGTGGATCCGGCCGAAAACCTCGACGAATTCACCCGGGAACTCGGCATCGAGCGCTACACGGGCTTGTTCACCGAAGCGACCGCGCGAACCATCCGGGAACGCTGGGGACCGGCTCAGATCATCACCGCCACCAACACCTTCCCCCACATCCAGGATCTTCAGGATTTCTCTCGCGGCATCCGGGAACTGCTGGCGCCCGGCGGCGTCTTCGTCATTGAAGCGCATTACCTGCTGGACCTGCTCCAACAAACGGCCTTCGACACCGTCTACCACGAGCACGTCTCCTATTGGGCGCTGCGGCCCATGATGAGGCTCTTCGAAAGCCACGGATTGCAGGTGATGGACGTCGAGCTCCTTCCCATCCACCACGGGCAGTTGCGCGCCTTCGTCGGGCGCAAGGGAGAGGGCCGCCCCAGCGGGAACCTCGAAGCCGTGCTGGCCTGCGAGGAAGCCGCGGGTCTCCACCGCATCGAAACCTATTTCGATTTTGCAGAGAAGGTGGCACGCCTGAAGCGCGACCTGCTGGAGACTCTCGCCGGACTGCGCGAGCGAGGCAAAACCGTGGTAGGTTACGGAGCGCCGGCCAAGGGCACTACCCTGCTCAACTACCTGGAACTGGGGCCGGACAAGCTGCGCTACATCGTGGATCGCAGCCGTTTGAAGCAGGGACGCTACGTTCCCGGCGTGCACATCCCGGTGACCCCCACCGAGCGCCTCACCATGGACCTGCCCGACTATGTCCTGCTGCTGGCCTGGAATTTTCAGGACGAGATTATCGAGCAGCAGGCCGAGTACCGCCGCCTCGGCGGACACTTCATCACGCCTCTACCCGAGGTAAGGGTCCTCTAAGTGGCCGGCTTATCCAACCAGACCGCGGTAGTAACCGGCGCGAGCAGCGGCATTGGCAGAGCCGTGGCGCTGGCGCTGGGCCGGGAGGGCATGTGCCTCGCCCTGGTGGGGCGCAACCCGGAGCGCCTGGCCGACGCCGCCTCCGCTCTGGCCGGCAGCGGCGGCGGCTGCCGGCTCTACCCGGCGGACCTTGCCGACGACGATGCTCTCCGCACCCTGCTCGAACAACTCGAGCGCGACCTGGCCTCGGTGGACGTCCTGGTGCACGCCGCCGGAGCTATTGCCCTGGGATCCGTTGAGACCACGCCGGTAGAGGAGTTCGACCTGCAATACCGCGTGAATCTGCGGGCGCCGTTCATCCTGACCCAGGCGCTGCTGCCCCGGCTCAAGCGTGCCCGCGGCCAGGTGGTCTTCATCAACTCCAGCGCGGGGCTGGCGGCCAATGCCAACGCCGCCCCCTACTCCGCCACTAAGCACGGCTTGAAGGCCCTGGCCGACAGCCTGCGCGGCGAAATCAACGCCGAGGGCGTACGGGTGATCTCCGTCTTCCCCGGCCGCGTCTCGACCCCCATGCAGAAAGCCATTCTCGAAAGCGAAGGCCGACCCTGGAAACCCGAGCGGCTCATGCAGCCCGAAGACGTGGCGCTGGCGGTGGTGGGGGCGCTCACCCTGGCGCGCACCGCCGAAGTGACCAACCTCTCGATCCGGCCCATGGTGAAATACTGATGGCCAGCCCCGAACTGCACAGCCCGGCCCTCTCCGCCGGCGCCGAAATGCACGCCCTGCTGCGGGAACTCTATCCCGTGTGCCGCAGCATTACAGGCAACGGCGTGCGCCGTACGCTGGACGCGCTCGAACGCCTGGCGCCCATCGTGCGCCACGAGGTGCCCAGCGGTACGGAGGTTTTCGACTGGACCGTTCCCCGCGAGTGGAATATCCGGGAAGCCTACATCAAGGATCCCGGCGGCCGGGTTGTGGTGGATTTCCGCCGCCACAATCTCCACGTGCTCCAGTACAGCGTTCCGGTTCGTGCCCGCATGAGCCTGGAGGAGCTGAAGCCGCACCTGTTCACCCTCCCGGAGCAGCCGGACCGCATTCCCTACCGGACCTCCTACTATCGCGAGGCGTGGGGTTTCTGCATGACGCACCGGCAGTTTCTGGAGCTGCGGGAAGGCGAGTACGAGGTAGTGATCGACAGCTCGCTCGAGCCCGGCAGCCTCACCTACGGGGAGTGCCGGCTGCCGGGGCGCCGCGCGGAAGAGGTGTTCATCTCCACTCACGTCTGCCATCCCTCGCTGGCCAACGACAATCTCTCTGGCCTGGTGGTGGCCACTTTCCTGGCGCGCGAGCTGGCGCGGCGGGAGCGTGAATACTCTTACCGGCTGGTCTTCGTTCCCGGCCTCATCGGGCCGATCTGCTGGCTGGCGCGCAACGAACAGGCGGCCGCCAACATCCGCCACGGGCTGGTGCTCACCTGCCTGGGCGACGCGGGCGGCTTCACCTACAAGAAGAGCCGCCGCGGCAATGCCGCGATCGACCGCATGATGGCCCACCTGCTGGCGCACTCGCCCGAACCGCACCGGGTGATCGAATTCACCCCTACCGGTTACGACGAGCGCCAGTACTGCTCCCCGGGGTTCAACCTTCCGGTGGGCTGCCTCATGCGCACCCCCCACGGCGAGTTCCCGGAGTATCACACCTCGGCCGACAACCCGGAGTTCGTGCGCCCCGCGCAACTGGAGGGCGCGTTGAACCTGTGCCTGCGCCTGTGCGACGTCATCGAGCAGAACCGTACCTACGTGAATCTGCGGCCCAAGTGCGAGCCGCAACTGGGACGTCACGGGCTCTACCGCACGGTGGGCGGCGCTTCGGCGGAATCGGCCGAACTGGCCCGCCTGTGGGTGCTCAATCTTTCCGACGGCGGCCACACGCTGCTGGATATGGCGGAGCGTTCCGGCCTACCCTTTGAGGCCGTGGCCCGCGCCGCCCGGGAGCTCGAGCGGCACGGATTGCTTGCCGAACATGTCTGACACGCACCACACTTCCACAGCGGCGCCGCGACAGGGCGCGGCCGGGACCGCGACGGCTCCGGCATCCCGGAGATACCGCCTGGCGGCCCTCACCACGCATCCCATCCAGTACCAGGCGCCGTTGTTCCGCGAACTCGCGCGGCAACCGGAAATCGAGCTGCGGGTCTATTTCGGAAGCGACGACCACTACGCCACCGCCGCGCTTGATAAGGACTTCGGCGTCCCCGTAGCCTGGGACCGCCCGCTGCTCGACGGCTACGATTCCAGGTTCCTGTCGCGTTGCTCGCGCCTGCCCCGCGCCCTTGCGCGCGTGGCCGCCTCCGCCCGGCTGGTGCGGGAACTCGCCCGCGAACGCTACGACGCCATCCTCGTCACCAGCTATAACGACGTGACCTCGCTCACCGCCTACCTGGGAGCCTGGGCCACGGGAACGCCGGTGCTGCTCCGCACCGAATCGGAATTGCTGAAATCGCGCCCCGCGTGGATACGGCTGGCCAAGCGGCTGCTCCTTGCTCCGCTGTTCCGCCGTACCGCCGCCTTTCTTGCCATCGGAACCGCCAACCGCGGATTCCTGCGCCACTACGGTGTTGCCGATCGCGCCACTTTCGACGTGCCGTACTGCGTGGATAACGACTTTTTCCTCGCCGCCCGCGAGCGGCTTCCGCATAAGTCGGAGTTGAAGCGGGAACTGGGCCTCGATCCGGACCTGCCGGTGATTGTTTTCTCCGGCAAGCTCATCGACCGCAAGCGGCCGCTCGACCTGGTAGCAGCCTTCGCGCGCTTGGAAGCCGCCGGCGCCGGCCTGCTGCTGATCGGCGACGGCCCGCTGCGCGGAGAAATCGAACGGACGATTGCCGCTCAGCGCCTGCGAAACATCCGCATCACCGGTTTCAAAAACCAGACCGAGCTGCCGCGCTGCTACGGCGCGGGCGATATCTTCGTGCTCCCCTCCGCTTTCGAGACCTGGGGACTGGTAGTCAACGAAGGGATGCTGTTCGGCATGCCTGCACTGGCCACCGACATGGCGGGCTGCGCACAGGACCTGATCGAAGATGGCGCGACCGGATACGTATACCCCGCCGGCGACATTGCCCGGCTGACGGCGCGCCTTCAGGAGCTGGTCCGCGACGCGGCCCGCCGCGAGGCCATGGGAAAGCAGGCCGAACAGCGCGTGCGGAAGCTGTCTTACGCGGCGTGTACCCGCGGCATCCTGCAGGCGCTCGAAGCCGGCGCCCGGAAGCCCGCATCCCACGCCCGCGGAGGAAAAAGTCTTTAGGTTCAGTAACCATGCAGGCAACACCCAAAGTAAGCATTTGCATACCGACATATAACCAGGTGCAGCACATCGGCAAAGCCCTTTCGAGCGCCCTCGACCAGGACTGCGACGACCTGGAGGTTGTGGTTTCAGAGAACCACTGCACCGACGGCACCCGGGAATTGCTCGACCGGATGCGGGACCCACGGCTGCGGATCGTGCGCCCACCCGAGCACCTGCCCGTAGCGCAGAACTTCAACTTCTGCGCCTCTCATGCCCGAGGGCGCTACCTGGCGTTCCTTTCCTCGGATAATGCGCTCGATCCGGCCTTCGCCCGTAAGCTTGCCGCCCAGCTCGACGCCAACCCCGGGGTGGCTTTCGCCCACTGCGCCGCTGCGCTGGTGGATGGCGACGGCAAGGTGACTGGCATCGAACGCCGCGTGGGCGGCAGCTACCGGCGTAGCGGCCGCCAGGAATTGAGGCGCTTTCTCCTCAACTCCCGCTGCGTTTTCGACACCATGATGATCCGCCGCGAATGTTACGAACGCTCCGGCGGATTGGGAATACCTCGCCAGGGAGGTTACTTCCGGGAGCTGCCCGACTGGGATCTCGATCTCCGGCTGCTCATGACCGGCGATGTGATCTATTTCGATGAAGTGCTGGTGCAGTTCCGGTTCTGGTCGGCTCCCAACCGGGACGATAATTCGCGGCGCCTGCCCCGCTACATCGAGGAAATCGGCCGGATGTTCGAAACCACCGTGGCGGAACTGGTCGAGGAGGCGCCGGAACTCACTCCCCACGCGCGCCGGGCGCGCAAGGCCATGGCCATGAACTGCGCCCTGGGGGTGGGGCAACTGAAGGGATCGCCGCATTACGAGGAGAGCGTCGAGAACGTCAAGCGGATCTACGATTCCATCCCGATCCGCCTGGTGCTGTTGGCGCATAACTGCGGCATGTCAACGGTGGTAAGCGGGGTGCGCACGCTCAAGCAGTGGGTGCGGCTGCGCGTCAAGGAGATACTTTATCAGAGCTAGAACGGTACTCGAACAACCCGCCGGCGAGGGTCGCGCGCGCCGCGTCACGATGGGAACGCTGGCGAACCTGCTGTCGCAGGTCCTGAACACGGGAAGCCAACTGCTGGTGGTCCCGGTGCTGCTGGCCGGCTGGGGCAAGCAGCTCTACGGAGAGTGGCTGGCGCTCTCCGCCGCCGGGGCATCCCTCGCCGTGCTGGACCTGGGGATGCAGAACTACGTGGTCAACCGCCTCAACCGCTGCCACGCCCTGGGTGTGCGGCATGAGTACGCCCGTATTCTGCATAGCGGACTCTTGTTCAGCCTGGCGATCGCCAATATCGCGGCTTTCGCCGTCGCTATTGGGCTGTGGCTGGCGCCGCTGGACCAGTGGCTCCACTTCTCGGAGATCGGCCACGCTTACGCCGCATGGATCGGGCTGCTGCTCGCCCTCCATGTGCTCTATGCCATGCCGCACGGGCTGTTGCTGGGCATCTATCGCACCATCAACGAGTATCCCCGCGGCCAGATGATTACCAATGCGCGCTTCGTGCTGGCGCTGGCAGCCACATTGACGGTGGTCTCGCTGGGAGGCGGGCCGCTCTCGGTCGCCATGGTGCAACTGGTGTCCCTGTTGCTGGCCTGTGTGTTCGTCGTATGGGACCTGCGCCGGCGGCACCCGGAAATCCCTCTGGGTTTGCGGCAGGGCGAATTCAGGCTGGCGGTCTCCTTCCTGGTGCCGAGTTCGAGCTTCCTGGGGATCCAACTGGTATTGGTGGGCGTGCTTCAGGGCAGCACCCTGCTGGTGAATGGCGTCTTTGGCGCCACCATGCTGGTCACTTTCTCCACCGCCCGGACGCTGAGCAATCTCATCAAACAAGTGGGCGCCACCGTCCAGAACGCCGTGTGGCCGGAGTTTACCGCCCTTGAAGCGCAGCAGAAGCTATTGGAGCTGCGGCGCATCCACCTGCTGGTATCCAAGCTCGTGACCTTCTCGGCAGCCTGCTCGGCCGTTTACCTGATGGTCTATGGCGATATCGTGCTGGCCTTCTGGACGCGCGGCCTGGTGGCCTACGATGCAACCCTGATGGCCGCCTTCATGGTGCTGGCACTGTCGCAATCGGTGTGGCTTACCAGTTCCGTCTTGCTCAGCGCCTCCAACCGCCAGAAGCATGTTTTCACCGCAACGCTGCTCGCCGGCGGCGTAGGGTTGGCGCTGGGTTATGCGCTCTCCTTCCGGTTCGGGATGACGGGCTTTGTCGCCGGCATCGCCGTGGCCGACGCGATCTTCTGCGGCCTGCGCCTGCCGGCCATCGCCTGCCGGCTCATCGGAGAGAGCCGCAGGCGCTACGCGGTCGAGGTGGTGCTGCGCGGCCTGGTGCTGTTCGTGGCGGCCCATCAGGGTGTCACCCTGATGCGCGCGGTGTTGCCCGATCCCGGTTTCGACCTCGGGCGGCTGGTGGCCGGAGGCGCGGTAGTGGCGCTGATCGGCGCCGCCAGCGCCTACCTGATTACGGTGAATCGAACGGAGCGTGCGAGGGCGCACCAGGTAGTGGCGCGCCTGCTCGCGAGATAGCCTATGATGCAAGCCTCTTCCTGGGCGCTTCCGAGTCCCTGGCCGGCCCGCCGCGTGGGACTCTTCGGCGCCGCGGTCCCATGGTTCTGCGCGGTGGTGGCGCTGCTCCTCCTCTTCACGGGCCGCTCCAATTTCGAGGCGCTTCCCCGGCCCGCGATCATCTGGATGACCTTCGGATTCACGGTCCTGATCGCGGTGCACGGCTACGTGACTGCGCGAGCCAGCGGCATGATCCCGTGGATCGCTCCGGTTTTCGTCGTGGCCCTATTCTTTGCCGTCCGCTACGGCCTGGCCGCTGTGTTCATTGACAACTGGCATGAGTATCCCTGGCAGGTCTTCACCAACATGCGCCGGACTTTCTTCCGCTTCGGCTCCTGGCAGTACCTGCCCAGCGGTTGTTACCTCATCCTGCTGTTTGGCGCGGGGATGAATATCGGGCTGACGCTGGCGGCGGCCGCCGGCTCCGGGGGGCCGCGCTCGGCGTGGCGCTTCGACGAGAGCCGCCTCAAGCGCGGCGTGATGCTCTACGCCCCGGTGGCCTTGTTCATCCACGCTTTCGCGCACTTCGACCTGCCCCTCACCATCAAGTTCGCCGTCTCTCTGTTGGGCGAGGTGATCAACCCCGTAATCGCCATCTGCTCCTACTGGCTGTTCAGCTCGCGGTCCCGCCAGGAACGTCTGATCTGGGGCGCGTTCGTCGTGCTCCTCTGTCTGGTGAGCATGCGGGTGGGTCTGCATACCGGGCAGCTTGTCGGGAGCCTGCTTCCGTGGATGCTGGCCGGATTCGGTTATGTGCTGGCGCGCGGCGCTCCGCCATGGAAGCTGCTGCTGCCGGCCGTACCGGTGCTTTTCCTGCTGGTGCTTCCGTATCTGTCGATCTACAAGCAGGCAGGCAAGCGTGCCATCGATACCGAAACGCGCATCCGCGAATCCCTGGTCCGTTATGAACGGGTCGGCACCGCCGGACGAATGGAACTCACGCTGGAGCGGACCGCGGCGCGCTTCGCGGGCGCCTACATGCCCGCGGTCTACGCCCGCTACTATCCGGATGCCTTTCCCTATGAATATGGCAAGTCGTTCCTATTCGAACTCTCATCGTTGATACCCCGCCCGCTGTGGCCCGACAAGCCCTATCTCAGTTGGGAGTTGAACCACTATCCCGTGCGCCTGGGCCTGGCGAGCAAGGACTTCATTACCACGATTCTGTTCGACGCCATCTCGGAGTACTACCTCAACTTCGGCCCCACGGGAGTGTTCGTGCTGGCCATCTTGCACGGCCTGTACCTGCAATTGCTCTATAACTGGCTGGTGCTCTACGTGAACCCGGTTATCGGCTCGGCCCTGGTCATCACGATGTTTCTCACCAACGAAGACTTCTATGGCATCGGCTTGATGATGACCGCTCAATCCAAAGAGATACCGGTATGGCTCGCGCTGCTGTACCTCCTCTCCCGGGTGCCATTGGGAAGAAAACGGCATGCCGTTCAACCAACCGCTTGATATCGGGATAGCCAGCCTGACGCGCTTCCACATGTTCGACCTGGCGCGCGAACTGCACCGGCTGGGGCAGCGGGTCACGGTCTTTTCGGGCTATCCATCCTTCAAGGTGGACCCGGACCTGCGGCCGCTGGCGCGCACGCGCCCCTGGTTGCTGCTGGCCTCGCGGCTGCGCGCCATGGTGCCGCCGCGGCCCCGCGAGAACCGGTGGAATCGCCTGGCATTCCGCGACTTCGGCAGGTGGATGCGACGGCAGGTGGCGCGTGGCGGCCTGGATGTGCTGGATGCGCTCGACGGCACGGGTCTGGAAGCCGGGCGCTGGATGCGCGACCACGGCCGCACCTGGATCTGCAACCGCGGCTCCGCGCACGTGGCCACCCAGAAGGAACTGCTGGCCGAGGAGTTCGCGCGCTGGGGAGAGCGCCTGCCCCCCGAGTCCTTCGACCCCGCCGCTATGGCGCGCTGCGAGGCCGAGTACCGCGAGGCCGACGCCGTGGTGGTGCCGTCCGGTTTCGCCCGCCGCTCCTTTTTGGACCGCGGCTTCGATCCCGATCGCGTCCACGTCTGCCCCTACGGTGTGGATCTTTCGCTGTTTCGTCCTGTGCCGAAGGAGGACCGCCGCTTCCGCGTGCTCTTCGTAGGCGCGCAGTCCATCCAGAAAGGCATCGGGTACCTGTTCGAAGCGGTCCGCCCCCTGGTGCGCGCGGGCCAGGTGGAGTTGTGGCTGGTGGGCACCGCCTCGCCGGATGCGCGCCGCATTCTGGAACGCAACGCCGACCTGTTCACCGCGCATGGTCCTCAGCCGCGCGCGCGTCTCTACTGGTACTACAGCCAGGCCAGCGTGCTGGTGCTGCCCTCCATCCAGGAGGGACTGGCGCTGGTGCAGGCCCAGGCCATGGCTTGCGGCACCCCGGTCGTGGCCAGCACCAACACCGGCGCGGAGGACCTGTTCACCAGCGGGGTGGAGGGCTTCATCGTCCCGGTGCGCGATCCGGCTGCCATCCGCGACCGCATCCAGTGGATGCTCGACAATCCGGCGGACCGGAGCCGCATGGCCGAAGCCGCGCTGGCGCGCGTGTCGCGGCTGGGCGGCTGGAGCGACTACGGCCGGCGCTGCCTGGAGGTCTATCGAGCGGTCAAGTACGGCGCCGCAGCCGCAACCAGGCATCAAGATCGATCATGAAGACGCTCAGGATTCTCTACATCGGCCCCGACTACCTCGGTTCCAACGCAACCTGCTGGCGGGACGCCTTTCTCGAGCTGGGGCACGACGTCCTTACCATCGACGACACGCGTTTCGACCCGCCGCCCGCCGGCCTGGCGGGCAAGCTGGTGCGCAAGTGGCGGCGCCGCCCGAGCCGGGCGAATGTCGAGCGCCTCAATGCCGCCGTCCTGCGCGCCTGCCACGAGTTCCGGCCCCACATGACCTTCTTTGCCAAGGCCTACCACATCGTTCCGGAAACGCTGGACGCCGTGGCCGCCCTGGGCCCGCGCTTCGTTTACATGAACGACGACATGTTCAACCCGTCGAACCAGACCCCCACGTTCTTCGCCAACGTGCCGAGGTTCGATTGCATCCTGACCACCAAGTCGTTCAACGTCCGTGAGTTCGAGCGTGCCGGGGCGCCCCTGGCCGTCTATCTGCCGAACGCGTACGACCCGCGCGTCCACTTTCCCGCCGAGCCCGCCCCCGAAGAGCGGCGGCGCATGAAGGGCGACATCGCCTTTATCGGGACCTTCCGCCGCCGGCGGGCCGACTTCCTGGCCGGCCTCGCCAACACCCGGGATCGTTTCCACCTGAACGTCTGGGGCGGTGGCTGGGAGAAAATGCGGCGCTACCCCCACCGCGCGTTGCGGTGGAAACGGCTGCGCGGCGCCATCCACGGCCACGAGTTGTTCGGCGAGCAGATGGGCAAGGCCATCGCCGCCAACGCCATCTCCCTGGGGCTGC
>JAWLGN010000290.1:0-7085 GCA_041685075.1 Bryobacteraceae bacterium
CTTCTCGAGGTTCTCGCCGGCTACCGTGATAATATCCCCGGTTTTGCCGTTGGCAGGCTCCACGGTAGTCATTCGCGGCATGGATTGCTGCGCGTAGGCCGCGAGACAAGCGGCCACCATCAGCGACACCACAACAGAGAGTTTCATCTGAATCTCCATTCGGTACCCTCATGCTATGTCCTGGCGCGGCCAATTTCAAGGGTGAGTTGGGTCCGGTGTCTTCCCGGCCACGCTCTCCGGCCGTTGGTCTATCCTCCAAGAGTAGGAGGGTTGCGCTTGTTCACGCTCGAAGGAAAGTGCGCCGTCGTCACCGGGGCCGGACGGGGTATCGGACGAGCCATCGCGGAGAAGCTGGCCGCCTCGGGCGCCGCCGTGATGATCAACGACCTGGATGACGGCTGCGCCGCCGAAGCCGAGAGCGCGGTGCGCGCCGCCGGCGGGCGCGCCGAACGCCTGGCCGGCGACGTCACCGCCCCCGGTTTCCCCGATGAACTCGTGCGCGCCGCCCGCGAACGCCTCGGCTCGCTCGACATCATCGTCAACAACGCCGGTTATACCTGGGACAACGTCATCCAGAAAACCACCGACGAGCAGTTCCAGGCCATGCTGGACATCCACGTCGTAGCGCCGTTCCGGATGCTGCGCGCGGCCGCTCCCATCCTGCGGGAGGCGGCCAGGCGCGAGGCGGCCGAAGGGCGGCGCGTGATGCGCAAGGTGGTCAACATCTCCTCGGTTTCAGGCACCGGCGGCAATGCGGGCCAGGTTGCCTACGCGTCGGGGAAGGCCGGCATCCTCGGGCTCACCCGGACGCTGGCCAAGGAGTGGGGGCGCTATAACGTCAACGTGAATGCCGTGGCGTTCGGGCTGATTGAGACCCGCCTGGTGCAGCCGCTCGCGCCGGAGTCCCCGGGGGTAGAGATCGGCGGCCGCAGGATTGTGCTGGGGGTACGCCCGGAAGCGCTCGAACATTTCAAAGCTGTCTGCCCGCTGGGCCGATTGGGCACGCCCGAGGAAGCCGCCGGCGCGGTGCTGTTCTTCTGTTCCCCGCTTTCGGACTACGTCACCGGCGAAGTGCTCATCTGCGGCGGCGGCCTGCGCTTCTGACCGGCGCGCGGCCTCGCCGTGGTCCTCCTTTGCGCCCGCTCGCCCGGAGTGGCAGAATGTGGGCATGCCCGAAAGCGTGATTCTTGTCGCCAGCGGAGATCTCCGGCTGTCCGCCAACCAGGTGTGCTGGCCCGCGCAGGAGCGCGTGGAAGCGGCCGTCACTCAAGCCGTCCGCCGTGAAGGATACGAGGTGCGCCGCGGCCACGCCTGCGACCCGGCCAAGGGCCATGGCTTCATCGACAGCCAGAAGCATGGCCTGGAGGTCTTCTCCAACATCCCGCCCGACGCTCCCCTGATGGTGGTCGAAGCGGTCTGGCAATATACTCACCACGTCCTCCCCGGCCTGTATTCACACCGGGGACCCATCCTGACGGTGGCCAACTGGAGCGGCGAGTTTCCGGGGCTGGTGGGGATGCTCAACCTGAACGGCTCCCTCACCAAGGCGGGGGTTGCCTACTCTACCCTGTGGAGCAAGGACTTCACCGACGAGTTCTTCCTCTCCGGGCTGCGCCAGTGGCTGGCCGGAAAACCCGTGGTGCACGATACCAGCCACGTGCGCCCGCTTGCGGCACTGCGCCTTCCGGAGCGCGCCGGCGAACTGGGCGCCCGCCTGGCCGCCGAGTTGCGCCGCAACAAGGCCATCCTGGGGATCTTCGACGAGGGCTGCATGGGGATGTACAACGCCATCATCCCCGACGAGCTGCTGCACGAAACCGGCGTCTTCAAGGAACGGCTCAGCCAGTCCGCGCTCTACGCCGAAATGCTGCGCGTGCCCGACGAGGAAGCCCGCGCCGTGCGCCGCTGGCTGGACGCCCGCGGGATGCGCTTCGTCACCGGGCCGGATCCCGATCGCGACCTCACCGACGAGCAGATCCTGGGCCAGTGCAAGATGTACATCGCCGCCCTGCGGATTGCCGACGACTTCGGCTGCGACTCCATCGGCATCCAGTACCAGCAGGGGTTGAAAGACCTGGCCCCTGCTTCGGACCTGGCCGAGGGGCTGCTCAACAACTCCGACCGGCCGCCGGTAAACGACCGCGAGGGCAAGCGCGTGCTCTACGAAGGCCGCCCGCTGCCGCATTTCAACGAAGTGGACGAGTGCGCCGGGCTGGACGCGCTGGTGACCAACCGGGTGTGGACCGCATTGGGCTACGATCCCGAGACCACGTTGCACGATGTGCGCTATGGCGAACCCTACCCAGTGGACGGCAAAGAGGAGTTCGTCTGGGTCTTCGAGATTTCGGGAGCGGTGCCGCCGGCGCACCTGGCGGGCGGCTATGCCGGCGCCTCGAGCGAACGCCAGCCGCCGATGTTCTTCCGCCTGGGCGGCGGCAGCATCAAGGGCGTCAGCAAACCGGGCGAGGTGGTGTGGAGCCGCGTCTTCGTCGAGAAGGGCGCTCTGAAAGCCGACCTGGGCCGCGCGCGGGCGGTGGAACTGCCGCGCGAGGAGACCGAGCGCCGCTGGGCCATAACCAACCCCCAATGGCCCATGATGCACGCCGTGCTCCCCGGCATTTCGCGCAACCAGTTCATGGCGCGCCACAAGGCCAACCACATCCAGGTGGCCTACGCGCCGGACGCCGAGGCGGCCCAACTGGCGCTGGCGGCCAAGGCCGCCATGTTCCGCGAACTCGGCATGGAAGTCTTCATCTGCGGCGACGGCACCGGCCTGTAGCCGCGCGGGCCGCGTCCGCAGGAGGCCGGCTGCTATAATTGGCGAGGGCCCGCGCCTTGGCGGGCCCTCCTGCCGCGGACGTGGCGAAATTGGCAGACGCGACAGACTTAGGATCTGTTGGGCGAAAGCCCGTGGGGGTTCAACTCCCCCCGTCCGCACCAGAAATCCGCAGCGTTCTCGCTACGCTTCATCGCGCCGGATACGGGCCGAACACCTTCTTTACCTGGTGACTCTCCGAGGAGTGGTCAACAACTACAACGCGATAGTCGCCGCCGCCCGGTGACACACGCACCACGATGTGCCCGCCGTCACTCGCCATTTTTTCGATTCGACTGATCACTTGCCGCACCCCGGGGTGCAGGTCTGTCGCGAACACTTCACGGGGACCCGGATAGAGCCGCGTCGACATCAGCCGGTGCCAGACGGCAGAGGTCGGGTGGCCGGAGTCCCAGACAGAGAGGAGCCAGACTCGTGGCCGGAGCGCAGCAATGAAGAAAGCGTTCTGGCTATCAATGTATCCGTGGTGGTTCAGAATGGCGGCATCCACCGGTCCAACGGCCTTTGCCACGGGCGTTTCGACGTCCTGCCACTCCGGGTAGCCGGGAGAGACAACGCCGGGTATGTCGCCGCCGCTGTAGAAGTCGAACTTCCCGTAGCTGAGCCGGAATGAAATGCTGCACATGTTCTCGCTAGGCCAGTCCGCGCGTGGCACGTTCTCAAGCGGCGGGAAGTGGTGCCGGGTCTCCATGCCGACTCCGGTCCAGACTTCTCCGTTGGCACCTACATTACGAAATTCGAAATTGGGGTATGACTTTCTGTCCCTGCGCAGCACGACCTGATCGTTACGCCCCGGAGTGAAGCGCTCTACCGCTATGCCGTTGTTTTGGGCCTGCCATCTGACAAATGCGCGATAGTTCTGCATGGCGGGACTTTCGATGGGCGCCGGGTAGCTATAGCTCGGCCAGCCACGGTCCAGCAGGGTCCCAATGCGAATGTGCTCCCCGACCATCGCCACGCCCGCGAGCTTGTACGCACCTGAACGGGACGACGGTGAGCCGCTCGACACACCACCGATGTGGTCGTCGTGGAAGTGTGTGAGTATGACGTAGTCGAGCGCGGGTTGTGGGTCGTGACGCAGGGCGTGGCGGATATGGCGAGTAATCCATTCGCCCCCCGGGCGTGTCGAATCAGGACGGTCCGGGGTATGTCGCGCGGTCTTCACTGGCAGTTCCCCGGCGTCCACAAGCAAGGTCGTACCGTCAGGCAGGATAAAAAGCGCAGCATTGCCGCGCCCGGTACTGATCTGGTGGATGTCCAGCATGCCGCGCTGCCAAGGTGCGATCTCGCGACCGGCGACATCTTCCGCGCGCGCTCCCGCGATGGCGAAGAGAACCACCAAAAACATCCGTGTCACGTTCATGGTTTACTCCCGGTTCCTTCTATCTCCGGCGAGCCTCCTGCCTCAGGATCTGTTGAGCGAAAGCCCGTGGGGGTTCAACTCCCCCGTCCGCACCAGCCCCACGGGCCCGAGCCGCCGCTCAGCGTTCCCAGTTCAACAGGCGCAGCGCGTTGGTGCGGTACAGGCTCTCGAGCAACGGGGCGGGCAGTTCCAACCCGTAATACGGCCACCAGATCCGGCCGGGGATGTACTCGTCGGCGCTCTCCAGCAGGCGCCACCAGCCGCGGTACATCTCCGCATCGGCCCCCATGTCGGTCCCGAAAAGCACGCGGTCCCGGTACTTGGCCAGGAATTTCGCGGCCGCACGCGGCTGGCGCCCGATTTCGTAGTCCCGCGCGGAAATGTCCAGGTACAGATTGGGGTAGCGGTCGAGCACGCGGCCCAGTGTGGCCAGATCGTTCCCCTGGTTGCTCAGGTGGCAGGCGATGAAAATCGTGCGGGGGTGCTTCTCCAGCATCCGGTCGCGCGTGGCCAGCAACTCCTCGTACGAGAGCACGTCCTTGCCGAGCTGGTTGAAGTGCTGGAAATCGGGAGTGCGCTCCTGGGTGGGACCCAGCGGACGCCAGCAGGAAGGATGGTCGGCGATATGCAGGTTCACCGGCAGCTTCAACTCGGCGCACTTCCGCCACAGCGGATCGAGCCGCGCGTCGTCGAAGTGCAGCCGCTTCCCCCGGGGAAGCCGGGCGCTCTGGATGCCGGAACCCTTATCGGTGATCTCGCCCACGCCGCGCGCGCCCTTGCGGTAGCAGCGCTCCAGCTCCCGCACAACGCGCTGGGGGTAGTCCGGTGCGTCGATATCGCGGGTATCGAAGGAGCACCACAACTGGAAGCGCGTGGGGTGGCGTGAGAACAGCTCCACCTGGCGGTCGAACTCCTCCCCGATAGCGCCGGTGAAGACCACGGTGCGCTCGATGCCCACCGCATCCATGGTGCGCACCCACTTGTCCACGTCGGCGGGAGTCTTGATCTGCGACATGGAGGTATGGGTATGGATGTCAATCACCGGGAAGCGGGCCTTCTCGATGCGGGTCACCGGCACAACCAGCGACGACTCGGGCTTGTAGTCCTTCAACAGCACCGTGTCCATGGGGCCGGACTGCACCCGGACACCGTATTTCATAACGGGCTTATCCTGCCCGCTCAGCAGGCACGCGGCGGCCAGCGGCAGCAGTACCGACAAAGTGGAAAAGCGCATTTCGTTTGGTCCTATCTGTGAGCCATGATAACAGGAGGTGCCGGTGAGAGCGCGAAGCGAGAGCCGCCTGGTTCTGCCGGTGGGCGGGTTCGAGGCGGCGTTGGCACGGCCACGCTGGTGGGAGGCGGCCAATCTGCGCGCGCTGGCGGGAGTTTCCACCGCGCTGGGCTACGCCTGCGGCCGGCCGAAGGAAGCGCCCGAGTGGGGCTTCGTAGCGGGCGACATCACCACGCCTCCGTTCCGCGCCGCGCGCAGGAGCGTGGCGGTGTTGCGCATGGGTGGGGGGCAAACCGCCGTGGTGGCCTTCGACGTGGCCGCTCCGGGAACGGGCGCCCGCCAGGAACTGGCCGCCGCAGCCGCCGTCGAACCCCAGGGCAACCGCTTCCAGGCGGGCGCGGCGCTCCATACCGTGCTGCTGCCCGGCGGCGGGGAGCCGCTCCTCGAAAGCCGGCCGGGCGCCGTGCTGGCCACATCCCCCAAAGACAGGCCGGAAGCCCTCTTCCTGAACGTGACCGAATTCGGCGCGCCGCAGCCGCTCGAAGCCATCTGGACGATCGACCTGGCGGGCGTGCGCGTGGGAACCCGCGTGGCCCTGTTCCACCCCGGTATCCACAGGGCGACCGGCCCGGTCTTCTTCGATACCGAAAGCGCCCAACGACTGCGGTGCCTGGTAACCGGCCTGGCGCCCGGATCGTGGGATGTCTGGTGGAACGGCTGGCTCGAGATGCCCGACCTGTGGGTCGCGCCCGAAGAAGGCGTGCTCTACTTCGAAGGGCAGGGCGGCAGTTACTACCTGAGCCCCCGCCGCTGAAGGGCCAGGCGTTGGGTGCTATCACCCACCCGCGCTCTTCCTTGTGCCATACTACGCTGCGTCCCCCAACGCCCAGGGTGCGGCAAGCCTTGAAAATTCGGAGAATTGGGTTCCATAGGCGCGCGGCAACCCAATTGCACCCCGAAATGTGCTATGGCATACGTAATCACCGACACCTGCACCAAGGACAACCTGTGCGTCGAAGCCTGCCCGGTGGACTGCATTCATCCTAAAACCGATGAAGCCGGCTATGAGGAGACCGCCCAACTCTTTGTCAACCCGACCGATTGCATCGATTGTGGCGCCTGCGTCCCGGTCTGCCCGACCAACTCGATTCATCCCGTGGACGAGCTTCCGGCCGAATTGGCGGAGTTCGTGGACAAGAACGCGGCGTATTACAACTAGGGCTGTCCTGCCGGTCCGGTACGAGCCGGCAGCGGTGTCTCGCGGCCTTCCCCCGCTGCGTCAGGCGCGCCGGAAGGCCGCACGATTTCCCGCCTCAATTCACGTCTATCCTTCCGCCACACGCCTGACGGCCTGAGCGGCCGGGGCATCCTCTAACATCTCCTGCACCGTGCGCCGTGTACGCGGGTCGCGCAGGCCGGGCGCGATATCCGCCAATGGCGCGAGCACGAAGCGGCGCTCGTGCAGCCGGGCATGCGGAATCGTAAGCTCGGGCGACTCGATCACTGCGTTGCCGTAGTAAAGAATGTCGAGGTCGATGGTGCGGGGTCCCTTGGGCACCGTGCGGCGCCGCCCGAGGCGATGCTCGATGGCTTCCAGGCGTGCCAGCAACTGCTTGGGGAAGAGAGACGTGGAGGCCTCCGCCGCCAGGTTCAGG
>JAWLGN010000291.1:0-7084 GCA_041685075.1 Bryobacteraceae bacterium
CGCCGTCGCGTACGGCCCGGCGGCGATGGCCATCTCCGCGCAGGCATAAACGGCTTCGATCCCCAGGCCCAGCGCCAGCGCGTGCATGGGGCGCAGCGGCAGGGCGGCCACCATGGTCAGCATGAGGATGGTGACGCCAGTGGGAATGTACTGGCTGAATTTGTTGATCGGCTCGGCCACCGCCGATGCCCAGATCAGCACGCATGCGGCGGCCAGCGCCGAAAACAGGGCCACCACGCGCGCGTGCCGACGGGTCCGCTCCAGCCGGGCCACCGCGCTGGTCACCACACCCACCAGCGCCAGAGGCGCCAGGTGCCGCATATGGCCGCCGCGTAGGGCTTCTTCCGGCTGCAACAGGAACAGCATCAGGAAGGTGAGGATCGGGCCGCCTAACTCCACCGCTCCCAGGGTCTTCAGCCCCGACTGGCTGAGTCGCTGGATTTCCCGCCGGAACGCCTCCTCGCGCTCCGGGGGAGGCGCGAGGTACTGCCGCATCCGGCTCCAGATCATAGCCTTACTATAGCGTCCGGCGCTCTACACCGGCGATGTGTTAAGCTGAATCGCAACCGGTGTGGCTGCCGGAGTGCGGCTTCGGAAGGGCCGCGGGCGCCCGCCGTCAGCAGGCACGAATGCTCACCCGATGCGCGCCATTCGCAATCTGTTACGCACATTCTACGATGTGAGGCCCGGAGAGCGGCTCCGCACCGCTCTGATGTTCCTCTATCTCCTCTTTGTCCTCTTCTCCTACTACATTTTGAAGCCGGTTTCGCAGGCGATGTTCCTCAATCGCTTCGATATCGACGACCTGCCCATTCTGATCATCCTGGTAGCGGCGGCGGGCGGGCTCCTGGCTTACCTTTACAGCCGCGTGGCCGTCCGGACCTCCCTCACCTACGCGGTGAACTGGACCATGGCAACGGCCGCCGCCTCCCTGGTGCTCATCTGGTGGGCCCTGGGCCGCGATCTGCCCTGGATGCTCTATGTTTTCAACATCTTTGTGGGACTGTTCAGCATCGTACTGGTGACCCAGGGCTGGCTGGTGGCAGGCAACGTCTACGACAGCCGCGAGGCCAAGCGCATCTTCCCCCTGCTGGGGATGGCGCTGCTGTTGGGCGCGGCCTTCGGCGGCGAGTTCACCCGCCGCACCGCGCGGCTGGTCGGCAGCCGCAACCTGGTTCTGGCCGCCGCCGTCCTGGTGTTGCTGGCGTGGGCGGCGTTTCTGGTCTTGCGCGTCTTGCGCCAGGCCTCCTTGCACGAGGCGCGCGCGGCTGGAAGCGAAGCGACGGAGTTCTCCCTCAACGACATGGTGCGGGACATCGCCCGCAGCCATCACCTGCGGTCGATCATCGCCATGATGGCGATGATCTTCATCGTCGATGTGCTGGTCAACTTCCAGTTTCAGGCCATGGCCAAGGCGCGCTACCAGGGCGACTCCTTGACGGAGTTCCTGGGCAGTTTCTACGGCCTCTGGCTGGTGAGCGCCGAATTCGTGGTGCAGTTTCTGGTGACCACCACGGTGGTGTCGCGTTTCGGCGTCGGCGCCACGCTGCAGGTCATGCCGGTTTCGGTGATGCTGGCTTCTGTCGGGACCGCCGCCGCGCCGAGCGTGCTCACCGCCGGCGCCACCCGGCTCACCGAAGCCACTACCCGGTACACCCTGAACAAGACCGGCATGGAGTTGCTGTACATGCCGCTGCCGCGCCAGACCCGCAACCGCGTGAAGGCCTTCATCGATATCTTTTTCGATCGGGTCTCGCGTGGTGTAGGCGGACTGCTGTTGATCCTGTTCACGCGGGTGTGGGAGTTTACCGTGGCGCAGATCGCCGTGGTGGTGATTCTTCTGACGGTGCCCTGGATGATGATTTCGCTGCGGGCTCGCCGCGAGTACGTCGCCACCATCCGGAAGCGGCTGGCCGCGCGCCGGCTGGACCTCGAGAACCCGCGTATCGCGGCGCAGGACCGGGAGACCATCCTGCTGCTGGAGGAGACCGCCACCGCGGCCAACCCGCGGCAGGCCACCTACGCGCTGGGGCTGCTGGCCGGCGTGGCCGGGTACGAAATTTCGCCCCTCCTTGCCAAGCTGGTGAACAGCGCCTACCCGGAGGTTCGCGCGCGGGTGTATGAACTGGCGCGCGAGGCGGGCATCGCGGACCTGCTGCCGCACGCCCTCGAGGAGATCCGCACCGCCCGGCACGGCGAGGTAGTAAAAGCCGCGGTGAAGTACGTGATCGCGGTGGCGCCCGAGGGTCTCGAACGCGCCCGTGAATTCCTGGACTCGCCCGATCCCCACGCCGTGGAGGGCGCGCTGGAGGCCCTGGCAAGCCGGCCCGATGCCGCCGACCTGGTGAGCTGCGACTGGGTGGCCCAGACCGAACGGGACCCCGACCCGGAGCGCCGCGCCCTGGCCGCCATGGCGGTAGGGATTTGCGGCGACCAGGGTACGGAAGCGCTCCACCGCCTGCTGGCCGACCCGGATCCCCGCGTCGCCGCCGCCGCCTGCCGGGCCGCCGGCGCCGTGCGCAACCGCGCCTATATCCACCCCCTGTTCAAGCGCGTGGCCGACGTGCACGTGCGCGGGGCGGCCATCGAGGCCCTGGCGCAGTACGGCCCCCAGATCTGCGGTACCCTCGGGGACCTGCTGGAAGACCGCTCCCTGCCCGTGGCCCTCCGCCGCCAGGTGCCCCGGGTTCTCAAGCTGATTCCCGACCAGCGCAGCGTGGACGTGCTGCTGCGCGCCGTCGCCAACCAGGACCTGGCCATCCGCGCCGCGGTGCTCAAGGCCCTCAATCGCCTGCGCCAGACCTCGCCCGGCCTGAACTTCGAGGTCCGCTTCGTAAACGCCCAGATCTATGCCGAGGCGCGCTACTACTTCGAGCTGAGTGCCGCGCTGGCGCCCCTTCGCAGCCATGCCGGCGAGCCGCGCACCGCCGCGGACCTGGTGGTGCGCAGCATCGAGGAGCGCCTGCGCATGGCCCTCGAGCGCCTCTTCCGCCTGCTCGGCCTGCGCTACCCGCCCAAGGAGATCTACTCCTCCTACCTGGCGCTCTCCAGCACGCAGCGCGAGGAGGTGGCCGCCGCCGTCGAGTTCCTCGATACGGTGCTGGAACGCGACATCAAAAAAATTCTCATGCCCCTCCTGGACGCTCCGGAGCACTTGCCCGCGCGCGCCCGCGACCTGTTCGGCGTGGAGTTCCGCGAGGCCGAATCCGCCCTCCGGGAACTGATCCGCTCGCGCGATCCCTGGCTGGCCGCCTGCGCCATCGCCGCCGCGGCCGAGTTACAATTGCGAAATCTGGCCGGTGAGATCGCCGAAGCCGCCGGAGAGGCCGAACCCGAGGTCGGCGAGGTAGCCCGCGCGGCCCAGGAGGCGCTCGCGTAAAGCCATGTCTGCGCTCAACATCGTCGAGAAGGTTATCACGCTGGAGGCGGTGGAACTGCTCCAGAATCTCACCCCCGAACAGTTGTCGCGCATCGCCTCGGTGGCCCGCGAGGTGCGGTATCCGCCCGGCAAAACCATCCTGGAATCCGGCAGGCCGCTGGAAGCTCTCTACGTGATCGTGGACGGCGCCGTGGAGTTGCTGCGCAACGGCGACGCCCTGCACACCGCGCGCCAGAACGAAGTCCTGGGCGCCTGGGCCCTGTTCGACGACGATCCCATGCCGGTGGAGGGCCGTACCCTGGAGGATACCCGCCTGCTGCGCATCGCGCGGGACGAGTTCTACGACCTGCTGGCCGATAACGTCGAAATCACCGCCGCCATTTTTTCTACCTTGGTGAAGCGGTTCCGAAAGCTTGTGGAGCAGTGATGTCCACTCACCCTACCATGGCCGAAGGCGATCCGGACCGGTTGAAAGCCGAACTCCAGGCCACCGAACAGCAGCTCATCGCGGAGCACCGCATGGCGTCCATCGGACGGCTGCTGGCCTCGATCGTGCACGAAATCAATACGCCCATCGGGTCCATCTTTTCCAACAACGAGGTGACTCTGCGCTCGCTCGAAAAGCTGGGCGCGCTGCTCGCCGAACCCTGTCCCGAATCCATCGGCAAGGCGCGCAGCATCCTGGAGAACGTCCAGACCCTGGTGGCGGTGGACAAGATCGCCTGCGAGCGCATCTCCACGGTGATCCGCGGGCTCAAAACCTTCGCCCGTGCGGACGCCTCCGAGCGGCGCAAGGCCGACCTGAACGAGAACCTGCGCGACACCCTGAAGCTCACCCACGCCGAGTTCCGCCGCCGCATCACGGTGGAGACCGATTTCGGCGAGCTTCCCGAGGTGGAGTGCTATCCCCACATGCTCAACCAGGTGTTTTTGAACCTGCTGGTGAACGCGGGGCAGGCCATCGAGGGAGAGGGCCGGATCGTGGTCCGCACGCGCCTGGAGGGCGACCACGTGCACATCTCCATCGGCGACAGCGGGCGCGGCATGGACCTGGAGACGCAGCGCCGCATCTTCACCCCCGGCTTCACCACCAAGCCCGAAGGGGTGGGCACCGGGCTGGGCCTCTCGATTTCGCGCCGCATCGTCGAGGAAAAACACGGCGGGTCCATTACGTTCGAGAGCCAGCCGGGCGTGGGCACCACCTTCCACGTCAAAATTCCCATTATGTGGGCGCCGGGCGCCTGATATTCGGAGGATGGAGTTTTTGGATAATCACAACCCTACGGTCTTGATCGTGGATGACGAAGACATGGTCATCACCAGCATCAAGGCCTTTTTGCAACTGGAGACCGATTACACTGTGCACGGCTTCACGGACCCCGAGGAAGCCGTCCGGCACCTGCAGGACGGGCCGGCCGATGTGATCGTCTCCGACTACCTGATGCCCCGCATGAACGGCATCCAGTTGCTGGCGCGCGCCAAGGAGCTGCAGCCGGAGGCCAGCCGCGTGCTGCTCACCGGCCACGCCGACAAGCAGAGCGCCATCTATGCCATCAACAACGTGGGGCTGTTCCAGTACCTCGAAAAGCCCTGGGACAACGCGCAACTGCTGCTGGTGATCCAGGCCGCCATGGAGCGGGCCCGGCTGTTGCGCGACCTGCGCGAGAAAGTCGCCGAACTCGACAGCGCGCACGGCAGCCTGAAGGACGTGCAGCGCCGCCTGTTGCAGGCCTTCCTGTGAACGCGGAGCTGGAATACCACGAGCGGCTCTATTCCGGCTTTGCGCAGAGTCATTTCGCGCGTCCCGCGGTGCGGGCGCTGCGGGCCCACATGGTGGGGCGTATCCTGCGCGCCACCGGCGCCGGTCCGCGCGCCCGCGTGCTGAGCCTGGGCTGCGGCATCGGCGATACCGAACTGCTGCTGGCGCGTGAGGTGGGTGAAGTGGTGGGGGTGGATTTCTCTCCCGCCGCCATCCGGCAGGCGCGGCAGGACGCCGCCGCGGCAGGCATCGCCAACGTCCGTTTCATCGAGGGGGCGGTGGCGGAGGCGCCCGGCGGGCCCTACGACGCCGTCATCGCCATCTTTTTCCTGCACCACCTGCCGGAGGAAGAGCTGCGCGCGCTGCCCGCGGCCGTACGCCGGCTGCTCGCTCCCGAGGGCGTCTTCTACTCGCTCGATCCCAGCCGCTACCGCCTCTCCGGCGCCGTGGGTTCGCTCGTCATCCCCAACCTGATGCGCAAGTACCAGTCGCCCGGGGAGCGCGAGTTGAAGCCCGGCCCCGTGGCGGCGCTATTCCGCGCCGCGGGCCTCGAGAGCCGCGCCGGCATCTACGATTTCATCTCCTCGCCCATGGCGGGACTCTTCCCCGGCTGGGCCTCGGGCTACCGCGCCGCGCGCCTGCTGGACGAACTGCTGGTGAGGATTCCGGGCCTGCGGCTGGTGGGAAGCAACTTCGAGATCACCGCGCGCTGCGGCGCGTCTGATCGATGAGGGTTTCGAGGCCCTCGCTTCTCCGGATGGGCCAGGGCTGCGCGGGTTCGAGCGCGCGCCATGCCTCCGGGAGCGTGGCCAGGCCGCGCGCCGCGCGTTCTCTCGCCTCGGCCGCGGAGGGCAGGGGAGCCACCAGCGCGCCGTCCAGAATCACGGGCCGCAGCAGCGGCCTGCCCGTACTGCACTCGCCCGAGCGCGCCAGCACGTCGTGATCCGGGAAACGGAACACCTGTTTGGCCCCCGGCAGCGTGACCTTGTCGTCGCTGTACTTGGCGGTGAAGCGCTTGATGCCGCTGATGTCCAGCTCCACCAGCTTGTAGATCGCGCTGAGGTTGGGAGCGTCGGCGGAGGTGGCCAGTTGCGTCCCCACCCCGAAGGAATCCACCGGGGCGCCCGCCGCCACCAGCTCCGCGATGCGGTACTCGTCCAGATCGCCGCTGATCATGATCTGGACATTGTGCAATCCGGCCTCGTCCAGAATGGCGCGGGCGGCGCGAGAAAGCGCCACGAAGTCGCCGCTGTCCAGCCGTATGGCCCGCAGCGGCGGCCCCAGCCGCGCCGCTTTGCGCACGCCTTCCAGCGTGTCGTAGGTGTCCACCAGTTGGATGGTCTCCGGTCCCAGCACCTCCTGGAGCTTGCGGAACGCCGCACCTTCCTCGCAGAACGACATCACCCAGGAGTGCGCCGCCGTCCCCATCACCGGAACCCCGTAGCGCAGCCCCGCCAGCGTGTTGCTGGTGCCGGCGCAGCCGCCGATCCATGCCGCGCGGCCCGCCAGGACGCCGGCCTCCGGACCGTGCGCCCGCCTGGTACCAAACTCCACCACCGGACGCCCTTGCGCGGCGTGCACCACCCGCGCCGCCTTGCTGGCGATCATGGTCTGGAAGCTCAGCGCCGCCAGCACCAAGGTCTCGGGAATCTGCGCCTCGATGACCGGCGCCCGGATGGTAAGCAGCGGTTCCCCGGCAAACATCACCGTACCCTCGGGCACGGCAAACAGGTCGCCGGTGAAACAGAACGTGCGCAGGTAGTCGAAGAATTCGGCCGAGACCTGGGAGAACTGCGGCAGCCCGCGCAGGTAGGCGATCTCCTCGTCTGTGAACCGGAGATGAAGCAGATAGTCGGCTACCTGCGGCAGGCCTGCCGCCACCAGGTAGTTGCGGTGGGGCGGCAGGCGCCGTACGGTCAGCTCGAAAGCCGCTTGTTCCCGGCTCT
>JAWLGN010000292.1:0-7071 GCA_041685075.1 Bryobacteraceae bacterium
GGAACAGCACCGCGCGCCAGCGCCCGCGCGCAGTGGTCCGGGTGGCCTCCGAATCCGGGTCCTGGTATTCGGCGGGCCATTCGGTCCACATCCATACGTCCGGGTTGGCGCGGTGTATGTGCTCGTCGAGCGCGCAGTAAGTGGCGAAACGGTCCAGCAACTCGCCTTCCCGCTCGATATATTGCTTGAAGACCAGCGCCCGGGCGGTTCCGGCGCGGTACTCCCGGTGCAGAAAATCGACGAACAGCAGTTTCAGGAAGTGGGTCTTCAGCGCCGCCACCCGCTCGTACTCCACAAACTCGCTGGCGCGGAGCGCCTCGATCTCGCCCGCGCAGGCCGCCCGCAGCGCCTGGGCCCGCCGCGAGACGGCGAAATCCGGAATGGCCTCCACGTCCAGGTAAATGAAGTTCTGATAGAAGACGCAGTTCGGCAGGTAGGGGCTGGTGTTGAAGGGGCGGCGATTGTGGATGGCGTGCAGCGGGTTGAGCGCCACGAAGCTTGCGGAAACGTCTTCCGCCACCCAGTCGGCGACGGCGCGCAGGTCGGTGAAGTCGCCGCAGCCCCAGTTGCGATCCGAGCGCAGCCCGTAGAGCGCGATGGCCACGCCCGCCGCGCGCCCGCCCGCCGTGAGCGCCGGGTGCGCGTAGGCCCGCTCCGGTGTGACGATCAGCCGCATGGCGCCCGATTCGCCGCCCAGCGATACCACGGCGTCGTGATAGCCCAGCGGCAGCGGCTCGGGGATCTGGACGGTCTTCCGCATCCGGCGTGCGCCTTCGATCTCGGCCGATCCCGTATCGGGGAAACTGCCGAGCGGCAGCTCGAAGCGCACTACGCGGCCTTCCTCCAGCCGTATCTCGATATGAACCGTGCCCCCCGCCAGTTCCGCCGGCGCGTTCACGTGGAACTCCACCGGACGCCCGATGCCGGCCACCACCGTCGGGGCCACCAGCCGCAGCCACTCCTTCCGCGCCCGCTCGTGCAGCGCGCGTTTCAAACCCTCGGACGTCGACGCGTCCACCCCCAGGCCGCCTAACAGCCCCCGCTTGACCTCCGCCGGCGTCACGTGCAGGTTGCCCCAGATGTCCCAAAACTCCGGTTCGATACCCCAGGCGCGCGCAGCGCGGTCCAGAAGCTGTTCATAGGATTCGGGCACTGGTTCGATTCTAACCGGACGCGTACGGCCCATGCGAAAATGAACGTCAAGATGGACACACCTCTGGCGGCCGGTCCCGTGGAACTCTTCGAGCGCATCGATAACGAGGAGGTCGCGCGCGCTTCCGCCGCACTTTCCGAGGGGCTGGTCTTTACGACCATCAGCAAGGCCGTCAACTGGGGACGGAAGAACTCCATCTGGCCCATGACCTTCGGCCTGGCCTGCTGCGCCATCGAGATGATGTCGCTGAGCGCGCCCCGCTTCGACATCGCGCGTCTCGGCGCGGAGGTCTTTCGCGGCTCCCCGCGGCAATCGGACCTCATGATCGTCGCCGGGCGCGTATCGGCCAAGATGGCGCCGGTCATTCGCCGTCTCTATGAGCAGATGCCGGAGCCCAAGTGGGTCATCTCGATGGGCGCCTGCGCCACCTCCACGGGCGTGTTCAACAACTATGCTCTCGTGCCGGTGAACCAGGTGGTTCCCGTGGACGTGTATGTACCGGGCTGCCCCCCGCGCCCCGAGCAGTTGCTCTACGCCGTGACGCTGTTGCAGAAGAAGATCGAAAGCCAGCCGGGCGCGGCGCGCCAGGTGCTCAACCTGGGATAAGCTCGTCGCTGGTGCGGCTTTTCGCCAGCGCGCGAATGGCCGGCAAGGCCTCCTCGGCCGCCCGCTCCCCGGCTTCCACCAGGTACGCGGCGTTCTGGAAGGCGTCCCACCGCACGCCCTGCATCTCCGGCGAGATCACCACGTCGGCCAGCCGCTCCCAACTCTGGCCGGCGCGCGACTGGAGAATCTGAAAGCACCGGTTCACCACCTGGAAGGCGTTCCGCGGCTTCACGGCGGGAGGCACGGGCAGGTCCACCGCCACCACGTGCGTGGCGCCCAGGGCCCGCACCAGCGCCACCGGCACCTCCACGCTCATGGCGCCGTCCACCAGCAGGCGGCCGCCGTCGTCAACCGGCTGGAACAGCCCGGGGTAGGAACAGCTCGCCCGGATGGGCAGGCAGACGTCGCCGCTGTCGCGGAACTCCACCGGCTGCCCGGTCATCAGGTCCGTAGCCACTACGCCCAGCGGGATGGTCATCTCTTCGAAGCGCCGGCACTTCAGCAGTCCCTTCAGGAAGCGTTCCATACACTCGCTGCGCAACAGGCCCATGCGGCCGGGCCGCCAGCGCGCCACGTCGGCGAACTTCATGGAGGCGCCCGCCCGGCCGATCTCCTCGGCCGCTGCGCCGCTGGCGAAGGCCGCCGCCACGATGCTGCCGGCGCTGACCCCGGCGATCGAGTGGATAGCAATACCGCCGCGCTCGAAAACCCGCAGCGCCCCCACGTGTGCAATCCCACGGGCAAACCCGCCGCCCAGCGCTACGCCGATGCGCGGCGCTTCGCCGTCCAACCTGGAGCGCAAGCACCCTCCCCGGATCGACTACCATAAAGTTCGATGTGCCTCTTCCGCTCCGCGTTCCTCGCCTGGCTGATCGTATTGTCCGTTTTCCGCCCCGCCCGGGCGGAGCCGCGGTGGAGCGGCACACCCGAGATTGAACAGGCGCTGGCGCGGCTCAACGTGCTCGGCAGCGTACTCATGATCGCCGCCCATCCCGATGATGAGAACAACCTCCTGCTCGCCTGGTTCGCCCGCGGGCGACATTACCGCACGGCCTATCTCTCGGCCACGCGCGGCGAGGGCGGCCAGAACCTCATCGGGCCGGAACTCGGGGTGGAGCTGGGGCTGATCCGTACCCAGGAACTGCTGGCCGCGCGCCGCATCGATGGCGCCCTCCAGTTCTTCACTCGCGCGGTGGATTTCGGCTTCTCGAAATCCGCCGAAGAGACCCTGGCCACCTGGGGCCGCGAACGCATCCTCTCCGACATAGTATGGGTGATCCGGCACTACCGCCCGGACGTGATTACCATGACCTTCTCCGGCACCCCGCGCGACGGCCACGGCCACCACCAGGCCTCCGGCATGCTGGCGCGGGAAGCCTTCGCAGCCGCCGCAGACCCCACGCGCTTTCCCGAACAGTTGTCCCGCGTCCAGCCGTGGCGCGCCCGCCGCCTGGTCCACCACCCCTACTTCCAGCAACCTGGGCCCGGCGCCATCCGCGTCGACGGCGGCCAGTTCAACCCCGTCCTGGGCCATTCCTACGCCGAGATCGCCGGCATGAGCCGCAGCATGCACCGCAGCCAGGCCATGGGCAGCGCGCAGCCGAAAGGCCCGGCCCAGCGGCATTTCGTAGTGGTGGCGGGAGAGCCGGCCGCGCGCGACATCTTCGAAGGCATCGACACCACCTGGGGCCGCGTTCCCGGAGGCGCGGAAGCCGGGCGCATCCTGGCCGCGGCGGCCAGGGGCTTCGATCCCCACAACCCCGCCGCCACCATCCCGGCGCTGCTCGAGGCCCGCGCTGCGGTCGCCGCCCTGCGCCACCCGTGGGCGGAGATCAAGCTGGCCGAAATCGACAATGCCGTGGCCCTCTGTGCCGGCCTGTGGCTGGATGTCCAGGCCGATCGCTGGGACATCACTCCCGGTTCGCAGCTCCCCGTCCGGCTCACGGCGCTCAACCGGTCCGGCTTCCCCCTCACGCTGGCCGCGGTCGAACTCGAGGGCCTGGGACCCCGCACCACCGAAAACGCCAACGCGCCGCTGCCCAACAATCAGCCGTTTACGCGCGAAATCCAGCGACCCGTCCCGGCGGACCAGCCCTACTCCCAGCCCTACTGGCTCCTGCGGCCGCACCGCGGCGGCGCCTACGAGGTTGCCGACCCGCAGCTCATCGGGCTGCCGGAAAATCCGCCCGTGCTGACCGCGCGTTTCCTCATCCGCGCCGGAGGCCAGGAGCTGCGCATCACCCGTCCCGCGCGCTTTCGCTACATCGATCCGGTCTACGGGGAGCGCTACCGCCCGGTCGTGGTCGTCCCGCCGGTGACGGTGGACCTGCCGCAGGACGTGCTGGTCTTCCCCACCGCTGGGCGCCGCGCGCTGCCGGTGGAGGCGGCCGCCGCCGGGGCCCAGACCGAGGGCGCCGCGCGCGTCGAAACCAGCGCCGGCTGGAGCGCCTCGCCCGCCACCCTGCCCTTCCGCGGCGCGCCGGGCGAGCGCCAGTCCCTGGCCTTCGAGATCACCCCGCCCGCGCACCCGGGCCAAGGAAAAGCCCGCGTCTCCGCCGAAGCCGCGGGCACAACCGTGAACTTGGGGATGCGGGTAATCGACTATCCCCACATCCCGCCGCAAGTCTGGTTTCCCCCGGCCGAAGCCCGCCTGGTGCGCGCCGATATCCGGCTCACCGCGCGCAAGATCGGCTACATCATGGGCGCCGGCGACGAGATGCCCGCCGCCCTGCGGCAGCTCGGCGCCGAAGTCGCGCTCCTCACCCGGCAGGACCTCCAGCAGGGCGATCTCGCCGCCTTCGACGCCATCGTCACTGGCGTGCGCGCCTACAACGTGCGCTCCGACCTGCGCGCCGCCCAACCCCGCCTGCTCGAATACGTCCGGCGCGGCGGAACTCTCGTGGTGCAGTACAACGTGCTCGACCGCTCGCTCGCCGGCGTGAACCTGGGCCCCTATCCCATCACCCTCGGGCGCGGCCGCGTCAGCGTGGAGGACGCCCCGGTGCGCATCACAGACCCGGCAAGCCCCCTGCTTGCGGCGCCCAACCCCATCGCCGCCGCCGATTTCAATGGCTGGGTGCAGGAGCGCGGCCTCTACTTCGCCTCCCAGTGGGATCCGCGCTACCACACCGTGTTGGAATCGCACGATCCCGGCGAAAAGCCGCTGGCCGGCGGGCTCCTGTGGACCCGCTACGGCAAAGGGGTCTACATCTTCACCGCCTACTCCTGGTTCCGCCAGTTGCCCGCCGGGGTGCCGGGAGCCTACAGGCTGTTCGCCAACCTGCTCAGCGCCCGTTGAGCGTCTTGCGGATGCGCTGCTCGTCGCCCCAGATGGTGGCGGCGGGTCCGGAGAGATCCAGAAACCGCCTGTAGTGCGGCACCGCCTCCCGCAGGTTGCCGCGCGCCGCCAGCACCTGGCCGCGCACGGCGAACAGCCGAGGAAACCACATCGAAGTGAAGACGTTCAGCCCGGTGCCCTGCGGGATGGGGTTGCGCTCGATCAGCCGCCCGGCGTCTTCCAGCCGGCCGGAGGCGCTCCATGCCCAGGCCAGCAGCACCGGGATGGCCGGATCGCCCGCCGGCGTCCAGCGCGCATAGGCCTCCCGCAGCACCAGTCCCGCCTCGCGGAACTCGCCGTTGAAGATCAGCGCGCAGGCCAGCGCGAAGCGCTTCATCCCCAGCGCGCCGGGCGAGTCGAAGCGCCGTTCCGCCCGCAGCGTCCACTCCGAGGAGCCGGCCGGCGTGTCCGTGACGAACTCTGCCAGCGCCGCCATGCCCGCCGAGGCCGGACCGGCCAGCCGGGCGGCCTCCCCCGCATGCCGGGCCGCGTCCTCCCGCTCGCCCAGTTGCAGCCGCCAGATAGCCAGGTGCGCGTGGGCGCGGCCGGCGATGTCGCGCGCGCCCTTCTGCTCCGCCCCCGCGGCGAAGGCGGCCAGTTTCTTCAACGCCGGGCGGCGCTCGCCGGTCAACCACAGCCATTCGGCGTGACGGTAGTCCGCCAGCGGATCCTGAGCTTCCCGGCGCGCTTCGAGGTAACGCTTGAAGGTCGTCCCGGCGCGCTCCACGTCGGCCTCCATCAGGCGTGCGAAGGCGGCCTTGAGCAGCGGCCCGCCGTCCTGGAAGCGGGGGTTTTTCTCGTAGGCCTCCTGGTAGAACCGCTCCGCCTCCGCCGCTTTGCCGAAGTAGAGGTGTACGTCGCCCATCGAATCGAGCGCGTTGGCGTCTTCCGGCCGGACCCTGTGGTAGGCGCGGAGCGCCTCGACGGCTGCATCCAGATTCCCGGCCCACGCCTCGGCATAGCCCAGGTTGTTCAACAACACGGGGTTCTCCGGATGGAGTGCGGTGGCCCTGCGCAGTAGTGCCGCGGCGTCCGCGTGCCGGTGCGCCGTGTGCTCGAGGGTGGCCAGAAGGTTGTAGGGTTCCGGGTCGGCCGGATCGGCCTTGGTCAGGGCTTCGAGCGCAGCGCGCCGCGCCGCTACGTCCGTGGCCAGCTCCAAATCCAGGCGGGCTTGCTCCACCGGACCCATGCGGTCGCGGAAGGCTCGGGCGCGTTCGGCGAGCTGCCGCCCCGCAGCGCGATCCTCGGCCCCGGCGGTCGCAATGGCCGCCAGCCAGGCACGGGCGAAGCCGGGGTCGGCCGAGGTGGCGCGCTCCAGAGAATTCAAGGCCGCGGCGCGGTCCGGGGCTTCGAGTCCCTCGGCATAGTGCCGCAGGGCCTCCGGGCTACCGGTGGCGGGCGGCTGCCCCGTCATACCCAACCCGGCCGCCAGCGCCGCCGCGGCGCCCAGCACATCCTCCGGTCCCGCCCCCGCGGCTTCCGCCCATTCGACCGTCTTGCCCGACGAGGTGTCCTCCACCACCGCCGCCACCCACAGCTTTCCGCCGGCGATGGAGTATTCCCCCTGAACCAGCCGGTTGGCGCCGGCCAGCAGCGCCTGGCTGCGCTCGCCCGATATTCCCGGAGCTGCCGCGGGCCGCGGCCCCAGGGCCCGCGCCCAAGTCCGCAGCGTGGAGTAGGGGATCACCCAGCGGCCGGGCGTTCCCGTTGCCGCCGCCCCCACCAGCTCCGATAGCGCCCGCCCCATCCAGTCCAGCGAGGCATCGCCGGTCAGGTTCTCAAACCGCAGCACCGCCACCCGCGCCGCCGCGGGTTCGCTCCGGGAACACCCCGCCAGCCAGCCCAGCGCCGCCAGCGCCAGCCCGGCTGCGGCCGACCGCCTACAGCACCGTCGGCTCAAGTTGGAGCAGCTCCTGAAATTCCGGCATCTCCTGCATGGCGGCGAATTCGGGGTCCTCCACCAGCCGCTGCCGCT
>JAWLGN010000293.1:0-7021 GCA_041685075.1 Bryobacteraceae bacterium
CGCAGCGTCACCGATAAGCCGCTCCGGGTGGACGCCAACGAGGGCTGGACCGACAGGGAAGAGGCCGTCCGCAAGATCAACTGGCTCGAAAAGCAGGGCGTCGAGTTCATCGAGCAGCCCATGCCCGCCGCCATGATCGACGAGCAGCGCTGGGTCCGCCGCCGCGTCCACATCCCCATCTTCGCCGACGAGGCCTGCCTGCGCGCCGCCGACATCCCCACCCTGGCCACCGCTTACGACGGCCTCAACATCAAGCTCGATAAAGCCGGGGGCATGCTGGAAGGCTTCCGCATGATTCAAATCGCCCGCTCCCTGGGCTTGAAAACCATGCTCGGCTGCATGATCTCCAGCTCCGTTTCCATTACCGCCGCGGCGCACCTCTCGCCCCTGGTGGATTACGCCGACCTGGACGGCCACCTGCTGATTTCGAACGACCCCTACACCGGCGTGGAGGTCCGCAACGGCAAGCTCGTGCTGCCGGACCGCCCCGGCCTCGGTCTGCTGCCCGGCGCATGACCGCCGCCCCGCCGCGGGTTTTCTGCCACTTTTCGAGCGTTCCGCTCATCTCCACCTAGCGGAGGGGAACGATGAAGACACTCACCTGGGCCGCTATCTGTGCCGTGGCCGCCGGCGCGCTGGCCGCGCAGCAGCAGGCTCCACCCAAGACGCACCTCAAGGTGGGGGACCCGGCGCCGGACTTCACCCTGCCGTCCACCCAGCGCACCTCGGTCACGCTCTCCCAACTGCGCGGGCAGCCGGTCGTGCTGGCCTTTTTCCCCGCCGCCTTCACCGGAGGGTGCACGAAGGAAATGCTGGCCTACCAGGCGGGCATCGGCAAATTCGAAAACGCGCGGGTCTTCGGCATCAGCACCGATAACGTGCCCTCTCTGGCCGCCTTCGCCGAGAAGCTGAACGTCCAGTTTCCGCTGCTCAGCGATTTCGCCCGGCGCGAGGCGTCGCGTGCCTACGGCGTCCTGATGCCCGACCGGGGCATCGCCAACCGCGCCACCTTCGTCATCGATCCGCAAGGCAGGATCGCGCACATCGAGGAGGGTTCCGCGGCCATCGATCCCACCGGCGCCGAAATGGCCTGCCGTCGCGTCCGTTCCCAGGCGTCGCGATAGTGGACAGCGGGCGGCTCTCGCGTCGCGCCGCCGTGCGTTCCGCAACAGCTCCACCCCCTCCCCGGGGGGGACAATTAACTTGCACTTTCAGGATTATGCGCCATAATACGTTTGAAGCCCGCCGTCCGGCGTGTACAGAACACTGGTATGCCGGATGCACGAGCTCAGGGCGATGTGGTCGCGATCCTCAGTATCTTCTAAATTTGCGGCGCCACGCTGGTTCCTGGGTGTTCTGCTGGGTGCCGGGGTTCTGCCGGCACAGGTGGTGATTCACGGTTCGGGTCCGGGAAACGCCGTCCGGATTATCAACACCGACGCCGCCATCCTGGAATCCCAGGACCCCCGGAAAGATCTGCCCTGCAGCGTGGTTCCCATCAAGCCCGTCCTGGGCTTCGACCTCAAGTTTCACAGCGGTTATGACGTTACCGTGCCGCTCAAGGAGCTGGCCGGTTCGGGCAACATGCTGACCATGATCTTCCGGGTCAGCCCCGCCAACCGGCCCGAGGAAGCGGTCTACTTCCTGCAGCGCGTCTCGGTGCCCGAGATCGAGGAGGAAGCCAAGGGCGACGCCTACCTGCAAGGCGGTTTCGACCTCGGCGAAGGCAAGTACCACGTGGACTGGCTCATGCGGGACCGCACCGAGCGCGTCTGCTCGGGTTACTGGGACGTGGACGCGGAACTGCCCTCCAGGGACAAGGACATGGTGCTGGAGATTGCGCCCAACACCGTGGCCGCCAGCGAGCGCGAGCTGTTCAAGTACGAGCCGCCGGTCGAGCGCGTCGACAACGAAGGCCCGCTCAACGTGAAGGTGATGGTGAACTTCGCGCCCCAGAAGGCCCACTCCGCCACGCTCCAGCCGCTCGACACCAACGCCCTGCTCTCCATCCTCCGCAGCATCTCGCGGGAGCCGCGCATCGGCAGATTCTCGGTGGTGGCCTTCAATATGCAGGAGCAGCGCGTCATCTACCGCCAGGACAACACCTCCCAGATCGATTTCCCCGCGCTCGGCGAGGCCATTGAATCGCTCAATCTCGGTACCGTGGATCTCAAGCAGCTCAGCGAGAAGCACGGCGACACCGAGTTCCTCGCGCAGCTCATCACCCGCGAGTTGCAAGGCCCCGAAAAGCCCGATGCCGTGATCTTCGCCGGTCCCAAGGTGATGCTCGACAGCAGGGTGCCGGAGGAAGCCCTCCAGGCCCTCGGGGAGCCTTCGTTCCCCGTCTTCTACATGAATTACAACCTCAACCCGCAGGTGAATCCCTGGCGCGACGCCATCGGGAACGCCGTGAAGCACTTCAAGGGTTTCGAATACACCATCAGCCGGCCGCGCGACCTCTTCAACGCCTGGAGCGACATCATGACCCGCATAGTAAAATCAAAGTTGGGAGGCCAGACGGCCACCGTCGCCTCGCAATAGGCTCATGCGGGTTGCAACCTTTATCGCCACGCTGGTTTTCGCCCTTCCTTCCGCCGCGCAGCAGTTCGGCAAGGGCGAGAGCCTGGCGCCGTACATCCCCACCCCCCAGGTCATCGTCGAAAAAATGCTGGAAGCCGCCAAGGTCAAGCCCGGCGAGACCGTCTACGACCTCGGCAGCGGCGACGGCCGCATCGTCATCACCGCCGCGCGCCTGTTCGGCGCCAAGGCCGTGGGGGTGGAGATCTCCGAGGAACTCTGCCGCACCACCGCCGCCCGCGTTCGCCGCCTGGGACTCTCCGATAAGGTCTCCATCATCCACGGCAACCTGCTGGACGTGGATCTCAGCGAGGCCGACGTGGTGACCCTGTACCTCCTCACCAGTTCCAACGAGCGCCTCAAGCCCAACCTCGAAAAATATCTCAAGCCCGGCGCCCGCGTGGTCTCCAACGATTTCGAGATCCGCGGCTGGAAGCCTCGCGAAGTGGTCAAGATCGCCTCCGGCAACACCACCCACTCCATCTACCTGTACGTCGTCGGCGAGCGCAAGTAGCCCCGTCCGCCCCGGTTCCCGCCCGTGGTAGAATTCCTGCGTTCATGCACAAGAGCCTGCTTGCGGAAACGATTGCGGAGTTCGCCGGCACCATGGTGCTGATGCTGTTCGGCACCGGCGTGGTCGCCATGGTCGTGTTGTTCGGCACGGGCGTGCCGGGCGAAGTCGTGCACGGAGGTTTTACCAACATCACCTTCGCCTGGGGACTGGGGGTCACCATGGGCTGCTACGTGGCGGGCAAGATTTCCGGCGCCCATCTCAACCCGGCGGTGACCCTGGCGCTGGCCCTGTTTCGCGGCTTTCCCTGGCGCAAGGTGCTGCCCTACACCGCCGCCCAGGTAGCCGGGGCCTTCGTGGCCGCCGCACTGGTCTTCTGGAACTACCGCCCGGCCTTCGAGCGCGCCGACCCGGACCTCACCCGAACCGCCCGCGTCTTCACCACCTTCCCTCTTTTCTCCGAAACCCCCTGGCCGGGCCTGATCGACCAGACGCTGGGCACCGCCCTGCTGCTGTTTCTGATCTTCGCCATCGTCGACGAGCGCAACCAGCCGGTGGGGGGGAATCTGGCGCCCGTGCTCATCGGTTCCGTCGTGCTGGCCATCGGGATGTCCTTCGGCGGGCTGCACGGCTACGCCATCAACCCGGCGCGCGACTTCGGCCCGCGCCTGTTCACCGTACTGGCCGGCTTCCGCAACAACGGCCTCACCGACGGCAGCATGGTTTTCTGGGTGCCTATCCTGGGCCCGCTGCTCGGCGGCGTGCTGGGCGCCGCGGCGTACGACCTGGGCGTGCGGCGCTTCCTGCCGCCCTCCTGAGGCCACCCCCTGCGGTATAATGAATTGTTCCCCGGCCTCGGTGGCAAGTCTATGTTCCTCAGCATTCAAGAGATGGAGTTGCGGGCGGTCCGCTTCGATGAGACCTTCCCGCCGGGCCAGGTGGATTTTGCGGACGCCGGCGTCCGCCAGATCTCTCCCCTGCACGCTGCCGGAAGGGCCGAGTTGCTGGCCAACACGGACGGGGAGGTGCGGATTCGTGGGGACTTCACCGTGGAGATGGGGTGCGAATGCGATCGCTGCCTCGGCCCGGCCCGGTTCCCGCTGGCGGGGTCGTTCGACCTGTTCTACCGGCCCATGTCCACCATTGCCCGCGAAGAAGAGATTGAGATTGACGAGGGAGAGGCCGAAATCGCCTTCTATGAAGGCGGTGGGATGGAACTGGAAGACGTGCTCCGGGAGCAGGTCCTGCTCGCCCTGCCCATGCAGCGCACCTGCCGCGAGCAGTGCCGCGGCATCTGCCCGGTCTGCGGCGTTAACCGCAACGAAACGCCCTGCGATTGCCGGCCCCAAACTCCCGACGACCGCTGGAACGCGCTCCGCGATCTTCAGTAGAGTAGCGAATTTTCAACTTGCAAAGGCCACGGTACAGGCCCGAAGATATTTGAGGTAGAAACATGCCGAATCCGAAACGACGCCATTCCAACCGGCGCACCCAGAATCGCCGCGCTCACGATGCGCTGAAGCCCCAGGGCCTCTCCGAATGCCCGAACTGCCACGAACCCAAGCTGCCGCACCGTGTCTGCCCGCATTGCGGCCAGTATAAGGGCCGCGAAGTGATCGAAGTCGCCGCGGAGTAACACGGCGCCGGCGCTATGGTAACCATTGCTGTAGACGCAATGGGGGGAGACAACGCCCCGCAATCCGAAGTGGAAGGGGCGCTCCAGGCCGCCAGTTCCCTGGGAGTTAAGGTGATCCTGGTGGGACGCCAGGAGGTGCTCCGCCGGGAACTCGCCCGTCACGACTGGGCGGGCTTACCCATCGAGATCGTTCACGCCAGCGAAGTGGTGACCATGGAGGACCGCGCCGCCCGTGCCTTCCGCACCAAGCGCGACAGTTCTCTGCGGGTGGCCTCGCGGCTGGTTCGCGATGGGCTGGCCCAGGGCTTCGTCTCGGCGGGCAACACGGGCGCCGCCATGGCCACCGCCAAGATGGTCCAGGGCGTGGTGCAGGGCGTGGACCGTCCCGCCCTGGCCGGCATCTTCCCCACCATGGAAGGGCCGCCCGTGGTGGTGGTGGACGTGGGCGCCAACGTGGATTGTTCCCCCCGCATGCTGGCCCAGTTCGCCGTCATGGGCGAGATCTATTCCCGCAGCATCCTCCGCACCGCCCATCCCCGGGTGGGGCTGCTCTCCATCGGGGAGGAGGAGCAGAAGGGCAACGAGATCACCCGCTCCGCCATCCCCCTGCTCAAGAGCCTGCCGCTCAATTTTGTGGGCAACGTCGAGGGCCGGGACATCTACTCCGGCCGCGTGGACGTGGTGGTCTGCGACGGCTTTATCGGCAACGTGGCGCTGAAGGTGAGCGAGGGCCTCATCGAGATGCTCAAGCACCTCCTCCAGGAGTCCCTCGAAGCCACCCTCACGCGGAAAATCGGTTACGTGCTGGCGCGGGCCGCCTTTACCGAGTTCAAGAAGCGGGTGGATTACTCCGAGTACGGCGGCGCGCCGCTGTTGGGCGTCAAGGGCGTCTGCATCATCTGCCACGGGCGCTCGAACGGCAAGGCCATCCGCAACGCCATTCGGGTGGCCGCGGAGTTCTCGACCGGGCGGGTTAACGAGCGTATCGAAAACGAACTGCGGCACTTTTCGGCCGAGCGGATGATGAGCAAGTAATTCCGCCTGTTACCTGGCGGCGGCCCGCTTCATCCATCCTGGTAGGACATGATCAAGACCCTGGCGATCGCTGTACTGTTGCTTACGGGTTCCGCCTGGGCCCAGCAGCCCGGTCGGGTGGAGTGGACACTTCAGGTGGAGCCCGCCTCGGCGGCTCCCGGCTCTACCGTGCAGGCGCGTCTCGAAGCGCAGCTCGAAGCGGGCTGGCACCTCTACTCCGGCACCACCCCGGCGGCCATTCCCCTTACCGTTCGGCCGGTCGAAGACGGGCCGGCGGCCCGCGCGCGCCTCTACCAGCCGGAGCCCACCCGGGCCTTCGATCCCAACTTCGGCGAGGTCACCGAAACCTACGAGCGCCAGGCCGTCTTCTACGTGCAGGCCGAACTGCGCCCCGACGCACCCGCCGGTCCCGCCGAACTGGCCTTCAACCTGCGCTACCAGACCTGCGACGACAAGGTCTGCGTTCCCGGCCGGGCCGCCGTCTCCGCGCCCCTGACGATCGACCCCGCCGCGGCGGCCCTCGCGCTGCCGGCGCTGCCCGATGGCTACACCGAGGCCGCCGGCCGCTCCCCCTCGGACGCCGCCGCGCCCGCCGCCGCCGACTCCCGGGGCATGACCGCCTTCCTGCTGATCGCCTTCGGCTTCGGCCTGGCCGCCATCTTCACCCCCTGCGTCTTCCCCATGATCCCCATCACGGTCTCGTTCTTCCTGAACCGGCAGTCCGGGACGCGGCGCGAGAGCCTCTACCAGGCCCTGGTCTTCTGCCTGGGGATCATTGTGCTGTTCACCGGCCTGGGGCTGCTGGTGACCGCCATCCTGGGGCCTTTCGGCGTGGTGCAGCTCGGCTCCAACCCCTGGGTCAACGGCTTCATCGCGCTGGTCTTCCTGGTCTTCGGCCTGAGCCTGCTGGGGGCCTTCGAGATCACCATCCCGTCGTCGGTGCTCACCCGGCTGGACCGCGCCTCCCAGGGCGGCGGCACGGCCGCCACCCTGCTGATGGGGCTGACCTTTTCTCTCACCGCCTTCGCCTGCGTGGGTCCCTTCGTGGGCACCCTGCTGGCCGCCTCGGTTTCGGGCGGCGGGTTGCGGCCGCTGGCCGGCATGACCAGCTTCGCCACCGGCCTGGCGCTGCCGTTCTTCCTGCTGGCGCTGTTTCCCTCTTACCGCAAGCGCCTGCCGCGCAGCGGCGGCTGGATGGCCCGGGTGAAGGTCGTGATGGGCTTCATCATCCTGGCCGCCATACTCAAGTACCTCAGCTCCGT
>JAWLGN010000294.1:0-6983 GCA_041685075.1 Bryobacteraceae bacterium
GAACTGGAACGCGGCCGCAGGCTGGCGGCGGCCTGGCGTCCGGGCGGACCCGTGCGGGTGGCTTCCGACAACACGCGCCTGTTCGCGGGCGCGCCGCCCACCGGCTCGGCCGATCGCAGCGCTACGGAACTTGCGGTCCCGGAGACCGGCTCGACGGACCGCATCGCCACCGAACCGGCAGAGCAGCCCGATCCCTGATGTGGGGCGGTATCCGCACTACTTCGGCCACCTGCCCGTAACCCGCAGCAGCCATCCGTGCACCTGGTGCGGGAAGCCGGGCTTGGGGAAGAACATGAAGGGGCAGCCCTGGGCGACCGCCATGCCCTGCTCGCGGCAGAATGCCTGGGCGGCATCGCTCACCGCGCCCTGGCCCGTGGCGCGGTACATCCACACCCGCCGGACGCCCGCCGTGGCGCAGTCCCGCACCACGCCCTCGGTGGCGCTTGCGGGCGTCATCACCAGCGCGGCTTCCACGGGCGGCGCGATCTCCTGCACCTGGGCGTAGCAGCGCCGGCCTTCCAACTCTCCCGCCTCGGGGTTCACCGGCACCACGTCGTAACCGCGCTTGACGAACTCACGGAACAGCAGGCGCGTAAAGTCGTTCTTGGAACGGGAAACCCCCACCACCGCCAGCCGGCGGCAGCCCAGAAACTCCTCGATCGCGGCCAGTTGTGACATAGCATGCTTATTGTCGCACCAGAGCGGCGGGCGCTCTCGCCCGCTATGAGCAACCAGGGTTTGGCCGCGCGCGTGCACTTTCCAGGGTATGGTTCCGGCACGCTCGGGCACGGGCCGCCTCGCGATTCCGTCGACCAAAATAGCGCGCCTCGAGGTGGGCAAGCGCACCCTCCGGCTCACCAATCTCGACAAGTTGTTCTGGCCGGAGCTGGGCCTCACCAAGCGCCACCTGCTCCAGTACTATGCCGACGTTTCTCCGGCGCTGCTGCCCCACATCGTTCGGCGCGCCATGGTGATGAAGCGCTACCCCGATGGCGCCGGCGGCAGCTTTTTTTTCATGAAACGCGCGCCGGCTCACCGGCCCGAGTGGCTGCGGGTCTGTTCCATCCCCCACGCTTCGGGCAACGTCATCGATTTCGCCGTGGTGGAGGACCTGGCCTCACTGCTCTGGCTGGTCAACCTGGGCTGCATCGATCTGAACCCCTGGTACGCCACCTGCGACGATCTCGACCGCCCCGAGTATCTCCACTTCGACCTCGACCCGGTGCCGGACGCATCCTTCGGCCGCGTACTCGAAACCGCGCTGCGGGTGCGGGAAGCGCTCGACGAGATGCGCATCCCGAGTTACCCCAAGACGACAGGCTCCCGCGGCATCCACATCTACGTACCCATCGTGCGCGGGCCCGTGCAGAAGCAGGTGTGGATCTTCGCCAAGCGCACGGCGCGCGAGCTGGCGGCGCGCCACCCGGAGCTGATCACCGCCGAGTACCGCATCCACAAGCGCCCGGCCGGCCGCGTGCTGGTGGACTACAACCAGAACGCCTGGGGCCGCACCCTGGCGTCGGTCTACTCGGTGCGTCCCACGCCGCACGCCACCGTCTCCGCGCCGGTTTCCTGGGCGGAAGTGGAGCGCGGCTTCCGTATGGAGGATTTCCGGCTCGACAACATGCCGCAGCGCCTGCAGGAAACGGGCGATCTCTTCCAGCCGCTGCTGGCGCGCCGCCGTCGCGTGCGCCTCGAGAAACTCCTGTGAAGCTGCCTATCGTCCCGCCCTACCCGCCCATGGAAGCGCTGGCGGCCGTTGAACTGCCCGCCGGCGCCGGCTGGCAGTACGAGCCCAAGTGGGACGGCTTTCGCTGCCTGGTGTTCCGCAATGGCGACCAGATCGAGATGCAATCGAAATCCGGCCGCCAGCTGGCACGCTACGTCCCGGACGTGGTCGCCGCCCTGGCCGCCTGGCCCCCGCGCGGCTTCGTGCTGGACGGCGAACTGGTGGTCCCGGTGAACGGCCGGTTGTCGTTCGAAGAGTTGCAACTGCGCCTCCATCCCGCGGCCAGCCGCGTCCGCATGCTGGCGGCCCAGCACCCCGCCATCTTCGTGGCGTTCGACCTGCTGGTGGAGGAGCGGGAACTGCTGGCCCGGCTGCCGCTGGCCGAACGCCGCCGGCGCCTGGAGGCGTTCTTCTCCCGCTGGGGCGGAACCGATACGTTGCGCCTTTCGCCGGCCACCCCGGATCTTGCCGTGGCCCGCCGCTGGCTCGCCACTCTTGGCGGCGGTCTCGACGGCATCATCGCCAAGCGGATGGATGCGTCCTACGAATCCGGCCTGCGCTCCGGCGCCGTCCAGAAGATCAAGAACCTGCGCACGGCGGATTGCGTCGTGGGCGGCTTCCGCTATGCCGCGAAGGGCGGCGCCGTGGGCTCGCTGCTGCTGGGCCTTTACGGCGACGACGGCCTGCTGCACCACGTCGGCTACACCTCCGGCCTGCCCGCCGGCGAGAGGGAAACCCTCACCGCCAAACTCGAGCGCCTGCGCAAGCCCCCGGGCTTCACCGGCAGCGCGCCGGGCGGCCCCAGCCGCTGGAGCACCGAGCGTACCGGCGAATGGGAGCCGCTCGACCCCAAGCTGGTGGTCGAGGTCGAGTACGACCACTACACCGGCGGCCGCTTCCGCCACGGCACCCGCTTGCTCCGCTGGCGCCCGGACAAAGCCCCCCGCCAGTGCACCATGGCCCAGGTGGAGCGCGAAAGCCGCTCACCGCTGGGGTTGCTCGCCGCCGCGACGACCCATCGCCGGCCGGCGGGCGACTAGCAAAGGTTGTGCCGAGGCGCGGCAGCGCGCGCTCATCGCCGGGATAGCGTAACCGTTTGCTATTGCGGCCCTGATTTCTCAAGAGCTTACGCGCGCCGTTAGAAACCTGCTTAACGTTTCTGCACGGCCCTGCTTCGGGCTACACTGCGAGTTGAAGTCTCGCGTTCTTGCTGAGTGTGCCAGTCGCCGCGCAACCTGCGCCAACGCACGCTCCATACCTCTCGTCTCCGCGAAGGGCGTACACGGCTCCAGAGCTGCTTTCCGCTCCCGACGAGTGGATTGACCGGTCCTTGCAAATGGGTCAGCGATATGCTCGAACAATTCCCGCCGCAAATCGTGGAGCCCCCGGCACGGCGCGCTGCCCTCATTCGCCTGGACGATATCCTCCACATCGAGTCGGCAAGCTGCAATCCCTTGGTGCAGAAGTTCTATCGGACACGGATGGAGAGAGCGGTTGGGCAGATCGGCAGCGTGCGCATTCCCAACGGTGCGCAGATCTGGAAGTTGGAAACTATGGCTTCTTTGTGCGCACCCCAACGGCAGCCATCGCCTTCGATATCGTGCCTGGCATTTCGTCTATACCCGGCTTCGCGGTGGATTTCTCCCGCTTACGGGATGTTCTTTGCGCCGTCGCCGCAGCAGGCGGCCGGCACCATCGGTCAGACGGGATTCCGCGCCGATAACCAATACTTGGGCTCCATCGACGGTCTCACCCCTTACGCCTATTTGCGCAACCCCTTTCCGGACGGTTTCCTCGATCGCACAGGAAACAAACTGGGCTTGATGACTTTCGTGGGACAAGCGATCAACGCTCCGCTCCGGGACGCCGCATACCGTACACCCAGAACCATTCATTCCAACTGAAAGCGGAAAAGCGCTTCTCTTCAGGCCTGGGCTTCCTGCTGGCGTACACGAACGCCAAGTCGATCGACGACGCCTCTCTCGGCAACAACAACACCGGTACAGACGGAACGCAGCAGAACTACTTCGATCGCCGCTCGGAAAGAAGCCTGTCCACCTTCGACGTCTCCCAGCGCCTGGTCTTCAGTTGGGTCTACGCTCTGCCGTGGGGACGCGGCAGGAGCTGGGGATCTCATTGGTCAGGCGCCGTCGACGCAGTGCTCGGCGGCTGGCAGATCAACGGCATTGCCACGCTGGAACGCGGTCTTCCCTTGGCGCTTTCCGCTCCGAACACGTCGCAGGCTTTCAACAAGGGACTGCGGCCGAACAGTTCCGGAACGAGTGCCAGGCGTGACGGCGCCGTGGATGCGCGGCTGAACCAGTACTTCGCTACCTCGGCGTTCTCTCAACCGGCGCCATTTGCGTTGGGCAACACAGCCCGCACTCTGCCTGACGTCCGCGCCGACGGCGTACGCAACTTCGACCTGTCACTCTTCAAGCAATTTAAGCTGCGCGAGCGGGCCACCCTGGAGTTTCGCGCCGAACTTTTCAACGCTTTCAACACACCCCAGTTCGGAGCACCGGGAACCACGCTGGGATCGAATGCGTTCGGCGTTGTCTCCAGCCAGGTGAACCCGGCGCGGCAAGCGCAGTCTGGGGCGAAGCTGCTGTTCTAACATGGACAGACCTGCCCAGTAGCACCGGGCTGCCCCGGCTCGCAACGACTTTGATAGCGAGCCGGGGCACCGGCCTTTCTCAATAAGCGCCCGCCAATACACCCACCAGAAGAAGAACTCCGAAGATCGTGTTGGTTTGGGCTACACGGCGCATCGCCGGCATCATCCCGGCCGGTGTTCGTTCGCCCTGAAAGCCACGCACCGCAAGGGCCGCCGGCCACAGGCTTCCCACGACCAGGAGCGCCCAGGGGGAGACGATCTCGAGGAGCACCAGGAGAGCGATCCAGAGATTAGCAAACAACAGGCTGCCCGCCAGGAAACGAACCGCCCGCCTGTGGCCCAGACGGATAGCCAATGTGCGCCGGCCGTTTCGCTTGTCATTCTCCAGGTCGCGAATGTTGTTGGCGGTCAGGATCGCGCCGATCAAAACGGAAAAGGAAACCGATACCAGCACCTCGTGAATGTGAATCGCCTTCTGCTGGATGAAGCAGGACAACAGGATGATTCCGCTGCCCATAACGCCGCCGGCGAACAGCTCTCCAAACGGCGTGGCTGAAATAGGATACGGACCTCCGTTATACAGGTAGCCCACCAGCATGCAGGCCGCTCCGATTAGAGTCAGCCACCAACTGCTGCGGGCGCAGATATAGACGCCCAGGAGCATCGCCACCGCGAAGGTCGCCACGGCAATCCGCAGAACCGTTTGGGGCGGAACGCGATCCTGCGTGATGGCGCCGGATATCCCCACCGACTCGGCGTTGTCGAGGCCCCTGATGTAATCGAAGTACTCGTTGAACATGTTGGTCGCGGCCTGGATCAGGACCGAAGCCGCGAGCATGGCGAGAAACAGCGTCCCATCCAGAGATCGCGCGGCGCTCCACGCCAGCGCGGTTCCGACCAGCACGGGTATGAACGACGCCGTCAGGGTATGTGGGCGTGCCAGCCTCCACAGAAACGGTATCCAGCGGGTCTTGGGGATCACCTCTCACTGTACATCACTCGGACGTAGCCTCAGGAGCTTCCGGCGGTCACCGGAGGGCACCTCGGCCCACGCCGGCGCCGCGCGCTGGAGGTTCTCCCGCTTTGCCCGGATGCGGCGGGCTGTGTTGCTGATCACATGGATTCGAGTTCAGCATCTTGACAGGGCGGCTGGCATGGTGCATCGATACATGCATACTTCCGTAGGTACGCCGACGAATGAAAACGTGTCGAGGCGTGTTCGTGTTGTTCTTCTTCGCGGTTGCGGTGCCTGCCGCGGAAACATTAGACAGGCCCTCCAGGGCGTTGGCCGTCAGCCACGACTTTGCCAACAAGCCGCTCCCCAGGTACTCGCACGGTCATCTCCTTGCCTAGGATGCCGAGCAGGCGAAGGCGTGGGCCTATAAGGATGGTGTGCTGAAGACCGAAGCCTCCTTAGCACTGCCCGGTTACTCTTCCGTGCGGATTCGTGGGATCACCAGTTCGCCGGCGGGCGTGCTGGCCGTGAATGCCAGCCTTTCCGATCCGCGGCTGGGATCGGCGTCGGCCATCGTGTGGATCGCTCCCGGGGGCGAAATACTGCGGGTGGTCGGGACTTCACCCTTTGCAGCGAGCGGGATTGCCTTTTCGGCGGACGGCAGCTTGTGGGCGCTGGGCCGGGTGCACGATGCCAATGACCGCAATGCCCCGCGCTACGACATGCTCCGCCAGTACAATGCGCAGGGCGAACTGGTGCGCACCGCGCTGGCCAGCGACGCCTTCGGGCCGCAGCCTCTCCGTACCAGCGAGGCCCTGCTCTCGGTCGCGGGCGAGCGGATCCTGATCTACTTCCGCTCGGAGCGCATGTTCGCGGAAGTGTCCACCAACGGGAGTCTTGTGGGCAGGTGGAAAGTCGATCCGTTCCCCGCTATCGAGGTCACCGGCGCGGCGCTCGCGAGTTCGGGCGAGATCTATGCCACCGCGGTACCGGCCCGGCGGGAGACGACAGCCGACCAGGTTAGCTTGCTCTACAGGTTGGACCGGCCGAGCGGCCGGCTCGTGCCGCTCGATGCAGGGCAGCTGGCGCCGCCCGGTACGTTCGCGATGCTGCTGGGGAGCGACCCAGATGCGCTGGTATTCTACTCGCGGATGCCGCGCATGCTCTCGTGGGTGCGGGCGAGGTAGCTTGGGCGCGGGCTACCCTGCCTGGGCGCTCGGGTCCAGGAGTTGGTCGAGGCGCTCCGGCGGCAGGCCGCTTTTCTCGCGCGCCACTTCGCGCACGGTGCGGCCGGAGGTCCAGGCTTCCTTCACCAGCGCGGCGGCGCGCTCGTAGCCGATCTCGGGCGCGAGCACCGTGGCCATGGCCAGCGATTGTTCCACCAGGCCCTCGGCGCGGGCGCGGTCGGCCTCCAGCCCGTCCACCAGGCGGGTGGCGCAGTTGCGGGCGCCGGCGGCCAGCAGCGCGATCGAGTCCAGCAGGTTCCACGCCATCAGGGGCATCATGACGTTCAGCTCGAAGGTGCTGCCGGCGGCGCCGCACCAGGCGATGGCGGCGTCGTGTCCCATCACCTGCGCGCAGACCATGAGAAGGCTTTCCGCGATCACCGGGTTCACCTTGCCGGGCATGATGCTGGAGCCGGGCTGCACCGCGGGGATGCGCAGCTCCCCGATGCCGCAGCG
>JAWLGN010000295.1:0-6927 GCA_041685075.1 Bryobacteraceae bacterium
GAAGTGGATTGTGCAACTTGCGTTTTTCCCGGATCGCACTAGCTGGTGGACGAAAAAGCACCCACTGATCTGTGTTCGGGATGGTGACAGCGACCAGGTCGAGTTCCGAATTACTGACGAGCAGAAATGCAGGGTCACCCGAAACGGCACGCTGCTGCAAGAGCACCCGACGTTCCTCTACCACCTGAACGCCTGGAACTATGTGCAATTTGAGGCCGTGATCGGCAACCCGGGAAGCTGGGCCATCACGGTGAACAAGGCCCTGATTCTCTCCGGGCTCGGCAACACGCAAGATACCGCAAACCCGAGTGCCGACAGAGTGGCCATCTACCTAAACGTGGGCCTGGCGGTTGACGACCTGCTGATCATGGATGGCAGCGGGCCGGCGCCGTATAACACGGTGATTCCAGACTGCCGCGTGATTTGCTGCTGGCCTGACGCGCAGGGCGCAGCGGCGGACTGGACGCCGAGCGCCGGCACCGCTGTTGAATGCGTGGATGACGCCCCAGGGCCCGACGACGACAGCACCTACATTTCGGCCGCGGCAATTGGTGCGCGGCACTCGTTCCGCTTCGGTCTGCCGGCCGACATGCCCGGCCAGATCCACTCCGTACGACGCGTGATCATGCATCGCAAAGACGACGCCGGAGAGCGCGAGATCGGCATGTACTGCGGAGGCGAAGCCAGCCCCAACATCCCCCAGTCCGACTCCTATCTAAACGCGATTCAGCAGTTGGACTTGGACCCGAGCACGGGCCTGGCCTGGACCCGCGAGGGCCTGGCGGCCACCGACTTTGGCACGGAGGTACGCAGCTAACAATGGCCGCTCGGACCACACAGGAGACCATCGAGTTGCTGTATAACACCGAGCCAGCCGCTCGCGTGACTCAGGACACACTCGAAATTCTAGCGCCGAACGGATACGATTACGCCGGTGGCCAGACGGCGCAAGGCGACTTCGTGTATTAACCGAGGCAACCATGATCCGCACCCGCACTCTTGGACAAACTGCCCAGATCGCCAACGACGCCGAGCCACCCTTCCAGCAAGGCGCCGCCGGCGCAGTCTCCGCGCTGGCCGCACGCTACCCGATGCAAACCCTGGCCGTGGCTCTGATCATCGGGGCCATGATCGGCGGCTCGCTGCTGGGACGCCGCTGATGGCCGTACGTCGCATGACGGCCGCGGACCGGCTGCGCGCGGCAACGCGCCGCCTGGCTGAAGCCAGAGACGAGTTCCGCGCGGCGCGGACGCCGGAGGAGACCGCCGCGGCCCTGGGCAAGCTCGATCGAATCCAGAGGGAGCTGCAAGCCGCCCGCGAAGAGCGGCTCACCCAGCCAAGGAAACCTGGCCGCGTCTACACGATCCCGAACCCCACGGTGCCCGGCGAGCTCCGTCCGGCCGTCCTGGTCACCGACCGCGCCCTGCGCTACCGCGCCGTCCGGAACGCGCCGCCCGGGCCGCGCCGCTGCCACTACTGCGGCAGCCGCCAGAACGTCGAGGTTGAGCACGTCGACGGCCACGAAGAGAACACCTGGCCGGACAACCTCACGTGGGCGTGCCGTCGCTGCAACACAAAAAAGGGCATTGCCTTTCGGAATGCCGGCGCCGGCCGGCTCACCCGCCAGTTCAACCCCCCGGCGTCGTTCGCCATTCCGGCCGCCGGACTGGCGGGGCGGCGTGCCGGCCAGGCCGCAAGGAAAGCCGGCAAGCTGCCGTTCGGCACCTTTGACGACTGGCTCAAGAAACAGCTTCCGTTGCTGGCCGTCGAACCGACCGGCGCCGAGGTGCGCGCGATGCGCCAGGCGTTCCACGCCGGCCTCCGGCAGCGTAACCCCGGCGGTGCGCGCAACTTGGCCCAGTGGCTGAACGCGGTTCTGAGCCTTAAAGGCGAGAGTTCAGTCATGGGGCTACAGGAAGCCATCGCCATGGTGCATGCCACGCCGCACGCGAAGCGCAGCGAATTCGCCGCCGAGATCTGGCGGCGCCGCCGCGCGCGCGGCACCGACAAAAGAGAGGAGGTTCCGTTCTGATGAGCCTGGTAGAAGATTTGGCTGCCGCCATCGCGCGCTTCGAAGGTTACTACAAACCCGGCAGCCTGGCGCAGCGAAACAACAATCCCGGCAACTTGCGAAGCTGGGGAGACTATCCCGTGGTGGATGGCTACGCCCAGTTCCCCGACCCCGAGACTGGATGGCGAGCGTTGCGCCGGCAGGTCGAACTCAACATCGGCCGCGGCCTGAACCTCAACGAGTTCTTCAGCGGGAAACCGGGCGTCTACCCCGGCTATGCTCCAGCCGCGGACGCCAACAACCCGCGTCACTACGCGGCGACGGTGGCCGGCTGGCTGGGCATTTCGCCCGACGTTCCGTTGGCGGCCGTAAACCCTCTCGAGCCGGTAGGAAGTAGCCCCAGCCTGCCGGCGCTGGAATTGCCGGGGCCGGACGTGCCCGCCTGGCTGCCGTTGGCGGCCGTGGCGGTCGGCGCCGTGTCGATCGGCGTTCTACTGTTCTCTGACTGAGGTACGAAATGGTCTTAAACGTCAACCAAAAGGGAGAGATCCTCTTCAACGGCGAGCCGTGGCTGCTCGCCGCATTCCTGGCCCGGCGGCCGGCGCAGTTGGTGCAGCCGTTTGAAGCCCGGATGATGCCATACCCGTTCCAACTCGAACTCGCGGACGGTTCCACGGTGTGGGGCGAACGTGGAGATTTTCTTGTGAAGGGCCCCCAGGGGTACTGCAAAGTCTCCGCGCAGGAATTCGCGGAGAAATACAAGCTGGTGTGACCATGACCGCGCTAACCCGTACCGTGTTTCTGTGTTTGCTGTTGCTGCTGGCCGTGCCGGTCGCTCAATCGGCTCAGCCGGCGCCGGAACCGCCCAACATCTGGAAGACCATCACCGACGAGCAAAACATCACCCTGGCCGCCTACGTCCTGGCCAACGTGGCCGACGCCGGCACGGACTGGACGTGGACGTTCCAGGGCCGCACCTACCATGTGAGCGCCGTACGCCGCTGCTCGTTCGTGGGAGGCACGCTCGGTGGCGCCCTGGCCATCTCCCATTACTTCCCGCGGTACCGGAAGTTGGTGACGGCCGGCCTGGTGGTGGGCAGCGCCATCCTGGCCGGCCGGGCGTATGGCCACACTCTCACGCGCGGACCCACGCCGGCGCTGCCGCTTGCGGAACGCGGGATGGTTTTTGCGGTTCGCCTGAGGTGAGACTATGCTGGGCAAACTGAAACGCAGAATTGCCGCCGCGGCCCTCGGTTCGTTGCTCAAATCCCTGGCCCGCGACAAACCGACCAGCACTACCATCAGCGGAATTATCGCGGGTGCCATCCTGGCCGTGCCAGGCCTGGACCTGACGGCCTTGATCGAGGGCGAGCCGTCACAGGTTGCACGTGTAGTGGCCGGCGTCCTGGTTGCCACTCTGGGATATCTCGCCGGCAAGGAAACGGCCGGCGGCCGGAAAACACTGGTGGGTGTGATCGCCGGTGCCGCCTATTCTGTCCAGGGCAGTCTCGAGGCCCTGACCACCGGCGTGGTGATCGCGCTTTTAGGATATTTCACCGGCCAGCCGGCCCGGCCCGCACCACTGCAACAGGCGGAGCTGGCTGAGGCGGCAAAACCGGTCCCGCCGGATGACCCGGCGCCGCGTTGATTCTGCGCTGCTCCAGGGGCCGCCAGCACGCCCGGCAAAACCCTCCGTCTTTGCCTTATGATAGGAACAGGATGGCCACTCGCAAACAGCCGCCTAAAATCGTCACCCTTCGGATCAATCCTGAGCAGTTGACCGAAGATGAGGCCGATTTCCTGTTCTATCTGAAGCACAAGAACGATCGTCGCTACACGCTGGATCAGGTAGCAGAGGAGTTTGGCTATGAGGTGGACCGTTCACCTGGCAGAAAGCGCACGCGCCGATCTGCGTGAGCTTCCTGACCGCATCCGGCTTCAGGTGTTCAAGAAGATCGCGACCCTTGAAGAAGATCCCTTCCCCCACGGTTGCAAAAAGTTGAACACACCGAGCGAACTGTACAGGCTTCGAAGCGGCGATTATCGCATCGTATACGCTGTACTGCGGCAAAGCCGGATTGTGGATGTGATTCGGGCCCGCAACCGGAAGCACGCTTACCGTGGCCTCTGAATGACTCGTACCGCCATCTATGCCCGTGTCAGCACGGCTGATCAAACCTGCTCACAGCAGCTCGCCGAACTCCGCAGTTATGTTGCAGCTCGACGCTGGGAGTTGCAGGGCGAATACGTGGACCAAGCCAGCGGCACGAAGGTAGACCGGCCAGCGATGAAACGGCTGTTTGCCGCCGCGCGCCGGCGCCAGATCGATGTCATCTGCGTTTCCAAGATGGACCGTTGGGGCCGGTCCCTGGCGAACTTCGTGAGCACCGTTCAGGAGTTGACTGCGCTCGGAGTCCGCTTCATCGCTACATCCCAAGGGATCGACACCGACGAATCGAACCCAACTTCTCGCCTACTGCTGAACCTGCTGGCCGCGTTCGCCGAATTCGAACGCGAGTTGATCGTCGAGCGCACGCGCGCGGGCCTGGAGCGCGCGCGCCGGCAAGGAAAGCAGATCGGCCGCCCGCGGCGGATCGTTGACGTGAAGGCCGCTGCACGGCTACACGCCCGTGGCATGAGCATGGCCGAGATCTCCCGCCGGCTGAAGGTCAGCAGCAGGACCATTCAGAGACGATTGGCATCGCAAACACAGGCGCAGAAATAGCTTGCTTTAGTGTTGTTCCCAATGTAGAATTCTTGCGATGCCTCGACGATTAACTGCGGCGGAGATTCGCGCGCTGCACGAGGCCCGCTCCAAGAAGCTCAGCCCGAAACGTCGGACCGAGATCGCGCGAGCCGCAGCCCTCGCACGCGCGGCGAGCTTGAGCCCCGAGCGCCGCAGCGAAATCGCTAGCATCGCTGGCGTCGCCGGAGCGAATAAGCGCTGGGGTCGTAAGAGCGACCGGCGCACCCAGCGAACACGCGGATGAGTTCACAGGCCGATCTTTCCAGAAGCGTTGCCCCGGAACGGGTCTCGAGACCGCAGGTACAGGCGGAGCGTTTCAAGCGACCGATGACCGGTCTGTTCTGCGACCAGAAGTTCGCTCACGCCCCGGTGCAGCGCTTCAGTGCTGAAACCTGCGCGCAGGCTATGAGCTCCGTACCGCTTCGGATCCAGCCCAATCCGCGCGACGGCCTCCTGCACGATCTGAGCAATGCGGTTCGGCAGCAGGGCCTTGCCATTGGGACGGCCGTTCACCACACGGCAGAACAACGGCCCCGGCTCTGCGCCTCGGTACTTGATCCAGCGCTGAATGGCGAGGACTGGACAGGTGCTCTTCCGTTTGCCGTACGCGACGGCCAGTTTTCGGCCGTAGCCTTCACGGTCCTGTTTCTCGTGATTGATCCACACGAGGATGCCCTGCGGTGTAAATCTCAGGTTTTCGAGCCGCAGGGATGCCAGGTTCGACCGCCGCAGCGCACTTGCAAAGCCGAACAGCAGCAGAGCCGTGTTCCTGGCGCCGGTGGGTGTCCGCTTGTTGAGGGTGGGCACGATCTTGCGAAGATCGGCGACGCTGATGGCATCCTTTTGGGCCGGCTGCTGGCCCAACACGCGCCGCGCGCCGCACAGCAGGGCGCGCAGCTCCGGGCCGCATGGGCTTTGCTGGCCGGCGCGGCGATGCTGGTAATGAATGCCCGCCGTGTGCCGCTCTACGGTACTCACCTTGCGCCCTCTGTGGAGCAGGTCGCACACGTAAAGCTCAACTGTCTCGGACGTCGCCGGGAGGGGCTGGCGCCTCGCGGCTGCACACCACGTGGTGAACACCCGCCAGTCCCGCTCGTAAGAGAGCTGGGTCTGGACCGCCAGGCCGGCGCTCTTGTATTTCGCCCGCTGCTCTTCGATGAGCGCGAAGTTGGGAACGCTGAATTTAACTGGGACATGCCTTGGAGATCGGGACATGCCAGTACTCTCGGCTGGGAATGCCAGAGTTGTCGGGATTATCCACGGTTCTCTGCAGGTCGGTGCCGAGTTCCAGCGCTTCGGGGCGAAGTTGGTTGATGAGATGGCCGCTGCCATCGGCCAGGTGGGTTCCCTGGCTGCCGATGTAGCCGGCCTCGATCAGGTTGGCGCCGAACTGCCGCTGGATGGAGAAGTTCCACTGGAGATTGTAGGGCAGCAGGGCGTTGCGGTCGAATACGCGGGCGATATCCTGGCCGACCAGGCTGAGCAGGCCTTCACTGGAGCCCACCGGCTGGGAGAAGCCGTCCGGGAAGGGATTGCTCAGGGAAGTGATGGGAACGAAGCCATCGATGGAGCCGACGAACGGGGTGGTGGGCGCGTAGCCCTGGGAGGCGATGTTCCAGCCGCCCGCACCGATGGAACCGGCCCCGTAGAAGATGCCCGATCCGCCGCGCAGAACGGTTTTCGGCGTCGCCTGGTAGGCGAAGCCGATGCGCGGGGCAAAATTGACGGCATCGGTATCGAAGTGGCGGCGCGGATTGCCGTCCACGGCGGCGAAGCGCAGGCCGCCCTTCAGGGTGCCGACGCCGGGCACCATCTCGGTGAGAGGATTCACCACGTCGAAATCGAACCAGTCCAGGCGATCCTGGGATTCCGTGCGCGGCAGTTCCAGCTCGTAGCGGAGTCCCAGGTTGAGGGTGAGCTTGGGGCTCAGGCGCCAGTCGTCCTGCGCATAGAAGGCGAAGTACTCGTTGGCGCCCTGGACCTCGAGGAGAGTGCCGAAGCTGCCGGAAGCGGGAGTGCCCAGGAGCATGGAGGCGATGCTGTCGCCGGCCGTGGCGCCCGCGGTGTTGACGTTCGGCCCGCGTGTGTAGCCATTGTTGAAGCTGTAGTTGCCACCCAGGTCGATGCCGCGGTCCTGCCGGACGCTGTGGAAACGAACGTCGGCGCCGAA
>JAWLGN010000296.1:0-6922 GCA_041685075.1 Bryobacteraceae bacterium
CGGCCGAAGCAGCGCAGGCGGTGCAGGCGCCGCAGCAGGAGGAGCCGCCGCGTGCGGCCGAAGCAGCGCTCCAGACGGGTGCGGCGGCGCAGACGGAGCGGCAGGCGGTGCAGGCGCCGCAGCAGGGCGAGCCGCGGCGTGCGGCCGAAGCAGCGCAGGCGGTGCAGGCGCCGCAGCAGGGCGAGCCGCGGCGTGCGGCCGAAGCAGCGCTCCAGACGGGTGCGGCGGCGCAGACGGAGCGGCAGGCGGTGCAGGCGCCGCAGCAGGGCGAGCCGCGGCGTGCGGCCGAAGCAGCGCTCCAGACTGCTGCGGCAACGGAGCCGGAGCAACCGGCGGCGGAAGCGCCGCCTCAGGACAAGCCGCCGCGGCGGGCAGCAGTGCCGGAGCGGCCGGCACGAGAGGTGCCGCAACCCGAAGAGCCCGCCGCCGTTGCGCCGACCGCTCCCGAGGCGGAACCCGCAGCCGCGCCCGATCCAGCGCCCGCCCGTCAAGCTCGCGCGCGGAATCATCGCGGGCGGCGCGCCGGGGCGGCCAAGGCAGGACAAAACCCGCGTTAAGCAGTCAGTCCGCCTCACCGGGAGAGCCGCGGCTGAAAAAGGGGGAGGTGTGGTTTGCTCGGTTCGGATCGTCTGGCGCGACTGCTCGTTACTCTACCCGCCCAACACGTAGAGGCCCTTTCCGCCCTGTTTGCACAGGACCGCTCCGCGGCGGAGCGCGCGGCCGTAGTCGAGTCTGTTCTGCGGGAGAGCGGGCAGGCATGGCGCGACGAGATCGGCTTCTGGATTGCAGACCTGCTGGCGGTCGAGCGGCTGGTCCCCCAGGAAAGCGCGTCGTGGCGGCCACTGGTTCGCGACTGCATGGCATTTTTCGCTTCACGCTTCTCCGACGCGCGCCTTGCCCCCAAAATCGTCGAACAACTCGAACTTCCGCCCGATATGCCGGTCGAGGAGCGGCTCGGGCGCCTGATTGCCAAGACCCCTGGGCTCCAGAAACTCGGCCAGATCCTGGCGCGTTCCAGGCGGATCAGCCCGGCGCTCCGGCAGGAGTTGCAGAAACTGGAAAACGGAATTGCCGACGTCAGCGCCGCCGAGATCCGAGGCATCCTCGTGGAGGAACTGGGACCATCCATCGAAGCGTTCAGCGTCGAACTCGCCTCGGAGTTGCTCTCGGAGGCGAGCGTCAGCGCCATTCTGGAGTTCACCTGGCTCAATCCGGCCACAGGACGCCGTGAAGAGGGCGTCTTCAAAGTGATGAAGCCCCACATCCCGGCGTGTTTCTCGGAAGACCTGCTGCTGCTGCAGCAACTGACCGAACACCTGGCCTCGGGCCGCCTTCCCTACGGCGCGTCGCACGAAGTGGGGGAGACGCTCGAAGACGTCCGGCTGCTTCTCGAAAACGAGGTGAACTTCCGGCGCGAGCAGGCCACCCTGGCGGAGGTCAACCGGGTCTACAAGCGGCCCGGCGCGCGCGCCCCGCGGCCCATTCCGGAACTCTCCACCTCCAGGGTGACGGCCATGACGGTGGAGCGCGGCGTCAAGGTGACGGAGGCCTTCGAACGCCGCCCGCGGTGGGGACGGCGGGTGGCCACGCGCATCGTCGAAGCGCTGGTGGCGGATCCGGTCTTCTCGCCCGAGGCGAATGCGGTGTTCCACGCCGATCCCCACGCCGGCAACCTGCTGTACGACGAAGCGGCCGACGAACTGATCATCCTGGACTGGGCGCTGACCGGCTACCTGAGCCTGGAGGAGCGCAGGCGCCTGGCATCCCTGATTGTATCCATGATCTTCCGCGACTCGGCCGGCGTGCGGGCGTCGATCCATGCGTTGAGCCGCGGCGCGACCGCATCGCGGCAGGCCGTGGACAGGCAAATCATTGATCGTTGCGTGGACCGCTTCTTCCAGGAACTCCCCTTCGTCTGCTCCCTGGGAGCCATCGACGCCATGCGGCTGCTCGATCGGATCGGTTTGGAAGGCGTCCGCTTCCCAAGCTCCCTGGTGCTGATTCGAAAGGTGCTCTTTACTCTCGACGGGGTTCTGCGCGACGTGGCCGGAGAGGACGTCAGGCTGGACGCCGTGATCGCCCGCGACTTCGTCTCCCGGTGGATCAAGCGCTTCGGGGTCGTGCCCGCGCCGCTGCGCCCCCGGGACCTGTTCGCCATCCAGCGAAGCGCGCTCTACTACGCCACCGGCCTCTGGTCGTGGCCGGCGTGAACGGTTCAGGTCCCGGTTCGCGCCAATGCCAGCCGCCTGGCCATCAGTGCATACACCGTGGGGTTGAAGATCAGGCCGAGGTGCGTTCCGGGTACCTCGAAATCCAGCGCCGGGTTACCCGTGACGCAGTACCGCCAGTCCACAATGGAATCGGTTTGGCTGTAGATGGCGGTTACGGTAACGGATTCCGGGAGAGCCCGGGTAAGTGAGTCGACGAAGTTGCAGCCGCAACGGCCCGTGTAGCAGTCGGGCAAAACATTCTCCCCGTGCTGTTCCCGGATGGACTTCCGGACGAACTCCGCCGCGCGCAGGATGTTGGGATGGGCCGCCGTGCCGCGGAACGGCGCAGCCAGCATGGTTACCGACGCCACGTCCTGCGGCCGCTGCTCGGACATCGCCAGGGCGATGATGCCGCCCAGGCTGTGCCCCACGAGGTGCACCTTCTTGCCGGTCTCCCTTCGGGCGCGGTCGAGCGTGCCGTTCAGCGTGCGCTTAATCAGCAGGTTCGGGCACTCCGCGTTGAGCCGCAGGCCCGAGAAGTATGGCCGGTAATCCATCCGGTGGAGCCATGCGTACATGGCGGCGAGCATCACGTCGGTGCCGAGAAAACCGGGGATGATGATGACGCCGGATCCGTCGCCGCGCGGCGCACCGAGTCCGTAGTAGACGGGGGCAAGATGGAGCAGCGCGGCTTCGATCAGCGCAAAGGATTCGCGCCACATCGGCAGGTGGCTGGCGGGTATGGTACCGCGCTCCAGGTTCGCAGGCCAAGTCCCCTGAGTCAAGCGGCGCCCTCCTTCTTCCATTCAAGATTGCACGTGCTGAGTCACCTGTAAAGATGCGAGGCCAACAAATGTGCCGCCGCGCCGCGGGCCGGGATGCGGCGGTACACCGCAACGGTAGGCGCGATCGCGAACCCGTGGCCGCAAATTATCGGCGCGCCGTGCATCATTCGCCCGGCCCGGCCGCCGTGCCGCGGGCGCACGCGGTGCGGGCCGCCTCCGCCTCGGCGATGGCGCGGTAGCGCAGCGCATACGCTTCGATGGCCTCGCGCGCCCCCTGTTTTGCGAGCGCCGTGCTGAGCCGGCTCTCGGCGCGTTCAAAGGTGGCCTCGGCGGTCATTCGCGCGCGGTATGCGGCGTCGTCGGCTTCCTTGGTGCGCCTGGCCGCGCTCCGGATAGGCTCCGCGATGCCGTGCGACTCCTGCGCGGCGAATTCGATTTCCGCCGCCGCGAACGGGTCGTCGTCGAGGGGAGCCGATAACATCGCGTAGGCGTTCTTCAATTCGTCGCTCCACGTGCTCTTCACCTGCCGTTCCAGTTCGTCCAACGCCGCTGTGCCCCGGTCGGCCATGGCGCGCACGCGCCGCTTCTCTGCAAGCCAGCGCCATATCGACCAGCCCTGGCCCTCGGTAAGAACGGCCTTGGCTTCTTCGACGGCCCTTAGTTGGTGCATGGATGCGCTCCCACTGGCTGATATGGCCTTCCCCGCCGGTCGGGCTCACATTCTACAACGCGATATTCGAAAAACTGAGCACCTCTTTTACGAGGGTGCCTGGTTGGCCGTCGGACACCGCTGGTTATTTGTTCACGAAAATACATCCTGGACTTAGAAGTCGTGGTGCTGTTCGTGAATGTACATTGCCGTCTGCATTCAAGGTCCGAAAAATTACGCACCGTAGAGATTCGCATCAAGACATTGCGCCGGGCCGATGATAAACTGCCTTCGGTATTTTCGGATGTGTAATTCGGAAATACCCAACGAAGTAACCAGCAGGGGCTCGGGATGTATGTGACGTCGTAATCTGGCGCACAGAGGAGCGGGCGGTGGCGGCGCTAATTCCAATGTTTGAGAGCATTCAATCACCGGCGGACGCGACTTACTGGATGCTGTCCGGCAGGCTTCTGTACCTGGCCATTTCCATCCTGGGGCTGGCGTGCTTCGCCTACATCGTCGCCAGGCGCCTGGTCCCGCTCCTTCGGGCGGAGCGCGATCTCCGGTTCGATCGACCCTGGGCGCGGCTGGGCAACGTGTTCCAGTTCTGGCTCGGCCAGTGGAGGCACCCGCGATATCGCGCCGCGGGCACCATCCACCTGCTGATTTTTGCCGGCTTCATTCTCCTGATAGCGCGGGCCTTCTACCTGATTCTCTCCGGGATATTCGGCGAGTTCAGCCTGCCCGGCGTTTCCGGGCGATGGGTCCATACTTACTCCATCGCCGCGGACTACGCGGCGGCGGTGGTGTTTTTCGCGGTGCTGATCGCCGCGCTCCGGAGGTTAGTTCTCAGGCCCGCGCGGTACGCTCATCCACCCCACTACGGTAAGGGCCGCGCGGCCGACGCCGTCTTCCTGCTGCTGTTGATCGCGATCCTGATGGCCGCCGACGGCCTCTACGAAGCTTCCCGCGCCGTGGCGCTGGCGGAGGCCCCGGCCTTCCTCACGCTGCCCTGGATGATTTCGTTCCCGCTCCAATCGGCATCCGTTCCGGTGCTCGCTACGCTCTACCAGGGCGCCTTTCTGATCCACGAATTGACGTTCTTCTTCCTGCTCTGCTACCGGCCATTTGGCATCCAATTTCACGTCGAAACGTCGCTTTTTAGCATCTTTTTCGCCAAATTAGAGCGCCATTCGCTCAAGCCGGTCCGGTGGGGCGTGCCGGAGGAGCAGTTGACCCGCGTGCCGTCGTTCGGCGTGAAACGCTTCGAGGACTTCACGTGGAAACACATGCTCGACTTCTACTCCTGCGCGGATTGCGGGCGTTGTTCGGACCAGTGTCCGGCGAACGCCGTGAAGCGGCCCCTCTCGCCGCGGTTCTTCACCACCAAGGCGCGGGACTACTGCTTCCGTCACTACCCGGTTGCGGGCGCTTCGAGCAACGGCCAGCCGCTCGTGGGCACGGTCTATTCGGAAGACGAGATCTGGTCCTGCACCACCTGCGGCGCCTGCGAAGAAGAATGCCCGCTGTTGATCGAGTACATCGACAAGATCGTGGACCTGCGCCGCGGGCGGGTGGATGCCGGACGTGTGCCGCAGTCGCTCCAGAAGCCGCTCAAAGCCCTGGAGAGTCGCGGGAACCCGTTCGGAAAGATGGAGAAGAAGAGGGCCGATTGGGCGAAGGCGCGGGAGTTCGCCGAGACCTGCGCTGTGAAGATCGCCAACGGCGGCCCTCCCGCCGATACCCTCTACTTCGTCGATAGCATCACGTCCTACGACGATCGCCTGCAGGCGGTGGCGCGGGCCACGGCGAGAATCCTCGCTCACACGGGAGAGAACTTCGCCATCCTGGGGCCGGCCGAAAAAGACAGCGGCCACGACGTGCGGCGCTTCGGCGAAGAAATGCTGTTCATGGCGCTGCGGGACCAGAACCGCGAGACCATCGAGGCGGCGGGCGTGCGGCGCATCGTAACCGCCGATCCCCATGCGTTCAACGCGCTGAAGCACGACTACACGGGCCTGCCGCCGGTGGAGCACATCAGCCAGACGATCTCCCGTGCCATTGAGGCCGGCCGCCTGGCGCTCCATCCCGTGCCGGACCCGGACGCCGTCTACGTCTACCACGATCCCTGCTACCTGGGACGCCACAACGGCGTGTACGACGCGCCGCGGGATGTGCTGGATTCGATCCCCGGTCTCAAGCGCGCCGAGATGCGCAAGTGCCGCAGCCGCTCGTTCTGCTGCGGCGGAGGGGGGCTCGCGTTGTTCTACGAGTCGAAGGAAGAACAGCGGATGGGCGTCCTGAGAGTCCGGATGGCCGCGGAAGCCGGGGCCAGCGTGATCGTGACGGCCTGCCCGTTCTGCATGGTCAACATCGAGGATGCCATCAAGGTCGCGGGGATGGAAGAGACGATCGCCGTCATCGATATGGCGGAACTCGTCGATCAGCGGATCGCCCGCGAGAGCCGCCAGGTGGTGCAACTCAAATCCTAGCTTTGGAGGGCTGACAGTGAAGATTCTGGTCTGCGTGAAGCGAGTACCCGATACATCGGAAAACGAGATCCAGGTGGGCAGCGACGGTAGCGATATCGAGCGGGAGGACCTGGTCTATTCGATCAACGAGCCCGATAACTATGCCGTCGAGGAGGCGCTGCGGATTGCCGCGCAGACGGGCGGAACCGTGGACGTGGCGACCGTGGGGGACGATGAGGATGAAGAGGTCCTGCGCCGCCAGATGGCCATGGGGGCCAACCGCGGCGTGCTGCTCTCCGACGAGGCCTTCCGCGGCTCGGATGGCCGGGGCATCGCCGCCGTCTTGAAAGGGTTCGTGGAGAAGACGCCATACGACCTGATCCTGACCGGCGTGCAGGCGGAGGACGGGGCGGCGCAGGTGGGCGGCATGCTGGCCGCCATGCTCGATTGTCCGTTCGCCTCGCTGGTGACCTCCATCCGGGTGCTCGACGACCGGACGCTCGAGATCAGCCGCGAGATCGAGGGCGGCAACCAGGAGATCAGCGAGATCGACCTCCCCTGCGTGCTCTCCATCCAGACCGGCATCAACGAACCCCGCTACGTCGGGATGCGGGGCATCCGGCAGGTAGCCTCGGTCGATATTCCCGTGCTGGGGGCCGCGGACCTCGGCCTCGATGCCGCCGCCGTGGGGGCCGGCGCCGCCAGGGTGAAGCGCGCGGGATATTTCGTGCCGGTGGCCGGCAACGGCGCCGAGATGCTGGATGGAAGCCGGGAAGAGATGGTCGAACAGCTCGTTTCCATGCTGAA
>JAWLGN010000297.1:0-6914 GCA_041685075.1 Bryobacteraceae bacterium
GCGGGGTAGCGCACGGGAGAGCGGTGGATGATGCGGTCCGCGCCCGTCACGGTGATGCCCGGGGAGTCGGCCACCACCTGCGGCGCGGCCTTGAGCGGGAGCGAGCCGGTGATCAACCAGCCCGCGGCAAGTAGAACGGTGAAGCATACCGCGATGGAGCCGATGAGACGGCGGCGGGACATGTCAACCTCCTTGATGATTGCGGCCACGCGCGCGGTGAGGTGGCGGCGCCGCAGGAACAGGGGCGCGGGCGCCAGGTCCAACTGGCGGCTCGCGCCGGACACGGTGAGCAGGGCGTCGATGTAGCGTTCGCGAGCGCCCGTGGCCCGCACGGTTTCGCGGTCCACAACCTGCTCGCGGGCAAGCTGCACCTGGCCCAGCACCCACCAGACGGCGGGGTGGAACCAGAAGACCGCGCGGATACCTTCTTCAATGGCGGTGAACAGCCAGTCGCGCCGCTTGACGTGGAACAGCTCGTGGCAGACCATAGCGGCCTGGAGTTGGGGGTCGCATTCGGTGAATCGTTCGGGAAGGAGCACCACGGGGTTGCGGAAGCCGAAGGTGACGGGGCCGGCCAGCGCGCCCGAGAGACGGATCTCGGGAAAGACGCAGAGTTGCCGCTGGAGCAGGGCGATGGGCTCCGGTACCGGTTCGAGCGGACGCGCGCCGCGGCGGTAGCGGGCCAGACGCACGAGTCCCAGGCCGAACCATGCGGCGCGCAGGAGGAAGCCCGCGGCTACGACCGCCGCCGCGGCATCCCCCGGACCGAAACGCCGCGCGGGCGCCGCCGGCGGGACGGATGCCGCGGGCGCGGCGGCCACCATCGGAGCAGGGGCGCCGGGTACGACCACCACTTCCCGCTGCCAGGGCTGAAGGAGCGGCAACAGCAGGCAGACCGCCAGCAGCGCCTGCCAGTACATCAGCCGGGTGCGCGCGTTCAGCCGGACGGCCGCCGCCAGCAGCGCAGCCGCCGTTACCAGCAGCGCGATCTGGGCATTCCACAGGACCAGGTTGCTCCACGTCATCGTTTCTTCTCCAGCAGGCGCTTGAGTTGTTCCAGTTCCTTGCGGCTCAGCTTGCGATCTTCCGCCAGGTGCACCAGCAGCGGTTCGGCCGAGCCGTTGAAAACGCGGTTGACGAAATCCCGCACCATGGCCCCCAATACCTGGTGCCGCGGTTTTGTGGGGCGATAGACGTAGGCGCGCTCCTGGCGGGTCTTCTCCAGGTAACCCTTCTGCTCCAGGATGTTCATCATGGTCATCACGGTGGTATAGGCGACCTTGCGGCGCTCCCGCTGGGCTTCGTAGATGTCCCGCACGGTGGCGGTCTCGCGCTCCCAGACGAGCTTCATGATCTCCAGTTCCTGGCTGGTGAGGGTGCCGGTCTTTCGTCGCATACTAATTGTTTAGTACTAACAAAGCCGCGTGTCAAGAGAAAAGTTGGGGCGGGCGGCGCGCTACCATGTCGGTTGTCAGCCATGCGCACTCTCGTTGTTTTCCTGCTTGCCGTTACCGCCTTCGGCGCGGACGCCGCTGTTGAAGCGCGCCGCCGCGAGGCCCTCGACGTAATCCAGAAGGCGCTCTCCCCCACCAACCGGAAACCCGGCGGGCGCATCAGCGCGCAGGACGCCACCTGGGAGGACTGGGTGCGGCGCACCGGCGAGCTACCGCCGGACTTCAGCGCCATGCCGTCGGTCCCGGAGTTGCCGGACCCGCTGGAGGGCGTCAAGACGCGCGCCGACTGGCCCGCGCGCCGGGCGTGGATCCGGGAGCAGTTCGAGCGCTGGGTGACGGGCCGGATGCCGCCCAAACCCGACAACCTGCGGGCCGTCGTAACCGCTACCAGGAAAGAGGGCGAGGTCACGGTGCGGGAGGTGCGGCTGGAGTTCGGCCCCGGCCACAGGGCCACCCTGCGGGTGCAACTCATGATGCCTCCCGGCAAGGGACCGTTCCCGGTCTTCCTGACCAACCATCCGCGCACGCGCCCCTGGGTGGCTACGGCCGTGCGGCGCGGCTACATCGCCGCCATCTACCACGCCACCGATCCGCGCTACGGCATTGGAGACGACTCCGACGGCTTCATCGAGGTCTACCCCGAGTACGATTTCTCGTGCCTGGCGCGCTGGGCCTGGGCGGCCATGCGGGCGGTGGACTATCTCCACACGCTGCCGGAGGTGGACAAATCCGCCATAGGGATTACGGGGCACTCGCGCAACGGCAAGCAGGCGCTGATTGCGGCGGCCTTCGACGAGCGCATCGGCGCCGTGATTCCCTCGAGCGGCAACACCGGGGAGTGCGATCCCTGGCGCTACACCACCGACATGTTCGCCAACGAGACCATCGAGCAGATCACCGGCAGCTTTCCCCACTGGTTCCACCCGCGGCTGCGCTTTTTCGCCGGCCGGGAGGACAAGCTGCCGGTGGACCAGAATTCGCTGATGGCGCTGGTGGCGCCGCGCGGGCTGTTGATGTACTCGGCGTTTTCGGAAAGCCAGGGAAATTCGTTCGGTTTCGAGCAGGCCTACCGCTCGGTGCGGCGGGTGTACGAATTCCTGGGGCAGCCGGAGAAGGCGGGGCTGCACCTGCGGGCGGGGGAACACGCCACCACTGCGGGCGATATCGAAAACTACATCGACTTCTTCGACACCGTCTTCAGGCGCAAGCAGTTTCCACGCTTTGAGACCTGGATCCACGGCTACACCTTCGAGGACTGGCAGCGCGCGAGCGGCGAGCGCATCGACCCGCGCGCCTACCCGCGCCGCGAGACGGGCGGCGCTTATGCGGGCGACGCCGCGGTGCGGGAGCGCCTTCGCTGGCTGCTCGGGGAGGAGCCCGCGGGAGTGCGTTTCCCGGCTTCGCCCTCCGGCAGCGGGATGACCAACGAGGGCTGGCTGGCGCTGCTCTACCGGCGGCCGCTGAACGTTCCGGGCATGGAGCACCGGCACGTTTCCTTCGGCGACGACCTGCGCGGTGACCTCTATTACCCCGCGGGCGCGACGGGCCGGCGGCCGGTGGTGATCTGGCTGCATCCCTTCAGCTATCCCACGGGCTACTCGCGCTACGCGCGCAACCTGATTGCCGGGTTCGGCAAGCGCGGCCTGGCGGTCTTCGCCTTCGACCAGATCGGTTTCGGCACGCGCGTGGAACACGCCGCGCGGTTTTACGAACGCTATCCGCGGTGGTCGCTGCTGGGCAAGATGGTGGCGGATACGCGAGCGGCGGTGGACGCGCTCTCTGCCCTCGAGGGCATCGATAGCCACCGCATCTACCTGGCGGGCTATGCGCTGGGCGGCAAGGTGGCGCTGTTTACGGCGGCGCTCGAGGAGAAGGTGGCGGCTGCGGCCACGGTGGCGGGATTCACGCCGCTGCGGCTGGCGGGCGAGAGGAACATCGAGGGCGTCCGGATGTACTCGCACCTGCACGGCCTCCTTCCGCGGCTAGGCTTTTTCGCCGGCGAGGAGGCGCGTCTGCCGGTGGATTACGAGGAGGTGCTTGCCCTGGCGGTGCCGCGCCCGGTGCTGGTGGTGGCGCCCGAACTCGACCGCTACGCTCCGGTCGAGGACGTGCGGCGGGCGGTTGAAGCGGCGCGGCGTCACTCCCGCGCGGCGGGGCGCGAACCTCGCCTGGCGCTCGAAACGCCGCTCGATTTCAATCGCCTGCCGGCGGCTACCCAGGAGCGGGTGGCCGCGTGGCTGGCGGGGTTGCCGTAACTAGTATTCGTCGAAGCCGCGCGCCGGAGCGCGCCCGCCCTGCGCGCGCACTTCCATCGAGCGGATGCGCTCGTGGGTGGCGAGCACGTCGCGGTACTGGCGGTCCACGACCTCCTGTACGTCGGGAGGCAGGTCCCTGGCGAGCGCCTTGCGATAGGCCTCCACGGCGGCATCTTCGCCGCGCTCCACTTCGGCGATGATGGCGGCTTCGTTGTTGTTCGCCACGGCTTCTTTCAGGTTCATCCAGCCGCGGTGCAGCACGCCGGCCATGCTGCCGGCTTTGCGGGCGCGCCCGCCCATTTCGGTAATCAGCATCTGGAGCTCGCCGGCGAACCGGGAGCGCTCGCGCGCGTATTCCAGGAAGATTTCGCGCGTCTTCTGGTTGCGGGTCCCATCGGCCGCTGCGCGGAAACCCTGCTCGCCATCCTGGCAGGTCTCGATGAGATCGTTGAGTGTGGAGTAAACCTCGTCCGTGTCGGTGGCCATATCATCCCTGCGGGGATGGACGCCGGTGGGTGGCCGGCGGTTGCCCGGGCCGGGGCGGCGGGGGTCCGTTTCACCCCAAAACCGGCGGAGGCCAAAGCCCGTTACAATACGTGCAAGTCCATATGACCAGACTCACCCGGAGGCAACTGCTGGCGGGCGCCGCGGCAGCAGCCGCCGCGGGCGGCGCACAGGAGCGGACCCGCCCCATCATCTGCCTGTTTTCCAAGCATTTGCAGAAGCTCCCCTATACGGAGTTGGGCGGGATATTGAAGCAGCTTGGGTTTGAGGGCTGCGACCTGACGGTTCGGAAGGGCGGCCACGTGGAACCGGAACAGGCGCCCGTGGACCTGGTGCGGGCCATCGAGTGCATCCGGGCGGAGGGCGTGGAGGTGCCGATGATCACCACCGACCTGACGTCGGCATCGGACCCGCGCGCGCGCAACGTGCTGGGGCTGGCCGGGCAGCAGTACATGAAAGTGCCGTTCTTCAAGCCGGGCTACTGGCGCTACGGGGGCGCGCCGGTGGAGGAGAAACTGGCGGAGGCGCGGCGCGACTTCGCCAGGCTGGTCTCGCTGGGCCGCGCCTTCGGCATAGCCGCCGGTTATCACAACCACTCGGGCGATTACGTGGGGCAATCCGCCTTCGAGATCCGGGAGGTGCTGCGGGACCTCGATCCGCGCTGGGCGGGCTACTACTTCGACCCCTGCCATGCCACCATCGAGGGCGGGCGCGGCGGGTGGGAGGTGGCGCTCCGGCTGGCGCTGCCGCGCATCAATATGGTGGCGATGAAGGATTTCTACTGGGAGAAGGCGGGCGGCGAGTGGCGCCCCGTACAGTGTCCCATCGGGCAGGGCATGGTGAACTGGCCGGCGGTTTTCTCGGCGCTGGCGGCGGCGCGGTTCACCGGACCGCTCTCGCTGCACATCGAGTACCGGCCCAAGGATGAGCTGGCGGCCTTTGCGCGCGACCTGGAGTGGGTAAAGCAACAGGTGGCGGCCGCCTGGCACTCCTGAGCACCCGCGGCGTGCGCGCGCGTGTAGTAGGCTAGGGAAATCGCGCCCGGGTGGCGAAACAGGCAGACGCAGCAGACTTAAAATCTGCTGGCCCGAAAGGGCCGTGCGGGTTCGAGTCCCGCCCCGGGCACCAGATCGTGTTGGCGGCCGATGGTTCTACTGCTCCGGTTGGGGCTGTACGGCCGCCGGTCCCGCCAGGCGCTCGAGTTCGCCCAGTTGCTTGCGGACGGTATCGGCGTCCTGCGCGCCGGGAGCGAACTTCAGGTAGTCGCGCATGTGCTGCGCCGCGGCGGAGTAGTCCCTCCGGTCGGCCATGATGACCCCCAGCAGGTGATTCACCTTGGGGTAGCGGTGCTGGGTGTCCAGCTTCTGCGCTTCGCGCGCGCTCTTTTCCGCCAGGTCCATCTTTCCCAGGTTGTAGTTGGCCACGGAGTTGAAGAAATAGGCCTGGGGGAACTCGTAGGGATTCAGTTGGACAACGCGGGCGGTGGTGTCGGCCACCTCCTGCCAGTTACGCTCGTTGGCCGCCATCGCCGCGAGCTGGAGATAGGGGTTGACGAACTTGGAGTCGGCATCGAGCGCCTGGGCGTAAGATTTGCGGGCCTCCTCGGGCCGCTTCAGCGCCTCCTGCACCAGTCCGAGTTCGAACCAGGCGGCGGCGTACTTGGGATAGATGCCGAGGGCCTTCTGGAACTCCTTCTCAGCGTTCTCCAGTTTCTTCTTGCGGGCTGCCTGGCGCCCCTTTTCGAAAGCCTTCTTGGCATCTTTGGGCGCCTGGAGGCTGGTGATGCTGATGGTGGTACCCTCGACGTTGCCCAGGCGGCGCAGGATGATGGTACCGACGTCGGGGTTATCGAGCGAGCGGCGCCCCACCAGGTTCACCGATTCGGAACGGTAGCCGGGGAGCACGGCACGAATCTCGCAACCCATCAACTGCTGCTCGGTGACGCCGCGGTTGCGGCCGAAGCCGCCGCCACCGCCGCCGCGCCCCATGCCGCCGGCGTCGCCGGGCATGCCGAAGACGTCGGCCGAGGAGCCCACGCTGGCATCGGCCAGCACGGCGTTATTCTGCCCCAGTTGGAAGCTGAAGCGCCCCTTGGTGTCGGTGTAGGCTTCCGGTCGCGCGACGCCGTTGCAGACGCGCTCGATCACCACGGGGTCGGGCGGCGGGGTGCCGTCCTCGAGCACGACTTTGCCGGAGAGAAAGATGGGCCGGGTCATCTCCTCGCGTGGAAACTGATCGCGCTCGGTTGGAGACGGCGTCCGGGTGCGGTCCCGGGGAAACGGATCGCGGCCGGGGCGGCCGGGTCCGGGGGTTTGCGGGACGCTGCCGGGTCCCGGTGACGGCGACGGCCGGGGGGTCTGCTGCGGCGGCGCCTGTCCGGCGTTCTGCGCCGGCAACAGGCAAGCCCCAATCCCTAGCGAAGCCAGTGAGACGATTCGAATTGCGATGCCCGAACGCATAGGAGCGCCTCCCGCGTAAGATATCGCCATTATGTCACAGCCCCGGCGGCCCCAGGCGCCGGGAATGGGGTAACATTACGATTTCACACGGACCCGGGATACGGGTGTGAACAAAAGGAGGAGTGGTAACGTGAGCCAGCTCACCCTGAGCCGCAGGGCCGCCCTGCTGGCGCCGGCGGCGATGGCCGCCAGCGCCGCCGCCGGCCGGCCGCAAAACGTCGTGGTAGCCAGTGGCAACGGCC
>JAWLGN010000298.1:0-6865 GCA_041685075.1 Bryobacteraceae bacterium
GGCCTGCCGGTGAGCCGCATCGCCGCCGGCGCCGATACCGTGATGTTCTGCCTCTCGAAGGCGCTGGGCGCGCCGGTGGGATCGCTCGTTGCGGGCACGACCGCCGCCATCGCCCGCGCTCGCCTGCTGCGCAAACGCCTGGGCGGCGGCATGCGGCAGGCCGGCATCCTGGCGGCCGCCGGGCTGGTGGCGCTCGAGGAGAGTCCCGCCAGGCTCCCGGAAGACCACCGCAATGCGCGGCTGCTGGCCGAGGGGCTGGCCGAAATCCACGGCATTGCCGCAGAGCCCGCCGCCACCAACATCGTAATCTTCGATGTCTCCGGCACCGGCATCGCGACGGCGGATTTCAGCGCGCGGCTGAAGACCCGGGGCGTTCTCATCAACCCCATCGACGCCCGCCGCCTGCGCGCCGTAACGCACTACGACGTGGACCGCGCCGCCTGCGAGGCTGCCCTGCGCGCCGTGGCCGAGATCGCCGCGGCCACGCGCGCCCACAGCGCGTAACTCCGCTCAGGCGGGCTCCAGCGCCAGTTCCGCCACCTCTTCCATGGTGCGCACGTAGTGGATCTGGATCTCGCCGATCTGCTCGCTCTTGAGGTCCTCCTTCACGTTGACCTCGTTCTCGTGGCAGAGGATGACTTCCCGAACGGCGCCGCGCTTGGCCGCCAGCACCTTTTCCTTGATGCCGCCCACCGGCAGCACCTGACCGGTGAGGGTGATCTCGCCGGTCATGGCCACGCCCTGCCGCACGCGCCGTTCGGTGAGCATGGAGAGCAGCGCGGTGGCGATGGTGATGCCGGCTGACGGGCCGTCCTTGGGGATGGCTCCGGCGGGCACGTGCACGTGAATGTCGCTGGTCTTGAAGATGTCCGGATCGATCCCGTAGTGGGTGGCGTTCGCCCGCACCCACGTCAGCGCCGCCTGCACAGACTCCTGCATCACCGGTCCCAACTGGCCCGTCATGATAAGGCCCTTATTGCCGCCCGGCATGCGGCCGGCTTCGATGAACAGCACATCGCCGCCCACGGGCGTCCAGGCCAGCCCCACCGCCACCCCGGGGCGCTGGACGCGCTCGGCCACCTCCGCCTCCGTGCGGAAGCGCGGCGCGCCGAGCATCTCCTCCAGCACCGCGGGTGTCACGGTCAGGCGTTCGCTCTTCCCTTCGGCCATCCGCCGCGCCTGCTTCCGGCAAACGGTGCCGATCTTTTGTTCCAGATTGCGAACACCTGCTTCGCGCGTGTACCGCTGTACCAAATAACGCACGGACTCGTCGGTGAACTCGATGTCTTTCTCCGGATCGATGCCGTTCTCCTTGGTCTGCCGCGGGATCAGGTAACGGAAGGCGATCATGACCTTCTCCTGCTCCGTGTAGCCCTGCAGCTCGATGATCTCCATGCGGTCGCGCAGCGCGTCCGGCACGGTATCGAGCACGTTGGCGGTAGTGATGAACAGGACCCGCGAGAGATCGAAGGGCACGTCCAGGTAGTTGTCCCGGAAGGTGGAGTTCTGCTCGGGGTCGAGCACTTCGAGCAGCGCGGAGGCGGGGTCGCCGCGGAAGTCGCGCCCCAGCTTATCCACTTCGTCCAGCATGAAGACCGGGTCGTTGGCGTCCGCCCTGCGGAGGCCCTGGATGATCTGGCCCGGCAGGGCGCCGATATAGGTGCGGCGATGGCCGCGAATCTCCGCCTCGTCGTGCATGCCGCCCATGGAGATGCGGGCGAACTTGCGCCCCAGCGCCCGCGCGATCGAGCGCCCCAGCGAGGTCTTCCCCACGCCCGGAGGCCCCACGAAACACAGGATCGGCCCCTTCAGCACGGGCCGTAACTGCATTACCGCGATGTAGTCCAGGATGCGGTCCTTCACCTTCTCCAGGTCGTAGTGATCTTCGTCGAGAATCTCCGCGGCGCGGCGCACGTCCACCTTGACGCCGGTCGATTTGCTCCACGGCAGCGCGGCCATCCACTCCAGGTAGGTGCGGGTGACGCTGTACTCCGGCGACATGGGCGAGATGCGCGAGAGCCGGTTCAGCTCCTTCATCGCCTCGGCCTTCACTTCCTCGGCGATGCCCGCGGCCTCCAGCTTCTCGCGCAGTTCCTCGACATCGCGCTGGGTCTCGTCGCCCTCGCCCAATTCCTTCTGGATGGCCTTCAACTGCTCGCGCAGGTAGAACTCGCGCTGGCTCTGGGAAAGCTGGCCTTTGACCTGCGACTGGATGCGGCCCCGCAGCTCGAGCAATTCGAGTTCGCGCCCCAGGTGCCGGTGCACGTCGTCGAGCCGCGCCCGCGCGTTCACCTGCTCGAGCAGTTGCTGCCGGTCGGCGTGGCTCAGGTTGGGGAGGGTGCCGCCGATAAAGTCGGCCAGCTTGCCCGGCTCGGTGATGTTTCCCGCTACCGTGGCCAGATCGTCGGAGAGGTTGGGCGAGCCGGCCACAATCTGCTGGAACATGGTCACGGCGCTCTGTACCAGGGCTTCCAGTTCCGCGTCTTCTTCCGGCTCGATTTCCGGGATGCGCTCCACCCGCGCCTTGAGGAAGGGCTGGGTGGCGGTGAACTCGCGCGTGCGCATCCGCGAAACGCCCTCGCAGAACAGCAGCAGGTTCTCCTTGGGCACCCGGATGGCCTTGTGCAGCATGGCCACGGTGCCCACTTGATAGAGGTCCTCGGGCCCGGGGGTCTCCACCCGGGGATCGAGCTGCGAAACCACCCCGAAAAGCCGGTTCTCCCCCAGCGCCTCCACCAGCGCCAGTGAGGATGGCCGCCCTACCGTGATGGGCAGCATGGCGTGCGGGAACAGCACGGTATCCCGAACGGTCAGGATGGACAATTCCTCCAGGGCTTGCGCGTCGTTCCCGGAGGCCGTTTTCGATCGGATCTCTTCGTCTACAGGCATATTGGAGGCTAACCCCAGTGTACCCTCCGCCCCGGCGCCCGCAGACCGGCCGCGGCCTCTCCAATGCACCCAGCGGCACAAAACGCGCCGCGCGTGGCCGGGATTCTACGCGCCTTTGGGATAGGAGCCGAGCACCCGTAGGTAATCGGCCAACTCGCGCAGGTGCCCCAGCGCGTTCTGGACGTTCTGGTCTTCTTCGTGGCCGAGAAAGTCCACGTAGAAGAGATACTCCCAGGGTTTGCCGCGCAGCGGCCGCGACTCGATTTTGATCAGGTTCAGATCGCGCAGCGCGAAGACGCTCAGAGCGCGGAACAGCGCGCCCGGCACGTTGCGGGTGCTGAAGACCAGGGACGTTTTCCAGACCGTCCCGGGGCGCTCCGGCGCACGGCGGCGGCGCGCATATTCCGGTTTTCTGAGCAAGAAAAATCGCGTGAAATTCGCCCGGTCGTCCTCGATGGATCGCCTGAGAATACGCCCCCCGTAGATCTCCGCGGCCACCGCGGAGCCGATGGCGGCCGCGTCCCGCAACCCCTCTTCGATCACCATTTTGACGCTGCCCGCGGTGTCGTAAAAGGGTACCCGCTCCACCTGCGGATTCTTCTCAAAGAATTGCAGACACTGATTGAGAGCCACGGGGTGCGAAAATACACGGCGCACTTTACGAAGAGTCACGCCCGGGGGCGCGATTAAATGGTGGACAATACGCACGCTGGTCTCCGCCACAATGGGGAAATCGAAGCGCTGCAGGTGGTCGTAGTTCTCGTGCACCGAGCCGGCCAGGGTGTTTTCGATCGGCACCACCGCGCCGGTCACCCGGCCTTCCTTGAGGCGGAGGAAGATATCTTCGAAGCGCGGCTGGGGCAGCACCTCGACGTCCGGGCCGAGCAGTTGCCGGGCGGCCTCTTCGCTGAAGGCGCCGCGCTCACCCTGGAAGGAGACCACGTCGCGTTGGCGGCGCTTCATCGTCCCGCTCCTTCCCACCGCCGCACGGCCTCGTCGGGCACGCCCAACAGGTCCAGCACGCGGTCTACGCTGTGGTCCACGATTTCTTCGACCGTCCGCGGCCGGTGATAGAACGCCGGCGCCGGCGGCGCGATGACCGCGCCCATTTCCGCCAGTGCGGCCATGGTGCGCAGGTGGCCCAGGTGCAGCGGCGTCTCCCGCACCATCAGCACCAGGCGGCGGCGTTCTTTCAGAGTGACGTCGGCGGCACGCACCATCAGGTTGGAGCTGATGCCGGCCGCGATGGCGCTCATGGTATGAATCGAGCAGGGCGCCACCGCCATGCCGTCAACCGGGTAGGAGCCGCTCGCCAGGCGGCACGAAATATCTTCCACCGGGTACGAAAATCGAGCCATTTGTTTTAGTTCGGAGACCTGAATTCCGGTCTCCAAATATAACGTTTTTTCCCCCGCGCGAGTCAGGATGAGGTGCGTCTCGATCTCCGGGCGGCGGGCCAGGCGTTCCAACAGCCGCACGCCGTAAACAGCCCCACTGGCCCCCGAGATCCCCACAATGATTTTCAAATTCGCCTCCTGGCTCCAAAACCTGTTCCGAATTCGGAACAGAACTCCGCTCCCGCGACTTGATGCGGCACGCGCACGTCGCTATAATCCCAAACTGGATGATCTGTACGCTCCATCCGCGCGCGACCGGCTGTGCCCGGGCCGGCGCAAACACAGGATCATAGCATGGAGGATGCCGGACAGAAGCTGAAACGCGTCCGCGAGAGCCTCAATCTGCGCTATCGCGACGTGGAAGAGGCCAGCTTCCAGATCGCCGAGCGTTACAAGAACGACGAATACGCCATCGTTCTCAGCCGTCTTTCCGATATCGAGAACAAGGGCGCCGTTCCCAGCATCTACCGCATCTACTCGCTGGCGGCCATCTACCGGCTGGACTACCACGAGGTGCTGGAGTGGTACGGGGTGAACCTCTCCTCGATCCCCGCCGACGCTGCCAACATCTCCATCGAGCGCACCCACCTGCTGGGCTTCTCGGCCAACGGCTACGGCGAGGTGCTGATGCCGCTGGCGCTGGAGCCGGGGATCGACTTCAAGAAGACCAGCTATCTCAGCCGCCTCATCCAGCGCTGGGGGAAACTGCCCCTGGCGCTGCTCAACGGGCTGGATCTGAAGAACCATCGTTACGGCTTTATCGGCTCGGAGGACTGGTCCATGCATCCTTTGATCATGCCCGGCTCGCTGGTCCTGATCGACGAGACACGGCGCAAGATCGCCGTTTCCGGGTGGAAGAACGAGTTCGACCGTCCCATCTATTTCTTCGAGCACCGCGGCGGGTACGCCTGCGGCTGGTGCACCCTGAGCGGCGACCGCCTGGTTCTGCAGCCGCACCCATCCTCGCCCTGCACTCCGGAGATCTTCGCCTATCCCGAGGAGATCGACGTGATCGGGCAGGTCACCGGCGTGGCTATGCTTCTGGATCTGACACGACGACGCCGTGCTCGCCCCTGAGCGCCTCCATAACCCTCCCCATATCCTTCAGGTAGAGTTGCCGCTCCGCTTCCCGCGCGTCCGCCGGTACCAGGCTCTGGTAGGGTGAAAACCTGGTCCAGTTCTCGATCACCAGCGGCAGGCGTTCCTCCAGGCAGGTCATGTACTCGGCCACCTCTTCTTTTTGCTGCTCCAGGCCGAAGCACAGCCACTCCGAGAAGATCCGCATATGGCTCTGCCGGATGGTCTGGTCGGACTCTTCCGGCCCGTAGATCTGGGCCAGGCCGTGGTGTTCGTAGGCGCCGGAGTTGGGGTTTCTGAGCGAGGCCAGGTAGACCAGGCGGCCGAAGTTGGTAGGGATGCGCGCCAGGGTGTGGCGCCACAGGTCCGCGGCGGGCGTGCGGACTAGCCTTCGGGGTCCTTCCTCTATGTGATCCACCACCAGGGTTTTCTGCCTTTACGGCAGATTATACACCAGGCTCGGGCGGGCGGCTTTCTGAAGCCGGGCGGGCGGCCTTCTGTAGCCGGGCGCACCGATCCGGGCGCCATGTTCCACTTTCAGAAAATCTAAGGGGTACGTGACCACCCGTAGTTCGAATTCGGGTAGTCTGAACTCGAATCTGTTGTACAAGTTAGCCCAAATAGGAGACAAACGACATGCGTAAACTGATGCTTCTCGCGCTGCTGGCCCTCAGCTTCTTTGCAGCTCCGCAGTTCACCCAAGCCAACGATCCGATCCCCGAGTGCGACCCCTGCCCCTGGTACAAGTAGGCACAAACAGGCAGGATTCTGGGGATTTCATTACCGATCGGTGATAAAATCGGGGCTGCCGGCAACGCATTCCGATGGCACCGTATGCGGTCCTGATCCCCGCTCTCAGGTGGCTGACCCTGGCGGGGATGTTGTTTACCTCGCTGCGCCTCTTAAGGGCTGGCCTATACCGCCGGTACCGCGCTCTTTCTGTGTTCCTCATCTTCTCGGTCCTGCGGTCCACCGCGTTGATGAGCCTGGACGTACGCGGCGACCCATACATGAAGATCTGGGTGCTCTCCGAACCGGTCCGCTGGATTCTCTGTATCTTCCTGGTTCTGGAGATCTGCTCCCTCATTCTGAAAGAACACCGGGGCATATACACCGCAGGCCAATGGGCACTTTCGGGGGCCTTTGCCATTGCCGTCCTCTCCTCGGCCCTTACCTTCCTGCCCGGTTCCGACGGTGCCTTCGACACATCACGTGTACTGGGATTCCTGCTGCTTGCCGACCGTGGCCTGATGTTTAGCCTGGTGGTCTTTCTGGTGCTCATGCTCTGGTTCCTTTCGCGCTACCCGATTGTGCTGAGCCGTAACCTCCTGGTGCACGTTGTACTCTACTCAACCTATTTCATCAGCACGAGTCTGGCGGTCCTGGTGCGCAGCACCCTCGGCAAGGAGTTTTCCCAGCCCACCAACGCGCTGTTGATGGCCGCCACGGCCGCATGCGCGCTCGGCTGGGGTTTTCTCCTGACTCCCGCCGGGGAAAAGGTT
>JAWLGN010000299.1:0-6849 GCA_041685075.1 Bryobacteraceae bacterium
GAACCGCTCCTCTCGGGTAAGCGGAGAGGGCGCCACAGGCGCCCACCGCTCCAAATACGCTTACCGGGCTCCCGATACTCTCACTATTACTTTTGATGACCGCCGGCCGCGGCCGCGAACGCTCCGGGCCGCCGGCGTCAATTCACAAATCTCCTGGTGCGGACACTGTTCACCAAACCCACCAACATGAGATTGCACCAAATACTGGATCCGCCGGAACTCATGAACGGCAGCGGTATCCCCGTAACGGGCATCCGCCCCACTACCATTCCGACGTTCACCCAGACGTGAAATAGCCACAAAGCCGCAACTCCCATGCAGATGTACATCCCGGCCTTGTCGGGCGCCGTCTGGGCATTCTGAACCACCTGCATGATCAACACGAAATAGAGGGCCAGCATGATCACCGAGCCCACGAACCCATGCTCTTCCGCGAAAGCGGAAAAAATGAAGTCCGTATGGGGCACCGGCAAAAACCGTAATTGTGTCTGGGTCCCTTTGGTAACTCCCCTGCCCCACATTCCCCCGTGGCCGACCGCGATTTTCGATTGGATCGTCTGGTAGCCGGTCCCACGGGGATCGCGCTCGGGATCCAGAAAGCTGATCAGCCGCGCCTTTTGATAATCCTTCAGGAAATAAATCCCGATGGGCAGCACCAGCACTAGAATCAAACCGATCGCGACGATGTATTTCCACCGTAAATTCGCCAGGAATGCTCCCGCCGCCAGGGCCGGAAAGTAGGTCAGGGTCGTTCCCAGGTCCGGCTGCCGTAGCACCAGCAGCGCGGGAATTCCGACCAGCCCCGCCAGCTTCAGCAGGTCCCGCCCCTCGAGGTTCTCCGTTTTCAACTCGGTGAGAAAGCGGGCTACTAACAATATTATCACTATCTTGACGAATTCCGACGGTTGCAGACGAAAACCGCCCGGAAGCGGAATCCAGCGCCGGGATCCGAATGCCTGGCTGCCCACCAAGGCGGTTGCCAACAGCATCAGCACGGAAAGCACGTACAGCGGGCCGACCCGTTCGAGCAGCCAATGGTAGTCGATGGAAGTGACAATCCACATCAGCATCAGGCCGGTCGCGACGTACAGAATCTGCTTCCACCAGGCATCGTGCCACTGAGGGGTGCCGGCCGTGGCGCTGTAGATCTGGAGTATTCCCACGCCGCAGATCAGGGTGGCGATCACTACCAGGGTCCAGTCCAGGTCGCGGAGGAAGAACGGGCGCGTCATTGTCTTGGCGCCTCCTCGGCGCGGGGCCGTGGCGCCTCCTCGGCGGGGCCGGGCGGCTCGGGAAGGGTCTCGATCTGCTCCTCTTCCACCGCGACGTTACCCTCGATTTCGGTGATCGGAGGGGCCGGCCGGGTTATCCCGGCCAAGCGTGCTTTCTTATCGTAATAGGCCTTGATGACATCCCGGACGATGGGGCCGGCCACGCTGCCATGCTCGCCGTGCTCCCAGAGGACCGCCACTACGATTTCGGGCTTCTGGCGCGAGGCAAACCCCACGTACCAGGCATTGTCGCGAAGGTTCTTCACGCCCCCCTTGCCCGCCAGGTATTGATTGGAAGCAAGCTGCGCCGTTCCGGTCTTCCCGCAGACCTCCACATTGGGCAGCCGTGCCCGCCCGCCGGTGCCGCCTTCGTTGACCACGGCGAACATGCCGTCGATCACGGTCTGGACGTGGGCCGGGTCGAGCTTCAGCACGTGCGGCTTCTCGGTCCTGCTGAGATCCTTGCGCAGGTGCGGGCGGTGCCAGACACCGCCCATGGCAATCCCCCCGATGGCGCGGGCAAGCTGCAGCGGCGTCACGGTGAGCGCCCCCTGTCCGATGGATACCGAAATGGTCTCCCCGGCGTACCACCTGCGCCGGAAATTGCGCATCACCCATTGCTGGGAGGGCACGACGCCTGCAGCCTCATGCGGCAGGTCGATGCCGGCCTTCTCCCCCAACCCGGCCTGGTGGGCATAATGGGCGATCGTGTCGATCCCCATCTTGTTCCCCAGCGTGTAAAAGTACACGTCGCAGGACTGCGCCGTGGCTCGAATGGCCGAAACCGTTCCATGTCCCCCCCGTCGCCAGCACTTGAAGAAGCGGCCGTAGAAGACCGCGCCGCCGCCGCAGCGGACGCTCCACTTATCGTCCACCGCGCCGGACTCCAGCCCGGCCGTCAACATGATGGGCTTAAAGGTGGATCCCGGGGCGAGTTGTGCCTGGATGGCCCGGTTCAGCAGCGGGTTGTCCGGGTTATCGGCAATCTCGCGCCAGTCGGAGGACTTGATCCGCACGGCGAACTTGTTGGGGTCGAAGGTGGGGCGGCTTACCATGGCGAGCACCTCGCCCGTGCGGGGATCCAGGGCCACCAGCGCGCCCTTCCTTCCCTCCATGGCCAGTTCCGCCACCGCCTGGAGGTCCAGGTCGATGGTCAACTGGAGATCCCGGCCCGCCACCGCCTCCTTGATCGCCAGTACCTGGCGGGGCTGCCCGCGGTTGTCCACCATCACCTGCCGCTGGCCGTCCACTCCCATCAGAATTTCGTTGTACTGCCGCTCGATGCCGAACTTGCCGATCACGTCACCGGGGTTGTAGTGGGCAAAGGACGCCATATTCAGCTCGTCTTCGCTGATTTCTCCGATGTAGCCCAGCACGTGGGCGGCGAATCCGTTCTGGGGGTAGAGGCGGCGCTGCGCGGGGATGGCCTCCAGCTCGGGAAAGAAGCTGCGGTGCGAATCGACAAAGGCCAGGTCCGCCGGCGTCATCTCCTCTTTCAGCACCAGCGGCTCGTACTTGGGACGTTTGCGGAAGCGCTCCAGCCGTTCCAGGAGGTCGTCGTAGTCGAGCTGCAATCCGTCGGCGATGGGCCGCAGGTTCTCCTCTTTCATGTGCTCCCGCGACAGGATCAGGCTGAACGAGGAGTGGTTATCCACGATGATCCGGCCGTCGCGATCCAGGATCCTGCCCCGCGGCGCCAGAACCGGAACGGACTTCACGCGGTTGCGCTCGGCGCGCGCGCTGTAATAGTCCTCGTTCTGCACCTGGAGCGCCCAAAAACCGGAGATGAGAAACAGGAAAACGAAGACGACGGTGTACTGAAAAACGGCAATCTTACCGGATGCGACCTTCGGATCGTCACGAAGGATCGGTTTCAGCTCGCGCTGTTGCCGATCAAGGTCTGGACCTGCGGGCGGAAAGCGCACAATAGACCCGTCTAGGCTCCCTCTTTCAGTTTATCAAGAAAATGGAACAAAGATACCGCAACCACCGCATTGAGAGCACCCAGAATAAGCGCCCGCTGGGGATCGAAGATCATTTCCTGGCCCAGCAGCGCGCGCGTCATCATCCAGTAGAAAAATTGATGGAAAAGGTAGAAGAAAAAGGCTAAAACCAGCCGCACAAAGGCGTGATCCACGTCGAAGCGGAGACCCACGGAGGCGGCGAAATAGCCCACCAGGGTCTTCACGATACCGAACATGCCCAGCGGGTTCTTGGAAAGGGAGTCCTGCACCAGCCCCACCGAAGCTCCCACCAGCAGGCCTGCAATGGGGCTGCGCCGCATGAGCGCGAAATAGACGGTCACCAGCAGCGGCAACTCCAGGTAGCCCAGGAATTGAAAGAACAACGGAACGTAAACCTGGAAGAGAATGGCGGCCAGCGGCACCAGGACCAGCACCCAGGCGCGGAAGCGCGAGACACGGCTTTCCCGCTGGTTGCTCAGCAGGATGCGGTCGCTGGAGTAGCTCATGGGGTGTCGGGAGCGGCTGCGGGAGGCGGAGCAGCGGCGGGAACGGGCTTGGAGGCGGGCGGCGCCGCGGGAGATCCCTGGATGGCGGGCGGCGCCGTCGAGCGGGGCGCGGGAACGGACGCGGCGGTGGCGGGCTGCGGCCGGTAGTTGAAGTCTGGTGGGCGGGAACCCGGCAGGCCCTCGCCGAATTTATGACCCTGGGCCTCCCCTATGGTCCGGTATCGGCGCACCAGCCGGTCGGCTTCGGTCAGAGGTCCCCGGAGGGTGGGCGCCGCCGCCTGAGAAGCGTCCTCTTCTTCGGCGGCATCGGCCACCGGCGTCGACTGGGGAGGCGGCGGAGCCAGGTAGATGGGCGCCGAAGGCGACGGCGGAGCCTCCGGAATCGCCTGGTGAACCCCTTCGATCAGGATCAGCACCTCCTCGAGCCCCTGCTTCAGGCCCGATGGCTCCACCTGGATATCCAGGAAGTCCTGCCCGCGCCGTACCGCCAGCACCTTTCCCACCGGGAAGCCCTTGGGAAAGATGCGGTCGTCGCCGGAGGTGTAGAACATCTCCCCCACCTCCACCTTCACCTGGAGGGGCACGTAATCCACTTTGCAATTGGCGTAGCCCTGGCCCTTCAGGGTACCCCGCGCCTGCGATTTCTGGGAGATTACCCCGGCGGCGAAGTCCGGATCGGTGATCAGCAGCACCTCGGAGGCGGTAGGATAAGCGGCCAGCACTTTGCCCACGATGCCATCCGGGGTCACCACCCCCATGCCGCGCTGCACCCCGGCCGCCGAGCCTGCATCCACGTAGACCAGCCGGGAGTTGCTATTGGCGCCGGTGGCGATCACCCGGGAGGCCAGCGTACGGGAGGGCGACCGCGACTGGAACTGCGCCAGCGCCTTGACCCGGTCCGCCATCGACAACTCTGTCTTCAGAAAGACGTTCTCCATCTTCAAGCGGTCCAGGTCGGCCTTCAGCCGGCGGTTCTCTTCATGCACGTCGCGCAGCAGGAAATAGTTCTGAAAGAAGCCGAAGGCGCCGGAACGGATGGATTCGAGCACACGGGCCAGGGGTGTCACCGCCGTCACCGACCACACCCGGATCATCCGTACTTCCTGGTCGTTCTTTACCTGTACGGCGAGCAGCATCAGTTGGGCCAGGATCACCAGCAGCAAGACCGTGATGTTCCGGTAGCGGTTAATCAGCGATTCCATGGGCGCCATCGGGACACGCCGCCCCAGGGCGCCGCGGCGCGACCCTATCTATTAGTCTATCGAAATCTTGCGTAAAAGCCGGAAATCGCTAAGCATGCGCCCGGTGCCGAGCACCACGGAAGCCAGCGGGTCGTCGGCGATGGAAACCGGCAGCCCGGTCTCCTCGCGGATGCGCTTGTCCAGGTTCTTCAACAGGGCGCCGCCGCCGGTCAGCACGATGCCGCGGTCGCTGATATCGGCGCTCAACTCGGGAGGCGTCCTCTCGAGCGCCACCCGGATGGCGTTGACGATGGTGGCCACGCACTCCGAGAGCGATTCCCGGATCTCGCTATCGTCGATGGTAATGGTGCGGGGGACGCCTTCGATCAGGTTGCGGCCCTTGATCTCCATGGTGAGCGGCTTGTCGAGCGGAAACGCGGAACCGATCTCCATCTTGATGGCTTCCGCGGTGCGCTCGCCGATCAGCAGGTTGTACTTGCGCTTGAGATACTGCATGAGGGCATCGTCCATTTCGTTGCCCGCCACCCGCACCGAGCGCGAGTAGACGATGCCGGAAAGGGAGATGACCGCCACGTCGGTGGTGCCGCCGCCTATATCCACCACCATGTTTCCGGAAGGCTCGGTGATGGGCAGCCCCGCCCCGATGGCCGCCACCATGGCCTGCTCCACCAGGTGCACCTCGCTGGCCTTGGCGCGGTAGGCCGAGTCCATGACGGCGCGCTTTTCCACCTGGGTGATCTCGCTCGGTACCCCGATAACGATGCGCGGATGCACCAGCATTTTCCGCCCGTGCGCCTTCTGAATGAAGTAATTCAGCATGCGCTCGGTGACTTTGAAATCCGCGATCACCCCGTCCTTCATCGGCTTGATGGCCACGATGTTGCCGGGAGTGCGGCCCAGCATCTCCTTGGCTTCCTTACCGACCGCTTCGACCTCCCCGGTGTTCTTGTTGATGGCGACAATGGACGGCTCGTTCACCACGACGCCTTTGCCCTTGGCGAATACGAGTGTGTTGGCGGTGCCCAGATCAATAGCCAGATCCGAGGAAAATAGGCTGAATAGAGAGCGTAAATTCATGTACCGAGATCGATCCAGGGGAGGATGTTGGGCCTCGTTCGAGAACGATTCCCCTTGGATGGTAACACAAGAGCCGCCGTAATTAACATTGCCGACAAGGGATACAATGGTGGCGAAATGCAGAGGATCACCCGGCGCGCGCTGCTGGCCGGCATGGGCGTGCTGGGCGGCTGCGGCCGCCCCAAGGGCAGCGGGTACGACGGATACGTCTTCGTGGCCAACCAGCAGGGCGGCGACGTGGCGGCGGTGGACCTGATGACCTTCACGGTGTCGCGCCGGATCCGGCTGGGCGCCGCGCCCTCCATTGTGCTGGGGCACCGGGAGCGCCGCGCAGCCTACGTGCTGTGCGGGGAAGAAGGGACCGTGCGGGAAATCGACGCCACGGCGGGACGGGTGCGCCGGACCGCCCGGCTGCCGGGCCCCGCGGCGGCCATGCGGCCCGCGCCCTCGGGCGATGCGCTGTGGTTTCTCTGCCACGACTCCCTGGTACAGGTGCCGCTCGAGCGTTTCCGCCCCGCGGCCCGCATCCGCCTGCCCTTCCCCGCCGAGGACTTCGACTTAAGCCGGGACGGCGACGCGGCCGTCACCTTCCGGCGCCAGAACCGCATCGGACTGGCGCGGGTGGAGGAGAAAACCATCGCCGCCACCATCCCGGCCGGGGGCGAGCCTTCGGCGGTGCGGTTCCGCTCCGATGGGCGCCAGGTGCTGGCGGGCAATCGCGCCGGCCGCACCGTCACGGTGGCCGATGTGCGCCGCGCGAGGGCGGTGGCCCACCTGCCGGTGCCCGTGGAACCCGCCACCTTCTGTCTCTCCAGCGACGGCGGCCAGT
>JAWLGN010000300.1:0-6765 GCA_041685075.1 Bryobacteraceae bacterium
GCGACTCGCTCACCCGCTATTTGAAGCTCCAGCCGGTCATCGACGGCGTGGAGGGCACCTTCACCCACACACCGGCGGCCGAACCCGGGCTGGTGAAGTTCATCGGCAACGTGCCGGCGGGCACGCCGGCGGGCGGCGTGCTGCGGCACAAGGGCTGGCGCGCCGCGGCGGTGGAACTGCCGGAACTGGCGGGGCAGGACGCCAGCGTCATCGCGCCCGCCGAGATCGAGATCGAATAACGCCGCCCCCGGCGCACTCCTGGAGAACGAACTTGGCACCGAAGTACGTCATCGGCATCGACCTGGGGACCACCAACTCCGCCCTGGCTTACGCCGAGGCCAAACCCGAGGCGGACCCGCTGGCCACGCCCGAAGTGCGGATGCTCGGCATCCCGCAGGTGGTGAACCCGGGCGAGGTGCGGGAAGAAAACCTGCTGCCCTCGTTTCTGTACCTGCCGGGAGCCACGGATTTTCCGCCGGGCACCCTGGCGCTACCCTGGGACCCCCAGCCGGAGTTCGTCGTGGGGCGGCTGGCGCAGAAACGCGGCGCGGAGAATGCCGGGCGCCTGGTCTCCTCGGCCAAGTCGTGGCTGTCGCACGCGGGGGTGGACCGCACCTCCCCCATTCTGCCCTTCCGCGCGCCGGAGGGCGTCCCCAGGCTCTCGCCGGTGGAGGCCAGCCGGCGCTACCTGGAACACATCCAACGCGCCTGGGACAGCAAAATGCCCGACGCGCCCTTTGCAGAACAACAGGTGCTGGTGACGGTGCCCGCTTCGTTCGACGCCGTGGCAAGGGAACTCACGCAGCGCGCCGCCGAAGAGGCCGGCTACAGGAATCTCACGCTGCTCGAGGAACCGCAGGCGGTCTTCTACGCCTGGATCGACCGCCACCCCGACTGGCGCGAGCGGGTCAAGGTGGGGGACCTCATCCTGGTGATCGACATTGGCGGCGGCACCACGGATTTTACCCTCATCACCGTCACGGAGCGCGATGGCGAGCTGGCGCTCGACCGCGTGGCCGTGGGGGAACACATCCTGCTGGGCGGCGACAACATCGACCTGGCGCTGGCCCGCGGCGTGGCCGACGGGTTGGCCGAAAAAGGCACCCGCATCGACAGCTTCCAGTTGCAGGCGCTGTGGAGCAACTGCCGCACCGCGAAAGAGAAGCTGCTGGAACAGGGCGCCACCGCGAAAGAAGCGCCGGTGACGATTCTGGGCAAGGGCACCGGTCTGGTGGGCGGCACCATCAAGGCGTCGCTCACGCTTTCCGAGATCGAGCGCGTGCTGCTGGAGGGCTTCTTCCCCACGGCTTCGAGCGAAGAGATGCCGCAGCGCGCACGCCGCGTGGGCTTGCAGGAAATCGGACTGCCCTACGCCGCCGATGCCGCCGTGACCAAACACATGGCGCGCTTTCTGCGACAGCAGGCCGCCGCGGTGGAGCACGGCGCCGTGCGGCGCGGGCCGAGCGGGCTGGCCTGCCCCACCCACGTGCTGTTCAACGGCGGGGTGCTCAACGCGCGGCTGGTGCGCGAGCGCCTGCTCACCACCCTGAGCGCCTGGCTCGCCGAAGAAGGCTTCGGCGCCATCGAACCGCTGAGCGGCGAGGACCTCATGCACGCGGTCTCCCGCGGCGCGGCCTACTATGGATTGGCGCGCCTGGGACGCGGCGTGCGTATCCGCGGCGGCGTCCCCCGCACCTACTACGTGGGGATCGAGAGCGCCATGCCCTCGGTGCCCGGCGTTTCCGCGCCGCTCAAGGCCCTCACAGTCGTCCCGTTCGGGATGGAGGAAGGCAGCCAGTGCCGCATCCCCGGCGGCGAGTTCGGCCTGCTGGTGGGAGAACCGGCCGAGTTCCGTTTCTTCGCCTCGGCGGTGCGCAAGAACGATCAACCGGGCGACCTGATCGAGGACTTCGGCGACGACCTCCAGGAACTGCCCCCCATGGGCGTGGAACTCCCCGCCACCGCCGACGGCGCCGACGTGGTGCCGGTATCGTTCGAGACCGTGGTCACCGAAACCGGTATGCTGCAGTTGTGGTGCGTGGCGCGCGATGGGCGGCGCTGGAAGCTCGAATTCAACGTGCGTGAACGCATAGAGACATGAAGATCGGCATCGACCTGGGGACCACGAATTCGGCCCTGGCGTATATTGATCCCGGCGAAGCCGGCGACCGCGACTTTCCCCCCATTCACATCTTCGAGACCCCGCAACTGGTGGCGCCCGGGCGCGTAGAGCCGCGCCGTACCCTGCCCTCGTTCGTCTTCCTGGAAGACGGGCAGCCGGTGGGCGAATACGCCCGGGAGCAGGGCGCGCTGGTGCCCACCCGGCTGGTCCACTCGGTGAAGAGCTGGCTCTCGAACCCGGATGTGGACCGAACGGCCAAGATTCTGCCGTGGGATTCGCAGGAGACCGGTCGGGTGCTCTCGCCGGTGGAAGTTTCGGCGCGCTTCCTCTCGAAGTTCCGCGAAGAGTGGGACAAGAGCGGGCGACCGCCGCTGGCGAACGAAGACATCGTCCTCACTGTGCCTGCCTCGTTCGACGAAGAAGCGCGGGAGTTGACCGTGATGGCCGCGCGCGATGCGGGGCTGGAAAAGATCACGCTGCTCGAGGAACCCGCGGCGGCGTTCTATTCCTGGATCGCCAACAACCTGGCGCGCTCGCGCCGGCTGCTGCGCGACGGGCAGGTGGTGCTGGTCTGCGACGTGGGCGGGGGCACCAGCGACTTCAGCATCGTGCGGGTGAGCCGGCAGGGCGACCTGGTGAATTTCACCCGCACCGCCGTCGGCCGCCACCTGCTGCTCGGCGGCGACAACCTGGACCTGACGCTCGCCTGGCTGGTGGAGACCAAGCTGGGAACGCCGCTCTCCATCCGGCAGCGCAGCGGTCTGCGCCGGCAGTGTTCGGCGGCCAAGGAGCGGCTGCTGACGGACCCGCACTTGAAGGGCGTCGAAATCACGGTGCTGGGCACGGGCACGGCGCTGGTAGGCCGCGCGCTGAAGACCGAAATCCTGCGCGAAGAGGCGCTGGAGCTGGCGCTCGAAGGCTTCCTCCCCATCACCCCGCGGGGCGAGTTCCCTAAAGAAGAGCGGCGCAGCCTGTTCCGCGAGTTGGGTCTGCCGTATGTGTCGGACCCCGCCATCACGCGCCACCTGAACCAGTTTCTGGAAAGCGCCGGGGAGGTGCCGGACGCCATTCTCTTCAACGGCGGCTTCTTCATCCCCGACATTTTGCGCAACCGCGTGGCCGACGCCCTGGAGCACTGGTACGGGCGGCGGCCGGAACTTTTCGACAACCGCGACCTGGACCTGGCGGTGGCCACCGGAGCGGCCTACTACTCCTACGTGCGGGCCACCGGCAGCGGCGTGCTGGTGCGCGGCGGTCTGCCCCGCACCTATTACATCGGGATCGGCGAACCGCGCGACGGCAAGGTGGCGGCCATCTGCCTGGTGCCGCGCGGCGCCGAAGAGGGCGCCACGCATGAAATCGACGACGAACGGCTGCAGCTTGTGGCCAACCGGCCGGTCTCGTTCCGGCTCTATAGCTCGCTCACCCGCACGGACGATCCGCTGGGTGGGATGGTGGAATTCGACGCGGAAGACCCGGACCTGCACGTGCACGCGCCGCTCCACGCGGTGATCCGCTTCGGCCGCAGGACCGGCGAGCGGCTCATCCCGGTGAAGCTGGGGGCGCGGCTCACCGAGATCGGGACGCTTGAAACCTGGGCCGATTCGAAGATCAGCGACAACCGCTGGCGGCTGGAGTTCGCGCTGCGCAAGTCCGCCGCCGCGCAGCCGGTGGAAAGACGCGCCGCCGCCGTGGTGAGCGAAGAGGCGCTGGCCGGGGCGCTGGAGTTGATCCGGCAGGTCTTTTCCACCACCGCCGCCTCGCCTGTGGCGCCCGAAGAGGTGCCCGCCAAACTCGAGCAGAGCATGGGGCTGGGAAAGAACTCCTGGCCGCTCGACGCCATTCGCAAGATGGCCGATGTCTTTCTGGAGAATGCCGCCGGACGGCGCAAGAGCCCGGCCTTCGAGGTCCGCTGGCTGAACCTGTGCGGTTTCTGCCTGCGGCCGGGCTTCGGTTTTCCGGGCGACGACTGGCGCATCGAGCAGGCCCGCCGCATCTACGCTCAGGGGCTGCAATACGGCAACCAGGTGCAGTGTGAAATCGAGTGGTGGATCTTCTGGGGGCGGGTGGCCGGAGGGCTGAACCGCAACCAGCAGGTGGACATCTACCAGCGCCTCTCACCGTACCTGCTGCCCAAGGCGGGCAAAAAGGCGCCGCGCATCAACACCAGCCTGCTGCGCGAGATGTGGCGCACGGCCGCGAGCATGGAACTGCTGCCGGTGGGGTCGAAGATCGAACTGGGCGACGCCATCGTGCGCCGCATCAAGGCGGGCAACTACCGGGAGAGCGAGCTTTGGTGCCTCTCGCGGCTGGGCGCGCGCAAGCTCTTCCACGGGCCGATCAACCTGGTAGTGCCGCCGGCCGCGGCCACCCGCTGGGTGGAAGCGCTGCTGCCGATCGACAAGGCCGCCGAAGCCATGGCGCTGATTGCGCGGCGCACGGAAGACCCGGTCCGCGATCTCTCCCCCACCACGCAGGCGGCCGTGCGCCGCCGCCTGGAGAGCCTCCCCGGCGGCGAGCGCTACATCCCCATACTCGAAGGCGAGGAAGAGGACGAGCGCGCGCTGGGCCGCATCTTCGGCGAGGAACTGCCCTCGGGGCTGGTGTTTGCCGCAGAGGACGAGTAACGGCTACGCGCGCCAGATGGCGTCGGCGCGGCGCACGATGCGGAGCCAGTCGCCCGCCTGGCGCGCGGCCTGGTAGCGTTCGCAATCGGAGGCCTCGTCGCTCGCGGCCATATAGATGTGGTAGCGCAGCGCGCCGGCCATGGCGTTGCTCACGCCGGCCAGCCAGTAGGCATCCCGCAAGGTGCGGGAGGGCGGCGAAGCGAAACCCCGGGCGGCCAGGTAACGCCCCAGCAGCGAGTCGTGCCGCCGCCGCGCTTCCGGTTCCCAGTAGCCCAGTGATTGCAGCCAGGAGCCGACGTCTTCGAGCGGCGAGCCGCGGCGCACCCGCGCCCAGTCGAGCAGCACCGGTTCGGGCGTATCGGCGCGCATCGTCATGATGGTGTTGCCCGTGTGTACGTCGCCGTGCAGCAGAGCGGTGCCGGGCAAGGCCGATAGCAACTGGCTGCGCACGTCCGGCAGCGCGCGGACCATGCGACGCAGCGGGGCGAGCGACCGCCGTACGCCGGCCAGGTTCGGGTGCCGCGACGAAGCTTCGAACAGCTCGAGAGTGGTTTCGGCCGAGCGCGACAACAGCGCCTCGTAGTTCCAGCCCGCGAGCGCCGGCACGAAGCTGTCCTCCGGCAATGTCTCGTGCAGGTGGGCCAGGCGCTCCAGCACCATTCCGGCCACCTCGGGCTCGGCCCACGGCCACTCCCGCCACGTGTCGATCCATTCGAGGTAAAGATACACTTCGTCCGGGCCGGTGCGCTCGAATCCCAGCAACCGCGGCGCGATGCCCTGCCTGGCGCGGCCCAGCGCCTGGTAGGCGGCCAGTTCGCGGCAATCGGTCCCGTTGGCCCGCTTCACCACGAACGAACGCGGCGCCCCGGCGGCACACGCCATCCGCGACCACACCCGCGCTACACCGGCGGCGCGCAACCCGCCGTTCAAGGGGCGAATGTCGAGCCGCACGTATTGCGGACTCCGCCCGTACATCTTGGCGGCAAAAGCGGCTATGCGCCGGGGGTCCAATGTAGGGGGACAATTCGACAAAAATGGTCGCACGGCGTCATCCTATCAGTAATCCAGATCACGTGCGAGTCACTAACGGGAGCCCATCCATTCGTTTACGTGCATCGGTTGCACGGGAGCGCATCCGTTAAAACATGTTGCCCATCGGTTGCCGGCGGCGCCACGTGCAGCGCGTACACGAGATCACTGGTTCTGGCGCCGCGGGCGGCGTTCAGTCGAACACGGGCCGGGAGCCGTCAAGCATCCGTACTTTATTGTGCCGGAAGTATTCCTTCGCCAGCGCCTTCATCAGGGCGGGGCGCTGGTCGTAGAGCCGGCGCAGTTTGCGGCGCTTGTGCGTGGCCAGGGCGTAGTGCGTGAACAGCGGCATGGCGATGGTGGTGTCGGTGTAGCAGACCACGGCGTCGGGCAGGCTGGCGGGGTCCACCTTGCCCCAGCTTACGGCCTCGCTCGGCGTGGCGCCGCTGAGTCCGCCGGTATCCGGGCGCGCATCGGTCACCTGAAGGAAGTAGTCCTGCCCGTACTCCTTGATGCGCAGCACTTCCTGGATCTGCGGCTCGGTCTGCAGCATGAAGTTCTTGGGGCTGCCGCCGCCCCAGAGCACTACGGCGCTCTTGCCGCCGGAGCGCTTGGCCGCCAGCACGATGGCGGTGGTTTCGTTGACGTCGATCGAAGGGTTGATCCGCAGCTTGCTGCCGCGCAGCTCGACGCCCGCGACGTTCATCCCGATGGTGGAGTCGCCGGGCGAGGAGGTGTAGCAGGGGACGCCCGCGCGGTAGGCCGCGGCCAGCACCGAGACGTCCTTCAAACCCGCCTTGCGTTCCCACTCGGCGGCGTAGCGCCCGATGAGGTGGTGCAGCTCGGCGGTGCCCATCTCCTTCTGAAACTCCGGCTGGACGAGGATGTTGCGCAGGATTTCGTCGGTGGCCATCAGGCAGTCGCTGTAGCCCACCAGGACGTCGTAGATGCGCACGATATCGTTCTTGCGCAACTCGGCGTCGTCGA
>JAWLGN010000301.1:0-6673 GCA_041685075.1 Bryobacteraceae bacterium
GTTGTGAACGCTCCCGTGTGAAGCGATTTTAATCGCCGCTTAAGCCCCGGTTCATCTCCCCCCCGCTATGATCGGAACAGACGAACGCGTTCGTATCTGAAATGAGGAGATACGACATGAAAAAACTGATCTGCACAATGATCGGACTTGGCCTGGTGATGAGCACCGGGACACTCTTCGCCCAGACCGCGCCTCCGCCGCAGGATGAGAACCAGCAGCAGCAGGAGAAGAAGCAGGAGGGCAAGGATAGCAAGAAGAAGGAGCAAAAAGCCGAGGAGCAGAAGCCTCAGTAACCACTCCATCCGAACGGTGCGGAGGGCGGCGTTTATGGCCGCCGCCCTCCGCCCAAAGCTCTTTTCATCGCAGCTCAGCCGGGCCGCCGTCGCTGGTATAATGGGCCATCCGCAGGGCCGGTAGAGGCCGGCTGAGTCTTATGCACCCGCTGATCATACTCGCGGTCGCCGTCGCCGTCGTCCTGGTATTGATCCTCCGGCTCAGGATCAACGCCTTCCTCGCCCTCATTGCCGCCGCCATTACAGTGGGATTGCTCTCCGATAAGGTCCCGCTGCCGGAGGTGATGCCCAAAGTGGCCTTCAGCTTCGGCGAAGTAGCCGGCAAGATCGCCATCGTCATCGCCCTGGCCGCCATCATCGGGGAATGCCTGCTCGAAAGCGGAGCCGCGGACAAGATCATCCGGGTATTCGTGCGGCTGCTCGGAGAGAAGCGCGCCGCGTTTTCGCTGGTGGGCAGCGGATACGTGCTGTCCATCCCGGTCTTCTTCGATACGGTCTTTTACCTGCTCATCCCGCTGGCCCGCACCATGGGCATTCGCACCGGCGGACGCTACCTGCTGTTCGTCATGGCCATCTGCGCCGGCGGCGTGGCGACGCATTGCCTGGTGCCGCCCACTCCCGGACCGCTGGCCATCGCGGCAGTGCTGGGCGTGGATCTCGGGGTCATGATTCTGGTGGGCATGGCCATCGCGCTGCCTACCTCAATGGTGGGCCTGCTCTTCTCCAGTTACCAGGACCGCCGCCTGAACCTGCCCATGCGCGAAACCGCCGGCCTCTCGGTGGACGAGTTGAAGCGCATCGCCATGCAGAGCGAGGAGCGGCTTCCCGGCTTCCTGCCCTCCATTTTTCCCATCGCGCTTCCGGTTCTGCTGATCGCCTCCCACACGCTGCTGGGCGCGCTGGCGCCGGGGAGCGCCGCCCTCCAGGTATCCGCCTTCCTGGGCGATGCCAATCTCGCGCTGCTCCTTTCGGCCGGCATTGCGATGACCGTCATCGCGCGCCAGAAGGGCTACACGCTCAAGCAACTGGGCGGGTTGATGGAAAGGGCGCTTGCGAGCGCGGGCCTCATCATCCTGATCACCTCCGCCGGCGGCGCTTTCGGCGCCATGCTGGTTCAGGCTGAAGTGGGCCGCAGCCTGGGCGACCTTGCGCTGCGCCACAGCATGCCCATTCTGCTGCTCGGTTTCCTGCTCGCCGCGCTGTTCAAATCCGCGCAAGGCTCCAGCACCGTGGCTATGATCACCACCGCCTCCATCATGGCCCCCATGCTGGCGTCCTCGCCTCCGCCCTTCCACACGGTCTACATGGCCTGCTCGATCGGCGCGGGCGCGCTGGTGGGTTCCTGGATGAACGATAGCGGTTTCTGGGTCTACAAGCAGATGACCGGCTTCACTGAAACGGAATCCGTGAAGACCTGGACACCCCTGCTCGCCATTATGGGCGTAGCGGCGTTCCTGGTCACCCAACTGGCGGCGCTGCTGGTCCCGCTGAAGTAGCGGCTGGGTTTGCGCCCGGGTTATTTCGCGAAGTCGGTCGCGTTCTCTTTCGTCACCAGCGTGGTGCCGGTATCCACGCGCTCGGCCACGGGTTCGCCGCGCGCCGCTCGGATGGCCTCTTCCACCGCGCGCCGTCCCATGGCCTCCGGGTGCTGCGCGATCACCGCGGTCATGCGTCCGGCGGCCACCGCGCGCGCCGCTTCCCGGGTGGCGTCGAAGCCCACCAGCACGATCTTACCGGTGAAGTTCCGTGCCGCGATGGCCTCCATGGCGCCCAGCGCCATCTGGTCGTTGGTGGCGAAAACGGCGTCGATCGCGGGGTGCGATGTGAGCAGGTTCTCCATCACCGCCATTCCCAGGGCGCGCTCGCTGTTGGCCGGCTGGACGGTAACCAGCTCGATCGCCGGCGTCCCGGCCAGCGCCTCTTCGAAGCCCGCCAGCCGGTCCTCGTGGGTAGCCACTCCCGGCATCCCCCGGATCACCGCTACCTGCCCCTTGCCGTTCAGCGCCCGGATGACGAACTCGCCCGCCAGCCGGCCGCCCAACCGGTTATCCGTCCCGATGTAGCTCAACTTGCGCGGCCACGAAAGATCCGTATCCACCAGCAGTACCGGGATGCCCGCGGCGGCGGCCTTGTCCAGCACCGGGACGATCTCCGCCACCCCCGCCGGCGCCACCGCCAGCGCCGAAACCTTCTTCAGAACCTGGTCCTCCAGGATGGCCACCTGCTGGTCGATATTCACTTCGCGCTCCGGTGCGAGCACCGCCAGCCGCACATCGCCGCTCTCCCGTGCCGCCTCTTCGGCGCCCGCCTTCAGCCGCTGCCAGAACTCGCTGTCGAGCGCCTTGGCCACCACCACGATCTCGAGTCCGCCGTTACGGCCGCGCGAGCCGCCCGCGCCCGCGCCCCCCACAACCAGCGCCGCCGCCAAGAGTATCTTCCGCATCCGTTTTCTTATTTTGCCGCGGCTTTCTTATTTGCCGCGGCGCCGGCGGCCGCGCGCTGCCGCAGCACGTCCACCCACACCGCCGCCACGATCACCGCGCCGATCACCACCGTCTGCCAGTATGGCGAGACATTCAGCAGGTTCAACCCGTTGCGCAGCACCCCCATGATCAGCGCGCCCACCAGGGTACCCTGCACGGTGCCGGAGCCGCCGAAGAAGCTGCCGCCCCCGATCACCACCGCGGCAATGGAGTCCAGTTCCGCCCCCACGCCCGCCAGCGGAAAGCCCGAATTCATCCGCCCCGCGAGCACCACCGCCCCGGCTGCCGCCATGGCGCCGCTAATGGCATACACCAGGTTCAGCCGCCGCTCCACGGGGATGCCGGAAAGCCGCGCCGCCTGCCGGTTGCCGCCGATGGCATAGACGTCGCGGCCCACCGTCGTGCGGGTCAGGAAGAGATGGAACACCACGCAGCAGAAGACCACCACCACCACGGGCATGGGGATCCCCGCCACCTCGCCCGCGCCCCAGAAGCGGAAGCCGCCGGGCAGTTCCGAGATGGGGAAGCCGCCGGAGACGACCAGCGCCAGCCCCCTCGCCACGTTCATCATCCCCAGGGTGGGGATAAACGGGTGCGGCAACCGCAGCCGGGTGAGCAGCACGCCGTTCACCGCCCCCAGCAGCGCGCCCGCCGCCAGCACCGCGGGGATTGCGAGCCACGCCGGCACCCCGGCCTTCAGCAGCAGCGCCGCCAGAACGCAGCACAGCCCCAGAATCGATCCCACCGAAAGGTCGATCCCCGCAGTCACGATCACCACCAACTGCCCCAGCCCCAGCAGCGCGTTCACAGACGACTGCCGGAAGACGTTCAGCAGGTTATCCACCGTCAGGAAGTGTTCCGATGCCGCGCCCAACGCGGCGCACATCAGCACCAGCCCCGCCAGCGGCCCGAAGCGCCGCAGGATGCCGGGCAGCGTCACATGCTCGCCCAACTCTGCTTCCCTCCCGTTGCCAGATGCATGATGCGCTCTTCGCCGGCTTGGCAGGCGGGCAACTCCCCCGCGATGCGGCCGCGGTGCATGACCACCACCCGGTCGGCCAGGTGCAGGATCTCCTCCAGTTCGGAACTCGCCAGCAGCACCGCCGCGCCGCGCGCCGCCAGCCCGTGGATGATCTCGTAGATTTCCGCCTTGGCGCCCACGTCCACCCCGCGGGTCGGTTCGTCCAGCAGGAAGACCTCCGCCCCGGCCAGCAGCCAGCGCGCCAGGACCACCTTCTGCTGGTTGCCGCCGCTCAACTGCGCCACCGGCTGCGCCGTCCCGGCCGCGCGGATGCGCAGTTCCTCGGCCATGTGCCGCGCGGCCTTCTCCTCGTGCGCCGAATCGATGAGCAGCCGCCGCGCCGAGGCCAGCATCATGTTCCACCGCACCGGCGCGCCGGGGATGAGTCCCTTGTGCTTGCGATCGTCCGGCACCAGCGCGATGCCGTGCCGCACCGCGTCTTCGGGCGTGCGGATGCGCGCTTCCTGCCCGTGGATATAGACGCGCCCGGCCCGCCGCGCCCGCGCGCCGAAGACGGCTTCGAGCAACTCGGTGCGCCCGGCGCCGGCCAGCCCCGCCAGTCCCACCACCTCGCCGCGGCCCACCCGCAGGCTCACGTCCCGGAAGCTGCCGTGATCGGTAAACTTCTCCAGCCGCAGCGCTTCGCGCGTGTCTCTGCGGGGAGCGCGGGCGGGGAAGTATTCCGTCACCGCGCGCCCCACCATGTGGCGCACCAGCTCTTCGCGCGGCATCTCCCGCACTGCCGCGGTGGCCACCGTGCGGCCGTCCCGCATCACCGTGACGCGGTCCGGCCCCTGGTAGACCTCCTTCAACCGGTGGGTGATGTAGATGACGCTGACCCCGCGCTCGCGCAGCCGCGCCACGGCCTCGAGCAGCCGGGCGGATTCCCGCATCTCGAGCGGCGCCGTGGGCTCGTCCATGATGATCAGCCGCGCGTCGAACGCCAGGGCGCGCGCGATCTCCACAAGTTGCCGCTCCCCGATGCTCAACTCCGCCACCGGGTGCCGCGGGTCGATATCGCCCCCCAACTCCTCCACGAGTTCGCGCGCGCGGCGGTCGATCTCTTTCCAGCGCACCCACCCTCCGCGCGACGGGTGACGCCCCAGGAAGATGTTCTCCCCGGCGCTCAACTGCGGCGCCAGGGCCAGCTCCTGGTGGACGAAGGCGATCCCCAGTTCCTGCGCCTCTCGCGGTGTCCGGAGCGCCACTTCGCGCCCCTCCCAGATCACCGCGCCCGCATCGGGCCGTACAACGCCCGCCGCGATATTCATGAGGGTCGATTTGCCCGCGCCGTTCTCCCCCACCAGCGCGTGCACCTCGCCCCGCCGTACCTCCAGTTCCGCGCCCGCCAGCGCGGGCACGCCTCCGAAGCTCTTCCGGACATCCACCAATCGCAGCAGCGCTTCCGGCTTCATCGCAACGTTCCGTCCAGGATGCAGAAAACCACCCTCTATACTCTCACGGGCGTTGGGAAGAGTGGCGATGGCGGGCCGCCGTGAGCCACACTGGAGGAAGCATGAGCACCGTCAGAGCCGGACTCTACCCTTCGGCGGTCGAGGCCATCGGAGCAACGCCGCTGGTGGAGCTGCGCCGCATCTCCGCGCGCGCCGGCGGCAGAATTCTCGCCAAGCTCGAATACCTCAACCCGGGGCACTCGAAGAAAGACCGCATCGCGCGCCAGATCATCGAAGACGCCGAGGCCGAAGGCGCGCTCCGCCCCGGCCAGACCGTGGTCGAGTTAACCAGCGGCAACACTGGCACCGGTCTCGCCATCGTCTGCGCCGTGAAAGGCTACCGCTTCGTTGCGGTGATGTCGCGCGGCAACTCCACCGAGCGGGCGCGCATGATGCGGGCGCTCGGCGCCGAGGTCGTGCTCGTCGATCAATGCCCCGGCTCGGTTCCCGGCCAGGTCTCCGGCGCCGATCTCCAGCGCGTCGAGGAAGCCACCCGCCGGATCGTCGAGGAACGCGGCGCCTTCCGTGCCGACCAGTTTCGCCTCCAAGGCAACTTCCGCGCGCACTTCCTCCACACCGGCCCGGAGATTCTGGCGGCCTGCCCCTGGCCCATCGATCTGTTCTGCGATTTCGCGGGCACCGCCGGCAGCTTCGCCGGCTGCGCGGCGGCTTTGAAGCAGGCTAATTCCGCCACCCAATGCTTCGTTGTGGAGCCTGAAGGCGCCGCGGCGCTCGCGGGCGAACCGGTGACCAACCCCGGGCACCGCATACAGGGCGGCGGCTATGCCATGCCGGCGCTCGAGATGCTGCGCCCCGAACACGTCGACGGGTACGTGAAGATCTCCGACGAGGAAGCCATCGAGGCGGCGCGCGAACTGGCCCGCACCGAAGGCATCTTCGCGGGTTTTTCCACCGGGGCCAACCTGGCCGCCGCGGCGCGCCTCCTTGGCGAGCGTTTCCCCGGAGGAACGGCCGTGATCCTGGCCAACGATTCCGGCCTGAAATACCTCAGCACGGACCTGTGGCCCTAGCGCAACCCCCGGAACAAAACCGCCCCCGCCGGAGTCTTATGGGCGGAGGCGCCTATGCGCGGGCCCGCTCTGTTGCTTACGGCCATCGCCGGGGCCGGCGCGGTGGTCTATCTGGCATGGGTTCTGGCCGGCCGCTACGCCGCCGTGCCGGGCCTCGAGGGCAGCCGCCAAACCGGCTTCGTGGAGCAAGCCGCCCGCTTCGAGCGCATCTATGGCGGAAGCGATGTGCGGATCCTGCAATTCTACGCCCCGGCCGCCGTAACGGAGGGCGAATCCGTTACCCTCTGCTACAGCGTCGTGAACAGCCGCTCGGTGCGCATGGATCCGCCCGTCGACGGCGTAGGAGTTTCGCTGAACCGCTGCGTGCAGGCCTTTCCGGAGCGGGACACCC
>JAWLGN010000302.1:0-6665 GCA_041685075.1 Bryobacteraceae bacterium
CGCAATGCGTTCGGCGATGGCGCGGGCCAGCGGCTCGCCCGCGGGATAGGCCAGGGTGAGGGCGCGGGCGGCGGGCGGAATGCCTCGCGCGAGCCGCCGCGCGCGGTCCAGGTCCGGCTCCGAACGGAACAGGAACTCGTGCCCGCTCAACCACTGCGGCAACAGCGCGCTGGAGATCTCTCCCCGGCGCTGCAGCAGCACGTTGTGGATGGCAATCCGGTCGATCGATAGCGCCAGCGCTTCGCGCAGCCGTTTATCGGCCGGGCGCCCTTCCTCGAATGCCACCGCCAGCAGCACTATGGGGGCGGAGGACCACACGGGACGGCCGCGCTCGGAGGCGCGCCGCGCTTCGGCAGGCGCCAGTTCCACCACGTCCGCCTTCCCCACCTCCAGATCGATCCACTGCTCACGCGCCGTGCGGCCCATGGCGATCTCGACGGAGTCCAGAAACGGCCTGCCGGCCCAGTGATCGGGGTTGGCGGTGAAGACAGCGCGTTGCCCGGGATCCAGCCGCGCCAGGCGGAAGGGGCCGGTACCGATGGCGGCGCCGCTCCCGTCGCGCGCGAAAATGTAGCCGCGCCGGCCGAGGTCCATGGCCAGTCCCGGAGTGGGGCGGGGGCAGTCGATCGCCAGAATGTCGCCGCCCGGTTTTACCTTAAAGCCCGGGGGCAGCGCGGATTCGAGCACCGCGGCCACCGGCGCGCCGGCCGCCAGCAGTGAACCGTCATGAAAGCGTACGCCGGGACGCAGGCGGAACTGCCAGCGCCGGTATTCCGCATCATGGCTCCAGGAAACGGCCAGCGCAGGGCGCGGCCGGCCGTGGCGGTCGATCCGCACCAGGCGGTCGAAGACCAGGGGCGCCAGGCGCGCGGTGGCTTCGCCCGTCGCCGCAGGATCCAGCACCGAAATGGCGGCGCTCATCTCCACCCGCAGGGTGCCGCCGTAGCGCGGGCGCCGGGCGGCGCCGGCGTCGTGCGCGAGGGCCAGCAGGCTAAGAGCCGCAGCGAATCGCCAGATGGTAGGCGGCATATCGTCCAGTAGCGGGGTCCCGCACGACGGCCGCGGCCGAAGCCGCGCCGGACGGCCACAACGCCGTCACGGGACCGGGAAATTCCAGCGGCGCGCTGGCAGGCACGGCGCCCGCGGGCCCCACCTCCCACGCCTGCACGGCGTCGGGCTCGTGGGCGTCGCCGGGGCGCGTGGCCAGCACCTGCCGGCCGCCGTTGCAGCGCGCCTCGAGGCCCGCAATCTCGCTGCCCCATCCCGCAACCGGGGATGCGGCGGGAACGAAGCCCGCGTCGAAGGTCAAGGTGCGGCCGTCCACCGCCGAAACCACCCACAACGGCTCGGCAGCGGTGCCCGCGAGTGCCAGGGAGAAAAAGGCCGGCAGCGTGGCCTTCATACCGCCGGCCGTAATCAGAGGACCTTCGAAGGCGTTGCGCCCCGCGCGAAACGGCGCATGGCCGGCCAGCGACGCTCCCGAAACCATCGGCCACAAGGCGTCGCCCCTGGAGCACTCGAGCGCCGGCGGATCCATCACCCCGCGGCAGGCCACGCCGGGAAGATAGGCCTGGAACCGATGCGTCTGCACGGCCAGCCGGCCGCGCAGGTCGCGCGCCGCCGCGTGTGCGACGGGGAACTCGGCGCGATGCTCCCACTCCGCTCCGGCGCGCCGGTAGACCACTACCCTCTCCGGCTCCAGCACGAACAGCCGCTGCTCGCCGGCGGCATCGTCCGAAAGGGCGAAATCCAATATCGGCTCGTCCTGCTCCAACACCAGCCGGCGCTCGATCTCCAGAGCCGGGGGCGGGGCGGAGGCCGGCGTCCGCGGCCAGTGCGACATCAGCACCGTGCTGCGCGACTCCCCGCGCCACACCTCCGCAATCAGCAGCCAATAACGCAGATTCTCCGACAGCGTGGCCCGGATCTCCGCGGCGGCGCTCTCCTCCATGCGCACGCCGCGGGCGCGCAGCTCGTTTTCCAGTGCGGCGCGCACCTCGCCGGTACGCACCAGCGGCAGGGAGGAGAGATTGCGGAAGGAAAAGACAGCCGGTTCGCGCCCGAGCGCCGCGGCAACACCGTGAGCCAGCTCGCGGGCGGCCACTTCGGGGGTCTGGGCCACGGCGCGCCAGGCCAACAGGCACACCGCTAGTATGAGGACCTCACGACACCCCTTCACGAAGCGCCATGATATCACGCTTGCCGCGCGCCCCTCAGCGTTGCGGACCCAGCAGCACCAGTTCGATGCCGCCCGTGATGCCGCGTCCGGGCATCCGCACTCCCGCGATCTCTTCGTAGGCGGCGCCGGCGATGTTGGTCAACTGCAGGAAGGGGCGCACGCGGCCGCGCGCACGCGCCACCGAGGCGTCCCACAGGGCGTAGGGATCGCGCGCGCGGCGGTCGAGCACCGCCACCCGCATCCGCGCCAGCAGCCCCGCGGGCAGCCAGCCTTCCCACATCACCGCGCCATGGTGCGTGGGGTAGTTGAAGACGTACTTGGACTGCATCCCGCCGGTGAACTCGCGGCTGCCGCGAAGACCCGTGTAGCGCAGGTCGATGAGCTGGGTGCGGCGAAGCCGGAACGCCAGCCCGGTCTCGACGCCGGTGAAGCGCAGGCGCTCGAAATTGGCCGCGCGCCAGATCTCTTCGGGCGAGCCGCGGACGTAGTCGATACCGTCGCGCTCCCGCCGGTGGAAGAGGGTGGCCTCGGCGCGCACGCGCCCGGCGTAGACATCGATGCCGCCCTCGTAGCTCCACGCGGTTTCGGGGCGCAGGTCGGGCGACCCGATGTTGGCCGGGTCGTGATAATACAGCTCCGTGTAGGTAGGCAGCCGGAAGGCGTTCCCCACCGCGGCGCGAAACTTCATGTGTTGGGTAGCCCACAGCCCCGCACTGGCCGATGGGGTAAAGTGGCGCCCGCCGGCGAAGAACTCCTCCCGCGCCGCCGCCGTCAGAGAGAAGCGGCGCAGGGCGCGAGCTTCCAGCGCGGCGTAGGCGGCGCCGCGATTGCGATGGTGACGGCCCAGGTTGGAACTGCGGATGGTATCGCGGTAGCCTTCCCCGCCCCAGGCCAGCGTGATGTTGCGCGCCAGCGGCTCGCGCCGCCGCGCGGCGCCCTGCCAGTGGTCGGCCTCGTGGTGGTTGGTGTAGATCGAGGGGCGGTCGCGGTAGAGCACGAAGAGATCTGTATGGCGCCGGTAATTGAGCGTGACGTCGGTGCGGTCCCCCACTTCCTGCCGCATGCCCGCGAACCAGGTGCGGGTGCGCTCCCAGGAGTTGAAGTTGCCGTAGAACTGGTCGGCGCCGAAGGGGGTATCGGTATGGCCCAGCACCACGCGGCTGTTGCCCAGGCGCGAGCGCGCTCGCGTGGCGGAGGAGAAAGAGAGGCGGCGGTAGTCGCGGTCCGGCATGAAGCCGGTGGAGAAATCGCGCGCAAAGGAGAACTGCTGGCTCACCCCGCGCCACACCGCCGCCGCCATGCCGCCCTGCTGGTTGCCGCCGAAGTTGCCCGCCCCGCCGCGCAGCCGCAGCTCGGCGGCCTCGGGCTGGCGGGTGATGATGTTCACCGCGCCGCCCACCGCATCCGAACCGTAGTAGGCCGAACCCGCGCCCTTCAGCAGCTCGATGCGCTCCACGGCTTCGAGCGGAGCGGGGAGGTCCAGGCTATGATGGCCGGTCTGCGGGTCGCTGATGCGCATGCCGTCCAGCAGCACGAGAGTCTGGCCGAAGGTGCCGCCGCGGATGGAAAGGTTCGTCTGCACGCCCGCCGGCGCCCGCGATTGCAGGTCGAGCGAGGGATCCTCCCGCAGCAGGTCCACCAGCGCCCCCGACAGCAGCCGCCGCCCCGCATCCACGGGAATCACCCGCACCGCGCGGTCGGCCTCTTCGAGCGGAATCGCCTCGATCGTGCCGGTGACCACGATGGTCTCGCGTTGTTGTGGAATCGCCCCCGAGTGCATCAGGGAGAACAGCACCACGAGCTGCCATTCGAGCATGTCTTCTCATCTTATCATCTTAGCAGCGGCCCTGCCCGTCATCCGCGCATCCCCGCAACGGCAGGGGCGCACTCGCGGCGGGGCTGCTAGAATCATCTTTCACCGGGAGGATCGCGATGCAACTTGGCGCAGTCACTTACAACGTCCTGAAGGACATGGACGTGGAAACCATCATCCGCACCCTGGAAGCGGCCGGGCTGGCGGCCGTGGAGTTGCGAACCACGCACAAACACGGTGTGGAGCCCTCGCTCAGCCCCGAAGAGCGCCGCAAAGTGAAGGAACGCTTCGCCGCCTCCAAGGTGCGGCTGCTCAGCTACGGCACCACCTGCGAGTTCCACTCGCCCGACCCGGCCGAGCGCCGGCGGCAGGTCGATATCGGCCGGCAGTTCGTCGACCTGGCTCACGATACCGGCGCCTGGGGCGTGAAGGTGCGGCCCAACGCCTTTCCCCGCCAGGTGCCGCGCGAGACCACCATCCGGAACATCGGCGCCGGGCTGCGCGAGCTGGGCGAATACGCGCAGGGGCGCGGCGTCGAGATCTGGCTCGAAGTGCACGGCCGCGAGACCAACGAGCCGGCCGCCTGCGCCGCCATGATGAAGGCCGCCAACCATCCGGCGGTGGGGCTGTGCTGGAACTCGAATCCGGCCGACGTCGTCGACGGCTCCGTGAAGCCCAGCTTCGAACTGCTGCGGCCCTGGATCAAGCACGTCCACATCAACGAGCTGATCAGCGGCTATCCCTACCGCGAACTCTTCCGCCTGCTACGCGGGAGCGGCTACGACCGCTACACCCTGGCGGAGTGCCCGGAAAGCGACCAGCCCGAGCGCTTCCTGAAGTATTACCGGGCCCTGTGGACCGAACTATGCCGCGGATGAAGGTACTGGCGCTGCTGCTGGCGGCCTGCGTCGCGCTGGCCGCCGCTCCTCCCACGCCGGCGAGCCACTTCGGCCACCCCATCGGCGCCGACCGCACCGTGCTCGACTGGAGCAAGGTGGTCTCCTACTTCCGCGCGCTCGAACAATCGAGCGACCGCATCCGCGTGCGCGAACTCGGCAAAAGTACCGAAGGCCGCCCCTTCATCGCCGCCTGGATCGCAGCGCCGGAGACTCTCGCCCGCCTGGACCGCTACATCGAAATCCAGCGGCGCCTGGCCGACCCGCGCGTCACCACCGAAGCCCAGGCCGAAGCGCTGGCACGCGAGGGCAAGGCGGTGGTCATGATCACCTGCTCCATTCACGCCACCGAAATCGCCTCCAGCCATACCGCCGTGGAGTTCGCCTGGCGGCTCCTCACAGAAGATACGCCGCGCTTCCGGGCCATTCTCGATAACACCATCTTCATCCTGGTGCCCTCGCTCAACCCGGACGGCATGGACCTGGTCACCGCCTGGTACCGCAAAACGCTCGGCACGCCCTATGAAGGCACCGCGCCGCCGAAGCTGTACCACAAGTACACGGGCCACGATAATAACCGCGACTGGTACATCCACAGCCAGGCCGAAACCCGCATCGCCATCTCGCAACTGCACAACGTCTGGCATCCGCAGATCGTCTACGACGTGCACCAGCAGGGCATCACCGCCTCGCGCCTGTTCATCCCCCCGTGGCTCGACCCCATCGAACCCAACGTGGACGCCATCCTGGTGCAGGGCATGAACATGATGGGGACCAGCATGGCGCTCGATCTCACCGCGGCGGGCAAGACCGGCATCGCGGTGAACGCGCTCTACGATTTCTGGACCCCGGCGCGGGCTTATCAATCCTTCCACGGTGGCATGCGCATCCTTTCCGAATCGGCCAGCGTGCGGATCGCCACGCCCGTCACGGTGCCGCGCGAACGGCTCGACCGCACGGGCCACGGCTACGACGGGCAACAGCGCACCTGGAACCACATCGAACCGTGGGAGGGCGGCGACTGGCGGCTCCGCGACATCATCGACTACCAGTTGCTGGCGTTCGAATCCTGCCTCTACAACGCCGCCATCCACCGGGAGGACCTGCTGCGCAACTTCTACCGCATTCACCAGCGGCAGGTGGCCCGCACAACGCCGGCGGCGTTCGTCATCCCGCCGGGCCAGCGCGATCCCGGCGCCGTGCGGCAGCTCTTAGAGACGCTCGAATCCGGAATGGTGGAGATCCATCGCACGCCGGACGGCGGCTACGCCATCCCCATGGCGCAGCCCTACAGCGGCTACGCCAAGGCGCTGCTCGAGCGCCAGCGCTACCCCGACCTGCGGCAATATCCCGGCGGCCCGCCGCGGCGGCCTTATGACGTGACCGCCCACACCCTGCCGCTGCTGATGGGGGTGGAGGTGCATGCGGTCGACCGGCCGGCGAGCGGCCCGCGTGTTTCCGTAGCCGGTGAAGGGCCCGGCGCGAGCCTCGCCGGCGCCGATACCGACGCCTGGTACAACGTCAACCGCATCTGGCGTTCCGGCAAACCCGTGTGGCGCAACATGGAGACGGGCGATTTCTCCGCCGCCGAACGCCCCGGGTGGAAGCGCATCCCACAGCCCCGCGTGGGACTCTACCGCAGCTACATGCCCACCATGGACGAGGGCTGGACGCGCTGGATTCTGGAGCGCTTCGGTTTCGACTACCGCAGCGTGGAGAATCCGGAGATCCGCGCCGGCAACCTGCGCAAGCGGTACGACGTGCTGGTCTTCCCGGA
>JAWLGN010000303.1:0-6654 GCA_041685075.1 Bryobacteraceae bacterium
CTCATCCGTGCCGCCCTGGCCGGCGCCGACGCCATCCACGGCGTCGACCCCCGCGCGCGCCTGGTTTACCCGGAACCGCTCATCCACACCGTGCCGCCCCTGCGCAGCGACGTGGTGCAGCCCTCACGCGACAAGAACGCCAGCCAGTTCGAGGTCTTCGACATGCTGCTGGGCCGCGCGGCGCCGGAGCTGGGCGGCGCGCCCCCATACCTGGACATCATCGGGGTGAACTACTACGCCGCCAACCAGTGGGTGCTCCCCGGCGGGCGCAAGCTGCGCTGGGACGGCCGTCCCCGCGACAAGCGCTGGCGGCCGCTGCGCTACCTGCTCGAAGACGTCTGGAACCGCTACCGGCGTCCCCTGTTCATCGCCGAAACCAGCCACTACGGCGTCGGCCGCGCCGCCTGGATCGCCGAGGTAGCCGCCGAGGTGCTCGCCGCCCGCGAGATGGGGGTGCCGGTGGAAGGCATCTGTCTCTACCCCATCCTGGACCGTTTCGACTGGAACGACCCCACCCACTGGCATAACAGCGGCCTCTGGGACTTCAAACGCAGCCGCAACGGCCATTACCGCCGCGTGCTGAACGAGGAGTACGCCGGCGCCGTCCGGGAGTGGCAGGAAAAGCTCGCCGCCGTCGGCTGCTGTTAAGGGTGGTACGCCACCTGCAAGGGGAAGGCTCGTGTTCCTCAACGCCTGGCGCTTCCTCACCCTCATGTTGACCGCGCTCGACATGGGGATGGCCTTCAGCCACCTGCTCCAGATGCCCCCGCGCATGACCTACAGCGCGCGGCTGTGGCGGGAAAGCCAGAGCATCTACTATCTCTACGGCCCGCCCATTGGGGCTTCGATCGACGTGGCCGCCTGGATCGCCGCGGTGGTGCTGGCCCTGCTGCTGCGTCGCCGCGACCCCAGGGCCTTCCCTCCCGCGCTGGCCGGCGCCCTTTGTTTCGTAGGCGCGCACGTGGTCTGGTGGATCTGGGTCGCCCCGGTGAACGCCGCCATGGCCGGCTGGACGCCCGACGCCATGCCGGGCGACTGGGCCGGCTACCGCGCCCAATGGGAGTACGCCCACGCGGTGCGCGCCATCCTGCAGATCGGCGGCTTCGCCGCGCTGCTTGCCGCCGTACTCCCGCGCTACCGCCCCATCAGCGGCGGCCGCAGCATGGGGTAGAGCGCCGGCGAGGATCCCGCCTGAATGGTGCCGATCGTCCGGAAACCGTGCCGCTCGTAGAGCGGGATGTTCCTCGGGTTGCTGGATTCCAGGTAGGCCGGCAGGCCGTCGCGATCGCACACTTCCAGCGCCCGGCGCAGCAGGGCCGCGCCGTAGCCCCGGTTCTGATACGCCGGTTCTACACCGATCAGCGGCAGGTACCAGTGCGGCTCGCGCGGATGGTAACTGGCCATCTGCTCGAAGATGCCGGCCATATCGCTCTGGATCGGCGGCGGCGCCGTCCGCTCCACCAGCTCCCAGATGGTTTGATCGTCCGGCTGCACGCCCGGCGGCAGCCACAGCGCCGCGCCGCAGTATCCCTCCAGCATGTAAGCGCTGCCGTGTTCGAAAGCCCGGCCGCCGAAGCCCCGCGCGAACTCTGGAAAGTGGGTCAGGTACTGGTGCGGGTCCGGGTAAAGCCAGCGTGCGGCCGGATCCGTACTGAAAGCCAGGGTCAAGCTCGAGAGCACCGCGCGCTCATCGCCCTTACCGGCGGTTCTGACAGCATCCGCCGTCGTGATTTCAAGCATCGTTGTAACTCCCCTCCTGCTCAGGAACGCGCGAATTTCGCGGCGTTCCGGCTCAGCCCGCGCGGTTCTGGTACGATCTAGATATTTTTATTCTGGCGAGGTGCCTACCATGAGCCAACCCTGGTCGCGCCGGCAGGTCCTCCGGGCCACCACCCTGCCGGCATTTTCCATGGCCGCGTCGCAAACCGCGTGGCCTCCCGCTCCCCAATCCGGCGCCCCGAAGATCTGCCTGGGGGCGTCGCCCAACCTCGACGAAGCCGGTATGCGCCGGCTGCGGCAGATCGGCGTCGAGCACGTCCTCATGGGCGGCCCGCGCATCCCCTGGACCGAAAACGAACTGCGCTCGCGCATGCGCCGTTTCCAGGAAGCCGGCATCACCGTCTGCAACATGATGATCTACGGCTTCAACGACGTCATCTGGGGCCGGCCCGGCGCCGAGGCCCAGACCCAGGCGGTGATCGAATCCATCCGCGCCGCCGGCAAAGTCGGGCTTTCGGTCATCGAGTACAACTTCTACGCGTACCGCCTCACCGAGGGCTACAAGGAGGAGACCGGCCGCGGCGGCGCAGGCTACACGGCCTACGATTACGAACTCTCGAAGAACCTGCCGCCGCTCGAGGACGTGGGCGTACACACGCGCGCGGCGCAGCTCGAGCGCGCCCGGCGCTTCCTCAAGGCCATCGTGCCGGTGGCCGAACAGGCGGGCGTGCGGCTGGCGCTCCACCCCAACGATCCGCCGGTCCCGCTGAGCCGCGGCTCCGAACAGCTCATGGCCACCTTCGGACACTGGAAGGAGTACCTCAAACTGGTCGAAAGCCCGGCCAACGGCATCACCTACGACTGCGGCGTGGTACGCGAAACCGGCGAGGACCCGGTGGCCGTCTGCCGCTACCTGGGCGAGCGCGACTGCATCAACCACGTTCACTACCGCAACGTGCGGGTTCGCAAGCCGCTGGTCGATTACACCGAAGTCTTCATCGACGAGGGCGAGGTCAACATGTTCGCGGTGATGAAGGAACTGGTGCGGCAGCGCTACCCGCGCGCTATCTACCCCGAGCACCCGCGGGCCATCGACCTCGACCGCGAGCGCGGCATCCGCAACTTCTATCCCGGGGGCGGCGGCTTCGCCGGCGAAATCTACAACGTGGCCTATACCCGCGCCATGTTACAGGCAGCGCTCTCCGGCTGATTCACCGGCTGCGCCCCTCGCGCCGGTAACGGTCGAGCAGCGCCGCCAACCGCGCCGCCACTTCCGGCCGCTCGAGGTAGAGGTTGCGCTGTTCCGAGGGGTCCTCGGCCAGGTTGAAGAGTTCGCCCGGCGGCTCTCCCGGCTTCGGCTGGTAGAGCTTCGGCGGGGTGAAGCCGCCGGAGCCGCGCACTGGGATGAGCTTCCAGGGGCCCTGCCGGATGGCGAAATGGCCGTCGCCGGAGTGGTGTACGACGGCGTCGCGGGCCGAAGCGCCGGGGCTTTGGCCCAACAGCGCGGGCAGCAGCGAGTAGCTGTCCTCGCCGGCATCGGGAGGCAGTTCGAAGCCGACGATTTCCGCCGCGGTGGCCATCAGGTCCGTCAGGCAGGTGAGTTGGGCGGAGGTGCTGCCGGCCCGGACCTGCCCCGGCCAGCGCGCGATGAAGGGCACCCGGTGGCCGCCCTCCCAAATATCGGCTTTCTGCCCCCGCAGCATATGGTTGGCGCGGTGGCCCCAACGCTCGATCTCTCCCGGAAGCCAGTGGGCGCCGTTGTCGCTGGTGAAGATTACCAGCGTCTCGCCCGCCAGGCCGCGCGCTTCCAAGGCGTGCAGCACGCGGCCCACGGCATCGTCCACCATGGCGGCGAAATCGCCGTACTCGCCGGCGCCGGAACTGCCCCGGAAGCGCGGCTCGGCCAGCCAGGGAGTATGGGGCGCGGTCAGGGGCAGGTAGAGGAAGAACGGTTGCCCGGCCCGCTGCTCGCGCACATAGGCCACCGCCCGTTCGGTGATTTCCGGCAGCACGCGGTCGTGCCGGAAGCCCGGCGCCATCGGCCCGCCGCGCCAGAAAATGCCGCGCCGCTCGCGTATGCCTTCCACCGACGCTGTGGGCGCCGCCTGCACCCGCTCGTTCTCCACCCACACGTAAGGCTCCATATCGAGCGAAGCCGGGATGCCGTAGAAGGAATCGAACCCCGCCGCATTGGGTCCCGGAACCAGCGGCCTGGTGTAGTCGGTTTTTTCGGCGCTGCCCAACCCCAGGTGCCACTTCCCGAAGGCCGCGGTGCGGTAGCCCTGCCGCTTCAACAGGGACGGGACGGTGAGGCGCCCCGGCTCGATCAGAGCCGGCGAGTAGCCGTTCAATACGCCGCGTTTCAAGCGGCTGCGCCAGCAGTAGCGGCCGGTCAGCACGCCGTACCGTGTAGGCGTGCAAACCGCCGAGGGCGAATGCGCATCGGTGAATCGCATGCCCTGGGCGGCCAGGCGGTCGATGTGGGGGGTGGGAATTCTGGACGCGGCGTTATAGCAACCCAGGTCGCCATAACCCATGTCGTCGGCCAGGATGAAGACAATATTCGGGCGGGAGGCGGCGCCGAACGCGGACCGGGCAGCCAGGCCCCCTCCCACGGTCTTCAGAAATACTCTGCGGCTGGTCTCCCTCGGCATCACGCCCCAGCATAGCCCGAGCCAGTGCGCCTGCCAACGCCTTGGTGGTGGGCGGTGCGGGACTTGAACCTGCGGCCTCCTGCTTGTAAGGCAGGCGCTCTGACCAACTGAGCTAACCGCCCCTCACGCTGACTTCTTGATTTTACTACGTTTACTTCCAGATGCGCCGCCCGCGCCTCAACCCTGCTTCACGTAGGCCCCGTACAGGTCCACCAGCGCCCGCTCATCCGGCGACTCGAGTAGCGCTAAGCGCGCCCGCGCCGCGGCCCTCTCGCCTTGCTTCACGTCGCGGCCGAAGAGCGACAGATACGTCGAATAGTGCGCTTCCTCCTGGTGCGGCGTCGCCACGGCGAAACAGTCCTCAACGGGGGACATGACCGCCAGCGCCAGCCCCGAGGTAGGGTCGCGCCGAACCGCCAGAGGGCGCTCGAAGGCGGGCCGGATGGCCCAGTCCACGGGATTCGGAGGGATCTTCCAGCGGCCGTCGCGAATCAGCGCCACCGCCTGCGGTCCCCTGGGAAACATCTGCCACTGCCCCTGCGCGGCTTCGGCCGCAAGAAAACGGCCGCCCTCCGCCAGCACCGTCGCCGAGGTGAACTGGGAGCCGAAGTAGCAGGCCAGGAAGACTTCAAAGCCGGTGAGGTCGCGCTGGGGCCTGGCCTCGAGGCTCAGGTCCAGAGTGCCCGGCCCGCTCCAGCGGTAAACTGCAATCAGCTCGAACGGCCGGTCGTCCGCCGCGGGCCAGCGTACCCGGACGGCGCCCCCGGCCTCCACCTGCGATTCGCTCGGGACGTACCACATGCCGTTTCCGTAGCGGCGCCCGTCCGAAAAGACGCGATAGACGCCGAACCAGCCCATGCTGCGCGCCAGCGATGCCCCCGAGGGAAGGTGCGTAACAGGAAGCAAGCCTGTGGAGCGCCCCCCGGCCTGCAACACGCCGTTCAGCACGCCGGTATCGAAGGCAAAGCCGCCGCCCTCGGCCGGGTGAAAGCTCAGATCGGCGGCCGGGCAGCGGCGTCGAACACACGGCAAGGCAGTCGCGGCCAGCAGGAAGCCGCGTCGCGAAACCCGCCCGCTACAACACCCCATACTGCGCAAAGGCCTCCGTCGCCGACATCCCTTCCAGAATCGCCTTCCTGACCACCGACTCCGTGCGGGCCTTGGCCAGCGCGCGCGTGATCACCTCCACCTCCGCCTTCCTGGGCACTACCACCACGCCGTCGATATCTCCCACTACGAGATCTCCCGGCTGCACCTCGACGGTTCCCACGCACAGCGGCACCCGATAGTCGACCACATGCCCGCGCCCACGCTGATCGCAGCCGTAGGTGCCGCGGGCGAAGACCGGGTAGCCCATCTCCAGCAGCCGGTGCGTATCCCGCACGAAGCCGTTGCAGATGGCGCCGACCGCGCCGCGCCGCCGGGCCGCCGTCGCCATCAACTCGCCGAACAGGGCGTAGTCGCGCTGCGATCCAGAACAGAGATAGACCTCGTCTGGCCGCAGACTATCGAGCGCCTCCAGCATAGCGCCCCAGGGGCGGCGTTCATCCGGCACCGCGTCGATATCCTGTTCCAGAACCGTCATCGCGCGGCCGGCCAGCACCGTGCGGCTGGCGCGATCGAGCGGCTGCAGTTCCGCCGGCAGATACTGGTTCCGCAGCCCCATCTCGTCGCAGATATCCCCCACCACGGCGCTATACAGGTGCCGCCGGACGAGCGCCAGCATCTCCTGATCGGTCTTCCACTCGGGCATCTCGTTGTTTCCTATCCGCGCCGTCAGCGCAGCGCCGCCGGTTTGCCGCCGCTCTCTTTACTGCGCAGGGCGGCGTCCATGAAGGCGAAGATCTCCAGGCTCTCCTCCACCGGAACGGGAACCACGCCGGTCTGGAAGAACTTCACGATCTCCACCACCATCGGGCGATAGCCGACCGCCGCCTTCGGATTGCTCTGCACCACCTGCTTGCCTCGAAACACCACCGCGCCATAGCCCCCGTAGGGGCGCAGCGCCCGGACGCTGCCGATGCGGCCGTCCTTCCACCGCCCCACGATCTCGTCCGCGCCCTCGGTATAGGTGCGGGTCACCTCGACGCACCCCGGCCCCATCAGGGTATAGAGCATCTCGATGGGATGAATCGCGTACCAGGAGAGGTCCAGGTGATGGTGCTCTTCAAACGGGCCGGGGCCCCAGGTGATGGCTCCCGAAATGCCCTCCCCCTTCAGCTCCGTAATCAACTCGCTGAACCGCAGACTGGAACTGGTCCACCACGGCACCCCCGCCTTC
>JAWLGN010000010.1:0-39613 GCA_041685075.1 Bryobacteraceae bacterium
CGCTCGATCCATACAAGCGCGGCGGCCGGCACGAGGCGAAAGACGGGGGCCCGGACGCGCCGCCCATTCCCTCCGTTCCCGTAGCGCCGGATGGGTGGCTGGAGCCCGCGCGCATGCGCGCCCTGCCCGACCGCTGGGCGATTGTGGGGTACCGCGGCGAGCAACGCATCCTGCTGCACTGGACCAAACCCGTGCCGCCGTGGCTGCAGGTTACGCCGGATATGGGCGAACCGGGCAGCGAACTGGAAGACACCGCCGACGGGCAGCCGCTCTCTGCCGGAATCGAGTGGCTCACCGATTTCGCCGCCGCCGAATCCGTGGGGATGGCCGCCCGCATCCAGGTGCCGAAGGTCATCGCGCGGGCCATGGACCGGCTGCTGGTCTTCGGGATCAGCGCCGCGCGCACGCGCCAGGAGGCGACCGCGGCGCTCGAAGCGCTGCTGGCTGCCCATGCCGCCACGGGGCTCGACTTCGTGGCACCGGGCACCCCGACCAACAACATGGAACTGGAGCGCACAGAGTACCGCTCGCGCAACCAGGACCACTCCATCAGCCACCAGCGTCTCCTCCACAACCATCCCGGCCAGCCGGCGGACGGGCAGGCCGCCCGTCTGGCCGCGGCGCTGGGCGTCTCAAACAACGTCTTCCGTTACGCGTGGCACGGCGCGGACCGTTTGGAAGCGCCCGTGGAAGCGCTGCACGCCGCGTTGTGGCCCACCACCTGGGGCAGCGTACTGGCGCGGCAGGTGGAGGTCAACGTGGCGCCCGAAACCGTCGCCTTCGTGCGCACGCGCTTCACCCGGCACGTGCGCGGCCTGGGCCTCCTGCCCACGCTGCGTCTGGACGCGCAGCCCTACGGGGTCCTGCCCGTGACATCCATGGAGCTATGGAAGCCCGGGGATGCCGGCGTGCGAGACGCCATCTTCGTCAACCTGCTGCGCTCCATTCGCAATCATTTCCGGCGCGTCTACGACGTCACCTTTCGCGCCTCGAACGGGGTGCCGTACTTGCCGGACAGCCCCGACCCGCAGCGGGAGATGATTGCCGCTCTGTCGATGGAGCCTTGCTCGCACGTCGTGCGTGGGCGCGCCATCCTGCCCATCCCGTCGCAGGTGGACGCGATCACCGCGGCCATGCAGGGATTCTGGCAGGCCGTGCTGGCGATCCTGCCGTCGGACACCATCGATCTGCGCGAGGAATATGGCGGCGCCCGGCTGCGCACCCGCCATAATGCCGCCGAAATGTGGGGCTTCACCACGGACCGGCCCCTGGTGTCGGCGCAGGAGGACAGGCAGGCCCCGCTGGCGGCCAACTACCTGGCGGCGCTGGCCGCCCTGCCCGCCCCGCAGGCGGTTCTCGATCACCAGGTGGAAGGTGCGGGTGAACGCTCCCTCCTGTACATGATGCTGCGCAGCGCCTACCTGGAGTTGAGCGGCAGCGGGGGCGACCTCGCGGACTTCGCCGCGCGGCTCGGGGCGATCAAGAACCTGCCGGTGCGCACCCTGGAACTGATTGCCAACGAACTGGTGGACGTCTGCTCGTACCGCGTGGATGCGTGGGTGTCGTCGCTGGCGAATGAGCGCCTGCCCGCCGGCGGCGGCGTGTACCTGGGGGGCTACGGGTGGAGTGAAGGACTGGAGCCTCCCGGGGAACCCTTGGCCCCAAACGCGCCGGTGGCGGAGGACCCCGATAGCGCGGGCTATCTTCACCTGCCCTCGACCACCCAGGCCAAGACCGCCGCGGTGCTCTACGGCGGGCACCTGGCGCACGCCGGCCAGGGGTCGTCGGGGACGCTCGCTCTGGACCTGGCCTCCGACCGCGTGCGTGCCGCCCGCTGGCTGATCGAAGGGCAGCGGCAGGGACAGAGCCTGAACGCGCTGCTGGGCTACCGCTTCGAGCGCCGGCTGATTGAAAACAACCTGGCGCAGCACATCCCCGCGGTGCGCGCCGCGCTGCCGCTGTCGGTGGGCGATACCTCGACCGCCGGCACCGAAGTAGCCGGCGCGAACGTGGTGGACGGGCTGGCGCTGCACGGCCACTGGAAGGCCGGCACGCTGCACGGCGTGCTGGGCGCGGCGTTGTTCAACGCGGTGGCTGCCCATGTGGCGCCGCTCGACGACGCGCTCGACGCGCTGAGCGACTTGCTGGTCGCCGAGGGCGTTCACCAGGCGGCCGCCGGCAACGCCTCGCGCGCGGCCGCGGCCTTCGATGCGCTGACCGACGGCGAAGTGCTGCAGGCGGATCCCGACGTGGTCGCCACGCCGGCGGCGGGACAGCAGATCGCGCATCGCGTAATGGTAGCGCTGCCGGGCGCGGCCCGGCCGGGCTGGCCGGGAGATGCCGCACAGCCGCGCGCCCTGGGTGATCCGCGGCTGAACGGCTGGGCGGCCTCGGTGCTTGGACTTCCGTCCCGCATCTGGTGGCGCGCGGGATTCTTTCTGCCGCAACAGGACGAACCCGTCGTGCGCGAGTACACCCTGGACGGCCTCGAATTGTCCCCCTTGGACCTGGTTTATCTTTCCGGCGAGCAGGCCCGCGAGGCGCCGTTCGTCGAACTGCTCCGGCTGCGGCTGCGGCAGTTGGGGCCTGACGGCAAGGGCGGCGAGTTCACCGAGGTGACTATCTACCCGCAGCGAGAGACCACGCAGCCGGAAGGAACGTTGAGCCTGGAAGAGGCGCTGGCGCTTGCCTGGTCCATGAAGCGGCTGCTGGCGGAGTGCCGGCCGCTGGCCCCCGCGGATCTGCAACTCGCCTCGGCCGAGCCGGCCTCCGGCGGCATCGCGGCGGCGGAACTGGAGAACCGGGCCGCGGCTGTGCGCGGGAAACTGGCCGAGTTACACGGCGCCTATGCCGCGAACGACGACCTGGAGAACTGGTGGCGCATCGCCGTGCTGACCGGCCCGGTGGACCCGGTCGCGCCGGACGGTCCTCCCGCTCTGCTCGCCGCCCTGGACCGCCGCATGGCGCAGGCCGACGGGGTGAGCGAGGGGGACGCAGCCCAGGCGGCGCTGGCGCGCCTGGCCGCTTTGCTCGGCAAGGATTACCGCGCACTGGCGGCGGTGCGGGCGGCCAACGGCGGCGCGCTCGAGGCCGCCTTCGCGGACCAGACCGCGCTGCTCGAAGGAGATACCACCCGCCCTCCGCGCTGGCTGCACGATTACGCCAGGGTACGGGCCGGCTGCGAAATGCTCGACCTGCTGCTCACGCTGGGCCAGGCTGTGGGACGGCCCGCTCCCCTGGCCGTCGGGCAACTGCCCGTCACGCCCGGGCAGCCGTGGATCGGCGAGCGGCTTCCGGCCGGCGGCGCCGTCCCGCGGCTTTCCTTCCTGGCGCACACGCCCTTCCCCGTCTCCTACAGCGGCGAACTGGCCGGCCTGCTGGTGGACAGTTGGTCCGAAGTCACGCCGTTCCGCAGAGTCACCACGGGCGTGACGTTCAACTACGACGAGCCGAAGGCGCAGGCGCCGCAGGCCGTGCTGCTGGCCGTGCAACCCGATGGCGCGCGAGGCTGGGACTTCCAGAGCCTCGAGGCGTGCCTGCTCGAAACCTTGGAACTCGCCAAGCTGCGCGGGCTGGAGGCGCAGGGTTTGAGTGATTCCGATTATCCCGGCGGCGACGTCGAGTTCTACCGGCCCGCGATTCATCTGACGGGCGATGAACGGCCGGAACTGGAAGCCACGCCCCAGGAATCTTGATATGGCCATTCCGGTAACGACGCAATACTTCCCGCGCAGCACCCGCTACGATCTGCGCGAAGGACTGACGGCGCGCGTGTACGATCCCGCCTGGCTACTGCTGCGCCAGTGGCAGATGGGCGAATTCCGCGGCGAAGATGCCGGCACGCCGGTCCAGGTGGTTGTCGATCACGATTCGTTTCTGCCCAACCGCGTGATCACGCCCGAGCGGGCGTACTCCTATGATCCGGCCGAAATGCCGCTCGAAGCGCTGATCGAGCGCGAGTCGCGGCACCGGGCACGGCCCGACCTGCGCGCGCGCTCGCAATGGGGACTGCTGCTCTTCGATTTTCTGGACAGGGCCGGCCTGGCCTACAGCCGCAAGCACCTGCTGGCGTACTTCGGATTCTCCGCCGCCGACCGCCAGAAATGGCAGGCCGAGCCCGCGCCCGTGCGCCTGCTGCTGCTGAATGCGCCCGACAGCGAAGCCATGTACGGCGTCTTCTTCCGTAACGAGGTGGAAGACGCGGTGTTGGCCGAGTTGTTTCCCGGCGCTGACCCCTCCACGTACGCTTCCTACCGGCAGACGCTCCGCGACTGGGTGGCCGCCTACGAAGCGCGCACCGGACGCGCCGAGCACTACGATGCCTGGGAAACCGAGCGCCTGGAGTACCGCTTCACCGTGGAAGTACCCACCGACACCGGCAAGATGGTGCTGAGCGCTCCCGAGTATCACGGCGGCCGCCTGGACTGGGACTCTTTCCGGGTGAAGGCGTTGGACGTGACCAGCCCGCCGGTGCCGGCCCATCCGCACCGGCGCGAAACCTTCCTCCCCACGCCCGTGACCTACGCGGGCATGCCGGCGGCGCGGTTCTGGGAGTTCGAAGACGGCAGCGTGGACTTCGGCAACCCGCTGGCGAGCGAGCACGATCTGGGGCGGCTGCTGCTCGCCGAGTTCGCCATGTCCTGGGGTAACGACTGGTTCCTGGTTCCGGTGGAGGTCGACGCAGGCAGCCTGTGCCGCATCAACGAGGTGCTGGTGACCGATACGTTCGGCATCACGACGCGCATCGTGCCGCACTGGTTCCACACGCCGCACTGGAGCCTGGGCCATCTTTCGCAGGACGCGAACACCGTTTCACTGCGGCACTGGCTGTTCGTGCCGCCGGTGCTGGGGTCCTCGCACCAGTCGCCGAATCTGGAGGAGGTCCTCTTTCTGCGCGACGAGATGGCCAACCTGGCCTGGGCCGTTGAACAGTTCGCGGCGGACCCGTTGGGGAGGCCCCAGCCGGTGGCGGACCAGTCCAGCCGGGGCGCCACCGGGTTGGAACGACTGCAGGACGCCGGCGCCCTGCGCTACCAGCCCATCACGGACCTGCCGGAGCACTGGATCCCGCTGACGCCTGTGCGCGACATGACCAGCCGCGCGCGTTTCCTGGCCAAGGCCAGCCTGCGCGACGACCTGGGGCTGGAAGTGCCCCAGCCGCAGGGCTGGATCCTCGAAGGGTTCCCGCCGTTCGTGCGGGTATACGACGAGGAGATCCCGCGCGCCGGCGCGGAGGTCAGCCGCGCCTGGCAACTGGCTCGCTGGTACGACGGCCGCCGCGCCATCTGGGTGGGCCGCCGCAAGCGCGCCGGCGTAGGCGAAATGCGCAGCAACCTGGAGTTCGACGCGCTGCTGGAGGCAAGCGCCGCGGAAGCCGGGCAATGATCTGCGCGCTACAGATGAGACCCTTCCCTTCCCCAGTGTCTGGCGGCATCGATCGCTCTGCGGAACGCCTGGCGGGAAAAGCGACGTGACGCAGGATGCCGGCCAGAGTTGGCGGGCAAACTGGCCGCCGCACCACTTCGTCGATACTCATGCACTGGCGCCGAACAGTGCCGCTTACCGGTTACAATCTGATTTCGTGATACCCCGTGATCCTTCCGGCTGAAGGCGAAACGCATCTATGGTGGGCGTTTCCGGACCGCATCCATGATCCGGAACTTCTGGAGCGGCAGCTCGCCACGCTCTCTGCTGAGGAGCGAAAGCGACAACGGCGACCTGTGTCGGAGCGGGACCGGAAGCAGTTTCTCGTCAGCCACGCTTTGGTGCGGCACGCCTTGTCCCGCTACGCGCCCGTGCCGCCCGGGGAATGGCAATTCGAGCTGAACCCTTACGGCCGGCCGTCGATTCGGGAACCGGCGGCGTGGAGAAGCTTGCGATTCAATCTCTCCCACACCGAAGGCCGGGCAGTGGTCGCGGTGGCCTGGGAGATGGACATCGGAGTGGACGTCGAGTCCACCGCCCTCGAGCGCGATCTCGGCGAGATCGCGGAACGGTTCTTCAGTCCCCTCGAAATCGCACAGCTCAGAAGCTGGCCGGAGGCCTTCTTCGATTTCTGGACCCTCAAAGAGGCATATATCAAAGCCCGGGGGATGGGCCTGTCCATCCCGCTGGATAGCTTTTCGATCGTGCTGGGAGACACTGAGGAGCCCCGGATCCTCTTCCATCAGGGCCGCCCCGACTGCGCCGGCCGCTGGCGCTTCGCTCTGCGGCGAGGAGACGGTTATCGAGTGGCGGTTGCGGCGGCAGCCGGGCAAACCGGACGGCTCCAAATCGTCGAGCGCGAGACCGTTCCGCTGGCGGAGGATTCGGCCGCTCGAGATACGTAGGGCCGCCCGAAAGCCGCTTACTGCCAGCCGCCCCCCAGGGCCAGGTACAGCGCAATGACGCTATTCAGTTCCTCCAGGCGAGCCTGCGCGAGCCGGAGTTCGGCCTCGAACGACTCTCGCTCGGAGTCCAGGTATTCCAGATAGCTGGAAACGCCGCCCCGGTAGCGCAAGCCCGCGAGTTCCACCGTTTCGCGGAGACTCTCCACCAGCCCCTCCTGCTCTTGTCTGAGTTCGGTGAGCTTACGGCGCGCGGCCAAGGCATCCGCTACTTCTCGGAAAGCCTGGATGACGGTTCGCTGGTAGTTCAGCCTGGCTTGCTCCCGAAGCGCCTCGGCGGCCCGTACACCAGCCCGTACCCGCCCGGCGTTGAAAAGCGGCAGACTCACGGCGGGGCCGGCCAGCCAGATGCCATTCGAAGTGTTGAGAAGCGCGCGGAGCGGTGCGCTTTCAAAACCGCCGAAGCCGGTAAGGGAGATGGCCGGAAAGTAAGCGGCCCTGGCGACTGCCACCTGCGCGTGGCTCGCGATCAGCCGCTGCTCCGCCTCGCGGACGTCCGGGCGGCCCTGGAGCAGGCTCGACGGGAGACCCGGAGGCAACTCGGGCGTGAGGTCCTGTTCCAGCAGGGAGCGGCCCCGCGGGATGTCTCCGGGCGGCCTGCCCAACAAGGAACTGATCAGGTTCTCGAGTTGCTCAATCCGCTGCTCCAGCTCAACCCGCCGGGCGCGTGCGCTCTTCACTAGGGCCTCGGCCTGGCGCATCTCGATTTCCGAGGAGTACCCGTGCTCGACCCGCAGGCGGACCAGTTCCAAAGACTCCTGGCGGCTCCTCAGAGAGTGTTCCGTAATCTCCTTTTCGAGGTCCAGACCGCGCAGGTGGAGGTAGGCTTGCGCAACCTGCCCGACTAGTGCCTGCCGCACCGCGCGGTGGGCCTCCTCGGTCGCCAGAAGTTCCGCACGCGCCGCGGTGGCGGCGTTCCGCAACCGTCCCCAGAAATCGAGACTCCAGGTGAGCGACGAGAAGAGGCGGGTGAAGTCGCTCTGCGCGGGATATCCATCCGGCAGAGGCGTACTGCCATTCCGGGCGGTCCGGACGTTGCTGTAACCGGCCTGCGCGTCGATGGATGGCAGGCGCTCGGACCGCACCCCGACAGCCCGTGCGCTGGCTTCCAGCACTCTCGCGGCGGCGATGCGGGCGTCGTGATTGTTGGCCAACGCTTCGCGGATCAGCTCTTCCAGCACCTCGTCGCGAATGAGGTCCTGCCAGCGCAACTCTCGCAGGGAGGCGCCACGCGGCTCGGGGCGCTGGCCTCGGAAAGCCGCCGGAACAGGCAGTTCCGGGCGGCGGTAGTGCGGACGGATGCACCCCGAGAGCATCGCAACCGCGGGAAGCAGGAACAGGAGCGATCGGTTCACGCCGCGTCCCCTCCCGCCGCCGCTGGCGACGCCGCCTCGGGAGCCCCCCGGATCCGCTCCGCCAGGCGTTCGACCACGACGAAAAGCGCCGGCACGAGCAGCACTCCCAGGATGGTGGCGGCCAGCATTCCACTGCACACCGCCGTCCCCAAAGAACGTCGCGCGGCGGCGCCGGCCCCATCCGCAAACACGAGCGGCGCCACCCCCAGGATGAATGCGAACGATGTCATGAGAATCGGACGGAAGCGCAGGCGCGCGCCGGCAAGAGCCGCTTCCGCCAGGGATGCCTTACCGTCCCGCCGCTTCCTCCTGGCGAACTCGACGATAAGAATCGCGTTCTTCGCCGAAAGGCCCAGCAACATGACCACGCCGATCTGAACGTATACGTCGGTGACAATGCCTCGCAGAGCAGTACCCAGAAATGCGCCGAAGATTCCCAGGGGCAGCCCGAGAAGCACTCCGAACGGGACAGCCCAGCTTTCGTAGAGCGCCGCCAGCACCAGGAACACGAACACCAGGGCAAGCACGAAGATTAGCCCCTGGGCCCGGCCAGCCTCCCTCTCCTGGTAGGAAAGCCCCGTCCACTCGAACCCGAATCCCTGGGGCAGCTTTTCTCGCGCCAGTCGCTCCATCGCCTCCAGCGCCTCTCCCGAACTCCTGCCCGGCGCCGCTGCGCCCGAAATCTCCGCGCTCCGGTAGAGGTTGTAGCGTTGGAGCATGCCCGCGCCGGTTCTTCTTCCAATGCGCAGCAGCGTGGACAGCGGAATCATCTCCTCCCCCTCGCCTCGAACGTAAATGCTCCCGATACTGGCGGGGGCAAGCCGGAACTCGGGTTCCGCCTGAACAATCACGCGGTACATCCGCCCGTACAGATTGAAGTTGCTCACCTGCATCCCCCCGAGATAGGCTTGCAGGTTGCCGTAAACGGTGCGCAGCGGAAGACCGAGCTGCTTGCTCTTGTCGCGATCCAGCTCCAGATCGACCATCGGCACACCGCTACCGAAGCCGCTGTAAACATAGGCGAGTTCCGGGCGCCTTGCGGCGGTTTCCAGAAACTCGCGGGTGACCTGTGCCAGTTCCTCGGGCGTCGAGCCTTTCCGGTCCTGCAATTCGAACTGCAGTCCGCCGGCGGCGCCAACCCCAGGGATCGGGGGCATGGCGAAGACAACCCCCACAGCCTCCGGGTAGGTGTCCAACTCGCGCTGCAAGGTCGCTATGACGGCTTCGGCGCTGTCCTGGACCCGCTTGCGCTCGTCCCAGGGCTTGAGCGTGGCGATGAGCGTGCCGGTGCTGGACTTGGATTCGCCGGTCAGCAGGCTGACGCTGCCTAGCGTGATAACGTTCTCGACCGCGGGTACCCCGGCCAGGAACGCCTCCGCCCGCCGCATCACCTCGTCGGTGCGATCCGCCGACGCTCCTTCCGGCAGCGTGAGACTCGCGAGCACCATGCCCTGGTCTTCGCCGGGCACGAACGCCGACGGCAGCATCCGCCACAGACCCGCCGCGCCGAGGGTCACGATGCCCAGGCAGAGAAGCGCCAGCGCCACGCGGCGAATCAGGGCCTCTGCGCAGCCCAGATACACGCCCGTGGCCCGCTCAAACCGCCGGTCGAAACCGTCGAGCAGGCGCCCCAGCGGGCCGCGCGCCGCATGCCGCGGCCTGAGGATCAGGCGGCAGAGAGCGGGAGTCAGGGTCAACGCCACGAGCGCCGAGAGCAGCACCGATACCGACAGCGTCAGGGCAAACTGCCGGTAGAGTTCGCCCGTGATGCCGCCCAGGAACGCCACCGGGACGAAGACCGAACTCAACACCAGGGCGATTCCCACCACCGGCCCGGAAACCTCGTCCATGGCCTTCTCGGTGGCGGCCAACGGGTCGAGGCCGCGCCGCATGTGCTGTTCGACCGCTTCCACCACCACGATGGCGTCGTCCACCACGATCCCGATCGCCAGGATCAGTCCGAACAGCGTCAGGGTGTTGATGGTGAAGCCCAGCGGAATGAAGACCGCGAAGGTCCCGACCAGGGAGACCGGGATCGCCAGCACGGGAATCAGGGTGGCGCGAAAGCTGCCGAGGAACAGAAACACGACCAGGATGACCAGCACCAGCGCTTCGAAGAAGGTGTGGACCACTTCCCGCAAAGAACTGGTTATGAAGCGCGTGCTGTCGTAAGCGATGCTGTAGTCGAGTCCCGGAGGGAAGCTGGCCTTGGCGCGGTCCATGGCTTCCCGCACCCCGCGGATCACGTCGAGCGCATTCGAGCCGGGCGACTGGAAGATGATGATGAGGGTCGCGGGCGATCCGTTCAGCCGGCCATAGGAGGAGTAATCCATGGCCGCCAGTTCCGTGCGCGCAACCTCCGACAGCCGAAGCTGGGAACCATCCGGGAGCGTCCGCACGATGATCCTGTCGAATTCGTCTTTGGATCTCAGGCGGCCCTCGATGTTCACCGGGTACTCGAAATCGAGGCCCCTCGGGACCGGAGGCCGGCCTATGGCGCCGGCCGGCGCCTGCACGTTCTGATCCTGTATGGCGCCGGCGATGTCGGTGGCCATCAGCCCGAGTTTGGCCAGCTTGTCCGGCCGGAGCCAGACGCGCATGGCGTAATCGCGCTGCCCGACAATCGTTGTGTTGCCGACCCCCGCGACGCGGCTCAGTTGATCCACGATGTTGATGGTGGTGTAGTTGCTCAGGTACAACTCGTCATAGCTGCCCGTGGGGGAATAGACGCTCACCACCGCCACCATGTCCGGAGACTGCTTGCGAATGGAAATGCCGTATGCGAGGACCTCCGGCGGCAGGTTGCCTTCCGCCGCCTTGACGCGGTTCTGCACGTCCACCGCCGCCAGGTCCGGATCGGTCCCTACCTCGAACGTACAGGTGAGCGAGTAGCGGCCATCGTTGGTACTCTTCGAGGCCATGTAGATCATGTTGTCCGCGCCGTTGACGGCCTGCTCGATCGGAATGGCCAGGGATTGCTCGACCGCCGCCGCATTGGCCCCGATGTAGGTCGCGTTCACCGTCACGGTTGGCGGCGAAATCTGGGGATATTGCGCGATCGGCAGGTTCGCGGCCGCCATGGCTCCGGCAATCAGGATCGCGATCGAGAGCACGATGGCGAACACCGGCCGGTGGATGAAGAACCGGGCAAACATCGCTATTTGGCCCCGCTCTGGCTGGCCGCCGAAGCAGCGTTCCGGACCCGTACCGGAAGCCCGGGGCGAAGCTTCATGATGCCTTCGACCACCACGGTTTCCCCGCCGCTCAGCCCGCTGGTGACAATGGCCTTGCCCTCATAGCTTCCTTCCGTGGCGACGCTGCGAAGCGCGACGGTCTGTTCCGGCGTCACGATCCACACGGCCCGGGAACCTTGAACGTCGAACATCGCGCGCTCGTTAACCAGCACGGCGTTGGGCCGGGTTTCGACGGCCACCCGCACCCGGCCGAACATGCCCGGCAGGAGGCCGCCGTGGGGATTCGGGAACACCGCATCGACTTCCAGGGTGCCGGTTCGGCTTTTGACCGCCCTGCCCAGGAAGGCGAACCGGCCCCGATGCGGGTAGACGCCGCCATCGGCGAGCACCAGCTCGATGTTCTCGATGCCGGCCTGGTCGGCGCCCACGGTGATGATGCGCAGATAAAGCGGCTCGGGAATGTTGAACACCAGGTGTATCGGGTCGATCTGCGAGATGGTCGCCAGCCGGCCCCGCCCGGGGCCGACGTAGTTGCCCACCGCCACTTCGATACGGCCGATATGCCCGCTGATGGGGGCCCGGATGTCGGTCTCCTCCAAGTCCAGTTGCGCCGCCGCCAGAGATGCCCGGGCGGCACTCACGTTGGCTTCCGCCTGGCGCAGGCCCATACGGTCGCTGACCATGGTGGTCTTCACGGTGGCGCGCGCGTCTTCAGCGGCAGCCTGCGCCGAGGCATAGGCGGCAACCGCCTGGTCGAGATCCCGTTCCGGAACGGCACGGCGGGCGGCCAGCGGCTTCAACCGTTCGAGGTCCTGGCCGGCCTTGAGCAGGTTGGCTTCCGCCTGCCTGAGGGCGGATTGCGCATTCACCAGGCGCTGCTGCTCGCGCGCCAGCTCCAGATCCGCTTCTGCCTTCTCGAGGGCGGCCCGGGCCAGTTCGACCGCCGCTTCGTAGCGCCGGGAATCGATTCGAAAGAGCCTCTGCCCCTTCGATACCATGCTCCCTTCCTGAAAGAAGGCTTCCTCCAGGCGGCCTTCGACGTTGGCGCGGATGTCCACGTCGGCCTCGGCCTCAGTCCGCCCCACCAGTTCCGAGACCAGCGGCACGTCGCGCCGCTCGGCGCGCTCGACGACCACCGCCACGGGCGCCGGCGCCGGCGCCCCGGACGAGGTTTACAGGCTGCCGCAGGCGGCGGCCATCAGCCCGCTGAACAGTATCGCCGCAAGCGCCGGCACGCGTTTCGCTATCTGGTTGTCGGCCGGGTGTTCCATAGCCTTTCGTTCCGTGATTTCTGGCGTGCCGCTGGCTGTCGCGTCCAGCGGCAGTCCGCCGCGGCAAGCGCCCGTGAATTTATCGGACTCCATCGGCGATTTGATCACCCCTGGCCGCAGAGAAAGTAACGCTAAAGTCGGAATCTCCGGCTGCCGATCAAGCGCTTTGCAACTACAACAAGGAGCCGGAAGCCTGGCTTGGGAAAGCCTTCCTGATATTCTAAGGTCTTGGTTCTGATCAACGTCGAAGAACAGTGCTCGTTGTGGCGCGGCGATGTGGCCGTGCCGGGCGGCTGGTCGGTGGTCAAAGAGGGCACCAGGGAAGAGTGCCTTCGGTTCGTGGATGCCGCGTGGCTGGACATGCGCCCGCGCAGCCTGCGGCAGAGGATCGAGGAGGCCGTGCTCTGATGGCCAGCGAAGATCGCGGTATTTATCCGGCGCTGCCTGACCAGACCAGCATCTGGCTGGATCAGGAGAGGAGCGGAGCGGCAAGCGCTTACAACATCGGCGGCGCCATCTGGATCGATACGGCCCTCGATGTGGCCGCCTTCAAAACCGCGCTGAGTCTGGTGGCCGGCTGGCACGAGGCGCTGCGGCTCTCCTTCACCGCGAGCGATGCCGGACTGACGCAAAGTGCCGCTCCCTCGGTTCCGGTGCCGGTCGAAGTGATCGACTGCACCGGCGAGGCCGATCCCGAAGCGGCCGTCCGCCGCGAGATCGAGCTGCGATTCAACCAGCCGTTCGCGATCGAGCGCCCGGGACTGTTCCGCTTCGACCTGTTGAAAGCCGGTGAGCGGCGATGGTGCTGGCTCATCGCCTATTCGCACCTGGTGTGCGACGGCTGGGGAATTTCCTTGATTACCCGGCAGGTCCTGGACGCCTACTCCACGCTGCTTGCCGGGGGGACGCCCGAACGGCCGGAGGGCGGCAACTGGCTCGACCATGTAGCCCGGGAGCAGTCCTATTATTCCTCCGAGCGCTGCCGCGAGGATGCCCGATACTGGCTCGACATCCATCAGCCGCCATCTCCGCCCCTGTTCAGCCGGAGGCCTTCACCCAGGTGCAGCAGCCGGGCGATCCAGGTATCGCTCAGCCGGGACGCCTATGCGCGCCTGACCGGGTTCGCCAAGGCGCAAGGGGCCACACCGAATTCGCTTTTTCTCGCCGCGATCTACGCCTGTTTTGCCCGCAACGAGGGGCAATGGGACCTCAGCATTGGGGCCCTCGCCCTGAACCGGAGGAACGCACTCGACAAGCGCATCGTGGGCCTGTTCGCCACCACCAACGCGCTCCGCTGCCGCTACGCGCCCGCCACACGCTTCGGCGATTTGATGCGGCAGATCGGCGCCGATTTCAGGCGCGCATACCGGCATCAGCGATATCCGCTGTCGGAGTTGACCCGGCAGCTCGGGCTTGCCGCCTCCGGCCGGGCGCAGGTCTACGACATCAGTTTCTCCTTCCACCCAGCCGATTACGGCACGCTGGCCGATGGGTCGCGCGTCATCGTCGAAGCGCTCCTCAACCGCGAGATGCTCGATCCGCTCGCCATTTTTGTGCGCGATTACGCGCGGAATCCTGCGGTACGGATTGACTTCGTCCACAACCTCGAGTACCTGGACGAAGCGGCGGCAGACCTTTACGCCGCGCGCTTCCTGGCGCTGCTCGATCGCCTGCCCGATTGCGCCGAAACGCCGCTCGCGAGCCTCCCGGTCCTGGCCCCTGGCGAACGCCAGCGCGTGGTCGTGGATTTCAACGCCGGCTCTGTGCCCTCGCCTCCCGCGGTTACCGTGGTCGAGGGCTTTGAAGCGCAGGCGCGGCGCACGCCGGAGGCGACTGCCGTGGTCTGCGGCGGTGAGCAGCTCACCTATCGCGAGCTGAACGCGCGCGCCAACCGGCTGGCGCGGTGTCTCCAGAATCTGGGGGTCGGACCGGAGTCGCTGGTGGCGGTCTGCCTGGACCGCTCGGTGGATCTGGTCGTGGCCCTGCTCGGAACCCTCAAAGCGGGAGGCGCCTATGTCCCTCTCGATCCCGGCTATCCGCGCGAACGCCTGGCCTTCATGCTGGCCGATAGCGGAGCCCGGGTGGTCATAACAGCCGCGGGAATGCACGGCGTCCTCGATCCGCCGGCGGATGGCGTGCTGCTCGACGCTGCGCCGGAGACGGCCGGGTTGGCCGCGCTCCCCTCGGACGATCTCGCGCGAAAGCCCGATCCTGCAAGCCTCGCCTACGTGATCTACACATCGGGTTCGACCGGTAAACCCAAGGGCGTCGCGATCCCGCACGAAGCTCTGGCCCAGTTCCTTGCCGGCTCGCTGGAACTCGGGTTGGTCCGGCCGGGCGACCGGCTGCTCGCGGTCACGCCGCCTTCGTTCGATATCGCAGGTCTCGAGCTTTTCGCCCCGCTGATGGTGGGCGGAACGGTGGTGGTGGCCGGGCCCGGCGAAGCTCGGGACGCGGAGGCGCTGGCTACACGGATCGCCGAGGCCAAGCCCGCGGTCATGCAGGCGACGCCCGCGAGCTGGCGCATGCTGCTCGAAAACGGCTGGCAGCCGCCTGCCGGGTTGCGCGTGCTGTGCGGGGGCGAAGCAATGGCCGGCGACCTGGCCGAAAAGCTGCTTGCCGCTGGCAGCCTGTACAACCTTTACGGCCCCACCGAGGCGACCATCTGGGCCACGGCCAAGGTTGTCGAGCGGCCCGTCGATAGCGCGGTGGTGCCGATCGGGCGCCCCTTCCCCGGGATGCGGGCCTACGTGCTGGACCAGCGGATGGCGCCGGTCGGGATCGGCGTTGCGGGCGAACTCTGGTTGGGCGGCGCGCACCTGGCGCGCGGCTACTTCAACCGGCCCGCGCTCACGGCCGAGAAGTTCCTGGCCGATCCCTTCGGCCCTCCCGGAAGCAGGCTCTACCGCACGGGGGACCTGGCCAGATGGCGGGCGGACGGCGAACTGGAGTTTCTCGGGCGGCTCGATCACCAGGTCAAGATCAACGGTTTCCGCATTGAGTTGGGCGAGATCGAGGCCTGCCTGCGGGCACATCCCGGCGTCCGCGATGCCGTGGCTGTGGTGCGCGAGGGCAACGCGGGAGCGTGTCTGGCGGCCTACGTGACCGGCGAAGCGGATGCCGAAATCCTGCGCGCATACCTCGAAGAGCGCCTGCCCCGCCACATGGTGCCGCAGGAGATCGTGCCTCTCGACGGGTTCCCCATGACGCCCAACGGCAAGGTGGACCGCAAGGCGCTGCCCGCGCCGCCGCAGCGCGTGGCAGCCCCGCAGCCGGACGAGGAACCGATGACGCCCGCCGAAAAGGGCGTGGCCGAAATCTGGCAGGAAGTGCTCGGATGTGGTCCGGTCGCAAAGACCGGCGACTTCTTCCGCCTGGGAGGCAACAGCCTGCTCGCGGCGGGCGTCCTCTCGCGCATCCGGCGATCGTTCGGCGTGCGCGTGCCGATGGTGCAGTTCTTTGCCGAGCCCACGGTCGCGCAACTGGCGCGGGCGATTGAGAGCGAGCGCGCCTCTCGTGAAGGTACCGCCGCCGCGGCCAGCCGGGCAAAGGACACAGTTGCGGCCGTGGAATACCCCACGACACCCGTCCAGGAAGGCATGTGGATTGCCCGCCGCGACACGCCCGGCGACGTCACCTACTCCATGCCGGTGTTCATGCCGCTCGCGGGCGACCCCGCTCCGGAAGCCGTGCGGGAAGCCCTGCGGCGGCTGATTGCGCGCCACGAAGCCCTGCGCATCGTCCTGCGGGAGCGCGAAGGCAGAGTGGTTCAGGTGCTGCTGCCGGAAGCGGAGCCGGCTTTCGAAGTGGAACTCGAAAGCGACCTGTGGGATGTCGTGCGGCGCGAGATCGCTCGTCCATTCGACCTGGAGCACGGACCGCTGGCCCGCTTCCACCTTTGCCGCGACGGCGAGGGCCGGGCCGTGCTGGTGGCGAACTTCGACCATATCGTGGTGGACGGCCGCTCGATCGGTATCCTGCGGCACGAGCTGGGGGGGATTCTCGCGGGGCGCGAAGCCGAACTCCCGCCGGTGGAGACGGGCTTTACGACGCTGGCGGCGATGTTGCGCGCGAGCCTGGCCGGCGGGCGCGGCGAAGCCCTGCGGGAGTTCTGGCAGGGCAGGCTCCAGCGCCCGGCGCTCGAACCGTTGCCGTCCGATGGGACGGCCAACGGCCGCGGCAGGCGCCTGCTGGTGGAACTCGATGAAGATACAGCCGCCACGGTGAAGACCCTGGCCGTGCGCCTCCGCATGACGCCCATGATGATCTGGGCGAGCGCCGTCACCGCCGTGCTCGGGCGCTACAAGGGCGCGCGGCAGGCCGTGGCCGTAGCCATGGCGTTTGCATGCCGGCCGGAAGGAGACTTTGAGAACGCGGTCGGATGCTTTGCCAACGCGCTGCCGGTGCGCGTGGAAGAGGCGGCCTCGCTCCAGTTTTCCGATCTGGCCGCGGCCGTGAAGGCCGGGACCCTGGCGGTGATGGCGCACCAGGAGTACCCGTTGAGCTGGATGGTCCGCGATGCCGCGCAATTCCAGGAGGATCGGGCGCCGCTGTACGACGCCGCCGTCCTTCTCGAAGACGATTCGCTGCTGGCGCTTGACCAGGGGTCCTCCGAATTCGGTGCGGGCAAATTTCCGCTGATGCTGACCTTGGTCCGGCCGCGCCGCGGCAAGGCGAAGCTGGCCATTGAATATGACGAGGGCCTGTACTCGCGCGCGCGTATGGAGCGCCTCGCGCGCCACATGCAGGTCTTTCTGAAAGATGCGGCCGCGCGGCCCGAGACGCCCGTGTCCCGGCTGGCCCTTCCGCCGGCCGAAGAACGTCGCACGGTCATCGAGGAGTTCAACGCCACAACACGACCCTACCCGCGGGAGGCCTCGCTTGCCCGCCTCTTCCGTGACGCGGCCCGGCAGCACGCGGAGCGGACGGCCGTGAGCCATGGCAACAATCGCCTCACCTATCGCGAACTCGACAGCCGCTCCGATGCGATGGCGCGCGGCCTGCTCCGCGCGGGAGTGACTCCGGGCGCCACGGTGGCTCTGGCGATGGAGCGGGGCGTGGACGCGATTGCGGCCACCCTCGCGATCGTGAAAGCCGGCGGGGTCTATCTGCCGCTCGATGCCACGCTTCCCGCGGAGCTGGCGTCGCGCCTGATGGAAGCGGCCGGGGCGAAGCGGATCGTCGCCGATGCACACGGCCGCGAGCGTTTCGCCCACACCGGCGCGGCCATGCTGGACGCCGCGGCTCTGGCGCTCCCGGGGGATGCGCTTCCGGAGGTGGAGCGCGCCGGCGGCGATCCCGTCTACGTGATGTTCACTTCCGGTTCGTCGGGAGAGCCGAAGGGCGTCGTGGTGCCCCATCGCGCGGTGGCGCGGCTGGTGCTCAACACCGGCGTGACGGCGCTCGATCCGGGGTACGTCATGGCGCAGGCCGCCCCCCTGGGCTTCGATGCCGCCACCCTGGAGATCTGGTCTCCGCTGCTGAACGGGGGCCGGATCGCAATCCTCGACGACGAGGTGGTGTTCGACCCGCGGAAGTTGTCCGCGGCGCTCGTGGCCGAGGGCGTCACGGTAATGTTTCTCACCGCGAGCCTGCTCAACCGCGTCGCCGACGAGGCGCCCCAGTCGTTCGGTTCGCTGCGGCAAATGATCACGGGAGGCGAAGCGCTCAGCGTCCCGCACGTCCGGAAGGTAATGGAAGCGTGCCCGCAGCTCGAACTGTTTAACGGCTACGGCCCCACCGAGAACACCACCTTCACCACTCTGCACAGAATCACGTTCGAGGACCTCAGCGGTCCGATTCCCATCGGAAAGCCTGTCGCCAACACGCAGGTTCTGGTTCTCGACGAGGCTCTCCAGCCGGTCCCCATAGGCGTTTGGGGTGAGTTGTGCGCCGCCGGCGACGGAGTGGCCTTCGGGTACGCCGGACGCGAGAGCCTGACGGCCGAAAAGTTCGTGACCCTGGAGGACGGAACGCGGATCTATCGAACCGGCGACGTCGCGCGCTGGCGCGAGGACGGCGTGCTGGAGTTCGGCGGGCGGCGCGATGGGCAGATCAAGTTGCGAGGCCGCCGCATCGAGACCGGCGCCGTGGAGGCCGCGCTGTGCGCTCTCGAGGGAATCCGGGGGGCGGCCGCCGTGGTCGATGGCGATGTGTTGGTTGCCGTGGTGGCTGCCGATGCCGCGGACGACGCTCGATGGCGCGCGGCACTCGAGCGAAAGCTCCCGGCCTTTATGGTCCCGGAGCGCTTCGTAGTGGTGCCCTCGCTATCTGTGACGGCGAACGGAAAGAAGGACCTGCGCGCCGCCGCCGCTCTGGCGGCCACCGATGCCGGAAAGCCGGCGGCCGGAGGCGGCCGCGCCCCGGCCACCGCGGCGGAAGCGCTGGTGGCGCGTCTGTTCACCGAGGTTTTCGGAGACAAGGCCGCCGGCACGATCGATGCCGGGAGCGACTTTTTCGAACTCGGCGGGCACAGCCTGCTCGCCATGCGGCTGGCCGGGTTGATCGAACGGGAGACCGGGACGCGTCCGCTGATCAAGGACATTTTGAGCCGGCGTACGGTTGCCGGCATCGCCGCTCTCGTCGGGCAGGGCGCATCGGCCGAGCGCTTGCCCAAGGCCGCCGGGCCTACCTATCCGCTGTCGAGCGGCCAGGCGCGGCTGTGGGTTCTGCAGCGCCTCCACCCCGATAGCGGCCTGTATAACGTTCCGGTGGCGCTCGACCTCGAGGGGCCGCTGGATGAAGCGGCGCTGGCCCGGGCGTTCGCCGCACTGGAAGAACGCCAGCATGCATTGCGCCTGCACCTGGCTCCATCGGCCGGGGATCGGGCGGAGGCACGCCAGGTCCTGGCGCCGCCGGGCGCGCTACGCCTCGATGTGGTGGATCTGGCTGCCTCGCCCGCTCCCGCGGCGGCCGCCGATGAGCGCCTGTCTCAGGAAGTGGCGCGGCCGTTCGTGCTCGAACGCGACGCCCCGGCGCGCGCGGTGCTGCTGAAGCTGGGTCCGGAGCGCTGGCGGCTGATCGTGGTTTTGCATCATTCGGTCTGCGATGGCTGGTCGGCGCCGGTTCTGCTGCGCGACCTGGCGGCGCTCTATGGCGGGCTGCCGCTGGCGCCGCTCGAGCGCGGCTACGAGGACTTCGCCGCCTGGCAGCACGCCCGGCTCGAGTCGGACGAGGCGAAGCAGAAGCTCGAACGCTGGCGGCGCCGGCTCGATCCTCTGCCGGAACCCCTGCTCCTCCCCGCGGATCACAGCCGGCCGGCGGTCCGGCGCGGCCGCGGCGGCTGGGCCGATTTTTCCTTCGACCCCGAGACGGCACGCCGCTTGTCCGCCCTGGCCGCAGCCGCCAATGGCACGCCCTTCATGGCGCTGCTGGCGCTGGTCCAGGTGCTGCTCTACCGGCACAGCGGCCAGAACGATATCTGCCTGGGAACGCTCGCGGCCGGGCGCGACCGCGCGGAACTCGCCGCAATGGTGGGTTTCTTCGTCAACACCCTGGCGCTGCGCCAGCACATCGACGCCGCGGCGACATTCCGCGCGCTGCTCGAAAAAACCCGCTCCACGCTTCTCGATGCCCTCTCCGACCAGGACTGCCCGTTCCAGGCCGTGGTGGATGCCGTGGGAGCGCCGCGCGACACGAGCCGCAATCCGCTCTTCGACGTGCTCGCCGTGTGGCAGGATGAAGACCCGCGGCCTCCCGCCCTGCCGGGTGTTCAGGCCACCTTCGTGGATATTCCGTTCCCGTACTCCAAGTTCGACCTGGAGTTCTATTTCCAGGCCTCGGGCGGCGGGATACGCGCGCGCGTGATGTACGACGCGGACCTGTTCGAAGCCGGCACCATTGCCGCTTTGCTGCGGCGTTTCGAGGTGCTGGCCGCCGCTGCCGTGGCCAACCCGGATTCCCCAATCGAAGACCTGCCATGGATGCCCGAGGAAGAGGCCCGCCTGGTGCTTGACGGCTTCAACGCGACGGCCGTCGATCTGCCGGTCCGCCAGACCGCGCCGCAGCCCTTCCTCGCCCAGACCGCCGCACGGGGCGATGCGACGGCGGTTCTCACCGATGGCGAAACCCTGACCTACCGCGCCTTCGCCCGCCGCGCCGGAGCCGTGGCGGCGGCGCTGGCCGCCCGGGGCGTCGAGCCGGGCTCGGTAGTGGCGGTGTGCGCGCGCCGGTCGGTCGAGATGCTGGCCGCGATTCACGGGGTTCTGCTCGCCGGAGCGGCGTATGCGCCGATCGATCCCGACTATCCCGCCGCGCGGCGCGCCGAAATCCTCGAGGACCTGGGCGGTCCTCTGGTGGTTGCCTCGGCCGAGTGCGCCGGGCTTTTCCCGCCGGAGCGGGTCGTGGCGCCGGACGCCCGCGAGGCCGATCCCGTTTGCCGGGCCCTGAATCCGGACGAGCTGGCGTATGTGATTTTCACCTCCGGCTCCACGGGCCGGCCCAAAGGCGCGGCCATCGAGCACCATTCCGTGCTCAACCGGATCCTTTGGATGCAGCGGACATTCCCGATCGGATCGGGCGACGTGATCCTGCAGAAGACGCCGGTGACCTTTGACGTCTCGGTGTGGGAACTCTTCTGGTGGTCCTGGACCGGCGCGGCCGTGGCGCTGGCGCCCCTGGGTGCGGAAAAGGATCCGGCCGCCCTGGCCGCCGCCGTCGAACGATTCGGCGTGACGGTCATGCACTTCGTGCCCTCCATGCTGGCCGAGTTTCTGGCGGCCCTGGAAGACGGGCGTGTGGCGCCGGCGCGCCTGCGCAGCCTGCGCTATGTCTTCGCCAGCGGCGAGGCCCTGGACGTGGGACTGGCGGAACGCTTCAACCGCCTGCTGCACCGCCCATTCGGCGTGGAGTTGCACAATCTCTATGGCCCGACCGAGGCCACAGTGGACGTCACCTGGCATCCTTGCTCGCCCTGGAAGGGCGGCGAAATCGTACCTATCGGACGGCCCGTCGCCAATACCCGCATCCTGATTCTGGGAAGCGACGGACGGCCCGTCCCGGTGGGAGTGCCCGGTGAAATTTCGATCGGCGGCCCGCAGGTGGCGCGCGGCTACGTCAACCGCCCGGAGCTGACTGCCGAGCGGTTCGTCCCCGGCCCGGCGGGCACAGCCCGCCTCTACCGTACGGGCGACAGGGGCCGTTGGCTGCCCGGCGGCGAAGTCGAGTACCTCGGCCGCCTCGACCATCAGGTCAAGATCCGGGGGTTCCGCGTGGAGTGCGGCGAGGTGGAGCACGCGCTCGAAGGCTACCCGGCCGTCGAGCGCGCCATCGTTGTTCCCGCCCAGGCCGGAGGCCTGACCGAGCTGCATGCCTATGTGCTGGGCGGCGCGGTTTCGAGCGCCGAACTGCGCGCTCATCTTCGCAGCAAATTGCCGGAGTACATGGTGCCGGCGCGGTTCTTCCGCCTCGAGAGCCTGCCCCTGACCACGAGCGGCAAGGTGGACCGCAAGAAGCTCTCCGGGCGGCCGCTCGACGGCACGACGGATGCGATCCCGGCGACCGCGGCCGAAGCGGAAGTGATGGCCATCTGGCGGGAAGTGCTGCCCCAGGCAGCCTTTGGCCTCCACGACGGCTTCTTCGATGCGGGCGGCAATTCGCTGCTGCTGTTGCGGCTTCACGAGCGCCTGGAGCGGCGGTGGCCCGGCGTGTTCACGGTGCCAAGCCTGTTCGCATGCGCCACCGTCGCCGAACAGGCGCGCCGCATCGCGCCAGGCGGCGCCGCGGCGCAGGCCAAAGATGCCGGCGCGCCCCAGGCAGCGTCGGCGCCCATCGCCATCGTGGGGATGGCGGTGCGGCTCGCCGATTTTGAAGACCTCGCGAGCTTCTGGCGGGATCTCGCCGGCGGCGCCGACCGCGTTCGCCCGCTGCCTGAACAACGCGCCGCCGAAGCCCGCGCGCTGCTCGAGGCCATGGGCCGGAAAGCGCCCGCACGTTTCCGCGAAGCCGCCTACCTCGAGGATATTTACAGTTTCGATCCCTCCCGCTTCCGCATGGCTCCCGCCGATGCCGCGCTGGTGGACCCCGAGCAGCGCGTGTTCTACGAAACCGCGCTCGCGGCGCTCGAGGACGCCGGCTACGGCGGGACGGCGCTCGACGGCCGGCGGATCGGCGTCTTCGTCGGCGCCTCGCCGTCGCACCTCTACCCGCAGGCGCTGGATGCGGTCTTGCCGGAGAAGCACGAGCAGATCTTCGCGCTCAATGTGCCGTCGAACACCGCCACCCGGCTTTCGTTTCTGAAGAACTGGTCGGGGCCGGCCATCATGGTGGACACGGCCTGTTCGGCATCGCTCGCTGCCGCGCACCTGGCGTGCGCCGCGCTGCGAAGAGGCGAGTGTGAAGCGGCGCTGGTGGGCGCGGCGAAAGTGATGCCCGCGCCGCCGGATGCCGCGGGCCGCATAGCGATCGATTCCTCGACCGCGCGCACGCGCGCATTCGCGGCCGGCGCCGATGGCACCGGCATGGGCGAAGGAGCGGTGGCCTTTCTGTTGAAGCCGCTCGACCGGGCCGTAGCCGATGGCGACGCGATCCACGCGGTGATTCTGGGCAGCGCGCTCAACCAGGACGGCGCGTCGAGCGGGATGGCGGCGCCGAACCCCGTGGCCCAGGCCGCGGTCATTCGCGCCGCCGCCCAGGACGCCGGCATCGGCCTCGATTCGCTCTCCTACATCGAAGCGCACGGAACCGGCACCGAACTCGGAGACCCCATCGAGGTGGAGGGGCTGACGCGGGCCTTTTCCGGCACGCCGGGAGGCGTGGCGCTGGGATCGGTGAAAGGCAATTACGGCCACCTGGACAACGCCGCCGGCGCGTTGGGGCTGGCCAAGGCCGTGCTCTGCCTGCGGCACGGCCAGGCGCCGCCGCAACCGTTCTTCGAGGCGCCCAATCCGCGCATCGATTTCGGCGGCGCGCCGGTCGCGGTTCCCCGGTCCCTCACCCCGCTCGTGCGCCCCGCGGGGCGGCTGAGGGCGGGAGTCAGCGCCTTCGGGTTGAGCGGCATCAATGCGCACGTCGTCATCGAAGAGCCGCCGGCCATGCCGGCGTCCCAGGAGGACAACGTAGACGGTTGCTACGTGGTGGCGCTCTCGGCCGGCAGCAAGGAAGCACTGCGCCGCTACGCCGCGGCTTTGCGCGAGGCGGCGGCCGATGCCGGCCTGTCGATTCCGGCCATTGTCCATACCTTGGCTACGGGCCGCTCCCACCTGCGCTACCGTATGGCCGCGGCTCTCCGCAGCCGGGCGGAATTGCTGGACTTCCTGGCAACGGGCGAAGCGGCCGAAGCTCCGCCGCAGCGCGGCTCCCGGCCGGTGGTTCCCGCCTTTGCGGCCAGCCAGGCCGAGGCGCGGGCAGCGGTGGCCGCTTATCTCACGGGGGCCGATCTAAGCTGGCCGGAGGAAGCCGGCCGGCCGGGGCGGCTCCATCTGCCGCCCGCTCCCTTTACGCGCCAGGTCTGCCGGCCGGAGTTCCCGGTCAATGCGGGCTCGCAAACCGGAAGCACTCTGGGCGCCCCGGTTGCCACGCGCGACGGGCACGCCTTCGCCGTGCCGGTTCATGCGGCGGACTTCTGGCCGGTTGCCGAGCATCGTCTTGAAGGCCAGCCGGCGCTGGTAGGTCTTGCGATTCCAGGCCTTGTGGCCGATGCCGCTCGCGCGCTTGGAATCGCTGAGGAGATCGAAATCAGGGATCTGCGGTGGTTGCGCAAAGTGCGTCCCACGGAACTCGCCGAGAGTGGAGTCAGCCTCCACCTGAAACGTCAAGATGGGGCGTGGCGGGTTGAACTTGCCGGCCGCACGCGTTCCGGCGAGTGGGTGGAACTGGCCACCGCGACCGTGGCGCCGCTCGCCGATCCCCCGGTTGCGGTCGATCTCGAGGCCCTGAGGCGGCGCTGCCCGGTGACAGTTCCGGTGAAACCGTTTACGGCCGAGGGCGGCGCGGTCAGCGTGAGCCGGCGATGGGACTGCCTGGTGGGGCTCTGGACCTCGCCCGACCAGAGCCAGGGACTGCTGCACCTTCGGCTGCCGGCCGCCTATGCCGGCGATCTCGCATCGTACCGGCAGTACCCGGCGCTGCTCGACGTGGCCGCCAGCGTGGCGCTGGATGTCCCGGGCGTTCCCGCAGGCTGCGCCACAATCCGCATCTTCGATTCCCTTCCCTCGGAGGTTCTGGCGCACGTGATTCGCCGCCAGTCGGGCGGGGATGTGCTGGAAGTCGATGTCACCCTGTACGATCCCAACGAGGGCCGCGTGCGGGTCGTGCTGGCCGGGCTGCGGTTCCTCGCCCTGCGAAACGAAACCGTGCCCCTGTCCACCATCGTGTGGCACCCTGCGCCGCTGCCCGAGACCGCACCGGCGGCGCGCGTGTTGGTGGCGGGTTCCGGCGTTCTGGCCGGCAAGCTGGCGGACGGCTTGAGCCGGTCCGGCTGCCTGGCCGAAAGAGCCCGCAACGCGGAGGAGATCCTTGCCTCGGAGGCGAGCGACATCGTCCTGGTAGCCGACGGCGCCGCGCCGCTCTGGTCCGCCGCCGATCTGCTCCGCCAGTTGATGACCGGATTGAAGCGCAAGCTCCGGGTAGTGATGGTTGGCAGCCACGCCTTCGCGATCGGCGAGGCGGACGCCACGCCCGATCCCGGCGCGGCGCTCCTGGCGGGCCTCGCGCTCTCGGCGTCACAAGAGGAGCCCATGCTGGCGCTGCGGTATCTCGATATCGACGAGGCCTCCCCGGCCGCGTCAGTTGCCGCCGAGTTCGCCGCCTTCGATGCCGCCGAAGCCCAGCCGGTCGCCGTCGTGCGCAACGCGCGCCGCTATCAGCGTACTCTCACGCCGGCGGCCGGCGGCGGCGCGGCCCGATGGCCCGCGGCGGGCTGCTGCGTGGTGACCGGTGGCTCGGGCGGGTTTGCTCTGGCGCTCGCCGAAGAGTTTGCGGGACATGGGAAGCTCGCGCTCGCGCTCCTGGGCCGCACGGGCGAAATCGCAGGCCGGAATGCCGAATCGAACGATCGGAAGGCGCGCCTCGCCGCGCTCGAGCGCTCCGGCATCCAGGTCCGCAGTTACGCCTGCGACGTGACGGACCGCGCTCAGCTCGCGGCTACGCTCGAACGCGTGCGCAGCGAGTTGGGCCCCATCACGGCGGTCGTCCATGCCGCGGGCGAGGCCGACGGCGGCTTCCTGGTGAATCGCCGCCGCGAGGCTTTCGACCCGGTAATAGCGGTGAAAGTGGAGGGCGCGCGGAATCTCGATGCGCTCACGCGCGAGGATCCCGTGGAGGCGTTCGTGCTGTTCGCCTCGGTCACGGGGCTGGCGGGAGCGCCGGGCCAAACCGCGTATGCCGCCGCCAATGCGTGGCTGGATGCCTTCGCCGAATGGCGCCGCCGGCAGGGGCGTCCCGCGATGGCCATCGACTGGTGCACCCTCAGTGGCATCGGCATGGCCGCGCGCCACGGCGCCGACAAACTCCCCGGCACGGTGATCACGCCGGCCCAGGCGCCCGATGTCTGGCGGCGTATTCTCGCCATGAACTCCGCGCAGGCCGTGGTGAGCGACGCACGGCAAACCGCGCCCGCTACGCCCGCGCCGAAGACGCCGGCGAGTTCCACCGGTGCGCAGGAATCCGCGCCCGCGGCGGCACCCGCGCCAAAGGCCCCGGCGCGCGCGACCGGCATGCTCGAATCCGCCCTGGCGGCGCTGTGGGCCGAGATTCTCGGCTATGACTCGGTCGATCCCGAGGACGATTTCTACGCCCTGGGCGGCGACTCCATCAGCGGAATGCAGATCGCCTCCCGCATCCAGAGCGACCTGGGGTACACCATCCGAGTCCCGGACCTGCTCGAAGCCGGGACGGTCAAGGCCCTGGCCGAGTTGTTGCGGCGCAAGGCCGCCCCCAAGGAAGCGGGGATCGAGCCGGCGCCGGAGATGCCGGCATACCCGGTGGGCTGGGAGCAGCGCGATGTCCTGAGGGCTGAAGCATCGGCCGAAATGGGGACGGCCTTCAACCTGCCGGCCCTGTTGGAGCTGCCCGAGACGCTCAGCACGGAGCGTTTCACCAGCGCCCTCACCGAGCTGGTGGCGCGGCACGAGGTGCTGCGCACGCGCTTCCGGGAAGAGGGCGACGACTGGGTCATGGAGGTGTTGCCCGCCTCGCCGGCAACACTTCCGGAGATCGACCTGCCGGTCAACGGGGACCTCGCCCAGGCGTGCCAGTCCCGCGTACGACCGTTCGATTTCACCTCGCAGCCGCCCGTGCGGTTCGAGCTGTTACGGCTGCCCGGCGGCCGGCGCATGTTGTTCTTCGATCTGCACCACAGCCTGGCCGACGGGTTCACGGTCGAACTGCTGGCCGCGGAGCTGGCGGCGCTGTGCGCTGGAAACGCCCTGCCCGCGCCGGCGCGGCAGTTGAAGGACTATGCCTGGTGGAGCCGGAACGGGGAAGGGGCCAAAGCGCGCGCCGAAGCCCGCAAGTATTGGCTCGAAATCTACCGCGGCGAGCTGCCGCGGCTGGAGCTTCCCACAGACCGGTCGCGCCCGCCCATCCACACGTGGCGCGGCGGCACCGCCTCGTTTGAAATCGATCCGGAGGTCGTCAAGCGGCTCCGCGCCTTCGCGGCCGAACACCGGGTTACCCCGTTCGTGGTGGTCCTCTCGGCGTGGTCGGCCGTGCTGGCGAAGATGGCCGCCTGCGAGGACATCGTGATCGGGGTGCCGGTGGATAACCGCGATCGTTCGGGTCTGGAGAACATGCCGGGCATGATGGTGTCGCTCGTTCCGCTGCGCCTGGCGGTACATGGCGGCGACCGCATCGGCGACCTGCTCGAGCGGGTGCAGGCGGCGCATGCCGGCGCGATGCGCCATCGGGCGTTCGGCCTGGGGTCGCTGCTCGAGGAGCTGGCACCGCCGGCCGCTCCGGACCGCACCTGGCTCTCGGAAGTCACGCTGTCCTACATGAACTTCGCCGAGGGATCGCGCGATGGCGGCTTCCCGCTGGTGGGCCTGCGCCGCGACAGCGTCAAGGGCGACCTCTCGATCTACGTGCGCGACCTCCCGGAACGGATGCTGGTGTCGGCCGAGTACTACGCGGATATTTTCGACGCGGAGCGCATCGCGCGCCTGGGTTCGTCCTTCGAGTCGCTGCTTTCTGCCCTGGTCAACGGGAAGGCGAATGCTACTGTAGCCAGCCTTCCCCTCGTTCCTGCCGCCGAAGCGCGGCGTCTGCGCGCGTGCGAGAAGGGCGCCGAGCCCCCGCTGCCTTGGGGGAGAGGCTTGGCGGCGCTGTTTGCCGAACGGGCCCCCCAATGTCCCGGCCGGGTGGCGGTGGAGGATGCGCGGTCCCGCTGGACGTACCACGAGCTCGCGTCCCACGCCAACGGTATCGCCCACCGGCTCATCGAGGCCGGCGTGCGGCCGGGTGAGCTGGTGGCGCTCGCGATGGAGCGCAGCGCCGAGGCGATCGCGGCCCTCGTGGGAATCGTGACCGCCGGCGCGGGCTACGTGCCTGTCGAGCTAGACCATCCGCAGGAACGCAACCGCGCGATCCTGGCCGATGCTGGCGTCGCCTTCACGATTGCCGATGCCGCCGGGCGCGCCGCTCTGGGTCCACTCTCCGGCATAACCGTTCTCGCGAGCGACGCCCTCATGGAGCGGACGGCCGAGGCGCCGCCCGAGATCCACTGGTCCGGCGACCCCGATGCCGCTCCGGCGTACCTGATGTACACCTCGGGATCGACCGGCCAGCCTAAGGGCGTGCTCGTGCCGCAGCGCGCGGTGGTGCGCCTGGCGCTGGGCGACGACTTCGCCGCACTCACCCCCGAAGATGGTGTTCTGCAGTGCGGCCCGCTGGGCTTCGACGCTTCCACCTGGGAGGTCTGGGGTCCGCTGCTCAAGGGCGCGCGCCTGGCCGTCGCAACGAGAGAGGAGCTTCTCGATCCCGCCGGCTTCGAAGCGGCGCTCGAGCGCTACGGCACTACGGCACTGTTCCTGACCGCCAGCCTCTTGAACCGGCAGGTGGATCGCGATCCCCGCGTCTTCAGGCGGGTGCGCGTATTGGTCAGCGGCGGGGAAACCATGAGTGCAGCGCATGCCGCGCGCCTCCTCGAGGTCTGCCCGGATGTGCGGCTGGTCAACGGTTACGGTCCCACCGAGAATACCACCTTCACCACCTTTCACCGGGTCCGGCGCGAAGACGTCGCGGGAGTGGGGATTCCCATTGGCCGGCCGATCGCACACAGCCGCGTGGCGATCCTGGATGCAGACGGGCGGCAAGCGCCGATCGGAGTCTGGGGCGAGATCTGCGCCGGAGGCCCAGGCCTCGCCGACGGCTACTGGAGGCGCCCCGATCTGACGGCCGAACGCTTCATCCCCGATCCCGAACAGCCGGGCGAGCGGCTCTATCGCACGGGCGACATAGGCCGGTGGCGTTCCGACGGAGTCATCGAGTACGGCGGACGCCGCGACACCCAGATCAAGCTTCGCGGCATGCGCGTCGAGCTGGACGAGATCGAGCAGGTCCTCCATCGCCACCCGGCGGTGGCGCGCGCCGCTGTTCTGTTCGAAAAAGACGAACTCACCGCCTGTCTGGTTCTCAAGCCGGGTGCGGATTCGGTCTCCGATATCGACCTGCGGGCCTGGTTGGGAGGCATGCTGCCGGCCGCCATGATCCCGGCGCATTGGGTCGTGGTGCCGGAGATCCCGGTGAACGCCAACGGCAAGACCGACCGCGAGCGTCTCCGCGCGCTGGCCGGGGAGGCTGTGCCTCTCGTCAGCGGCCGGGCGGCGGAGGCGCCGCGCACGGAGGCGGAAGCCCGCATCGCCGAGGCATTCGCCGCCGTACTGGGCCGGCCCGTGGAGGACCGGCAGGCCGGGTTCCTGGATCTGGGCGGCCATAGCCTGCAAGCCATCCGGGTAGTCAACCGGATCGCCAAGAGCACCGGCGTCCGGCTCCGCATGGCCGATTTCTTCGCCGCCGGTTCGCTGGCGGCGCTGGCGCGGCGGGTGGAAGAGGCCGCCGGCGACCGCGAGAGCCGCGTCCTGCCGGCGGCGAAAGCCGAGTTCTATCCGGCCAGCCACGCCCAGCAGCGGCTCTACCTGCTGCACCGCATGGACCCCGCCTCGGCCGCCTATAACATGGCCTTCTCCTTCCGCTGTGACGGCAGCCTGGATCCGGCGGCCTTCACTGCCGCGCTGGGCGGGCTGGTGGCGCGCCACGAGACCCTGCGCACGGTCTTCGAGGAGATGGACGGCGCCGTCGTCCAGCGCATCGTGCCCGTGGCCTTCCCCGTAGTTGAGGTGGATGACCTCACCTCCCGCCCGGATGCGAGGGCCGAGGCGCTGCGCCTGGCGCGCCGGGAAGTCGCCGCGCCGTTCGACCTGTCGCGGGCGCCGCTCCTGCGTGCCCGCATCATGCGAGTCTCCCCGGAGGAGAACTTCGTGCTGCTGCTGGCCGATCACATAGCGGCCGACGGCTGGTCCTCGCGCACCCTGGTGAAGGAACTGGGCGCGTTGTACCGGGCGGCCGTGTCGGGGACCGATGCCGGTCTGCCGCCGCTGGCAGCGACTTACAAGGATTACGCGGTCTGGCAAAACGCTCAGGACTGGACGGCGGCGGCCGAGTTCTGGCGGCGCAAGCTGGCCGGTGCGCCGGACGGCATCGCGCTGCCCACGACGCGGCCGCTTCCGGAGATGCAGTCCTATCGCGGCGCTTCCTGCCGGCGCTGGCTGCCGGCCGAGGTGATGGAAGGGCTGCGCGAACTGGCCCGCCGGCACGGGGTCACCATGGCCGCCGTCGGGATGGCGCTTTTCGCGGCCCTGCTCTATCGCCTGACGCGCCAGCGGGACATGGTGCTCGGCATGGGGGTGGCCGGCCGCGACCGCGCCGAACTCGAGGGGCAGATCGGTTTCTTCGTCAACGTCCTGCCCATCCGGCTCGAACTGGAGGAACTGCTCGAACTGGACCAGTTGATCCGGCAAACCCATGCCGCCATGCTCGAAGCGCTCGACCGCCGCGACTATCCATTCGACCTGCTGGTGCGCGACGTCGCTCCGCGGCGCCAGGCCAACCGGCAGCCTCTGGTCAACGTGGTCTTCGAGTACCAGCGCTTCGGCGCGCTGGACGCCGCCGCCGGCGGCGGGCTGCCGCTGCTTCCGGCGGCCGCTGGCGGGCCCGAGGACGACGAGATGGCGGCGGCGCTGATAGGCTCCGCCACCGCCAAGCACGACATGATTCTGTTCTTCCGCGACGACGGCGACGAGGGGGAACTGATCCTGGAACACGACACCGATATTCTTGACACCGCGACCGCCGCCGAGTGGCTGGCTTTCTACTGCCGCTTCGCCGAGGCGGCGGCCGAGCCTGAACCGAGCCATCGATGAGAATCGCAGACCTCCTCTTTGAAGACGTGGCGGCGGCCGCCACCCCGAAACCGCGCCCCGCGAAGGAACGTGGGACCGAGTCGATTGTGAGCCGTTTCGCTCGCATCGCGTCCCTCTACCCGAACCGCGCCGCCGTCGAAGACGAACACGGGCGCCTCACGTATGCGGAACTCGACGCGCTGTCCGGCCGCCTGGCGCATTTCCTCCACAACGTGGGGCTGGCGCCCGAAACCGCCGTGGGGGTGATGTTCGATCGCGACCGCCGCTTTGCCGCCGCCGTCCTGGGAGTGCTCAAAGCCGGCTGCGCCTACCTGCCGATAGACCCCGCGCTGCCTCTCGAGCGCCGCGCGCGGCTGCTCGACCTGGCGAAAGCGCCGCTGCTGATCTCCCAGCGCTCTCTCGTGGGCGACCTGCACAAGCTCCAATGGCGCTGTCCGGCGCTGGCCGACATCCTGTGCATCGATTCCGCCTGTCTGGACGCGGACGTCGAACCCGCGGGCGTCATGATGTCCACCGAACTCTGGGACCACCTTGCCGGGGATGAGGCCGACGATATCGGCGCGGGCGGCTGGAAGAGCGCGTTCACGGGGCGGCAGATGGATGCCGGCGCGCTGGCGGCCTTCGGCGCCAATGCACGGGCCAAGGTGGCGCCCTTCTTGCGGCCCGGCTCACGAGTCCTCGAAATCGGCTGCGCCTCGGGCTTTACCATGCGTGCCGTCGCACCCCTGGCCGGAAGCTACGTGGCCTGCGACATCTCCCGCCGCAACGTCGAGCGTGTGGAAGCCTACGCCCGCCGCCATGGCCTCGATCAGGTGTCGGGACGGCAACTGGCGGCGCATGACATGGGTCTCTTCAAGCCGGCTTCGTTCGACCTCGTCATCATGAACAGCGTGGTCGAAAACTTTCCCGGCTTCGGTTATCTGCGGGATGTTCTCGCCAAGGCCATGAAGCTGCTGAAGCCGGAGGGCGCTCTTTACCTCGGCAGCATCTGGGACCTGGAGCGACTGGACCGCTACCGCGCCGACCTGGCGGCCTTCGCGCGCGAGCATGCCGGGGAGGGCTATCAGACCCGGCTCGAGTTCCTCGAGGACCTCTTCGTTCCCCGCGCCTTCTTCGCCGATTGGACGGCCGAACAGGACGAGCCGCTGGCCCTGGAGTTTTCGGCGATCGAAGCGCCGGCGTTCGACCCGGCGCCCTACGGCTACGACCTCATCGTCCGCCGCGGCAGCGGGAAGCGGGAGGCGCCCAGCAAGCGCCGGCACGACCGCACGGCTCTCGAGAAGCTACCGCCCGGCAGACCGGCCGTCGAAGTGGGACCGCACCAGGCGGCCTACATCATCTTCACCAGCGGCAGCACGGGCGAGCCGAAGGGGGTTGTCGTCGAGCACGGCTCGGTGGTCCATCTCGCCGAACACGTGGCCGGCACGCTGTTCTCCTTGCTCCGGCCCGACTTCGGGCTGCGGGTTTCGTGCATCTCCTCCTACGCCTTCGACGCCTCGGTGAAGCAGATCTTCGCCACCCTGCTGAACGGCCACCAGGTTTATTTCCCGGCCGAGGAGACCAGGTCCGATCCGGCGCGCCTCGCGGCCTTCATCGACTCGCACCAGTTGGACCTGTGCGACACCACTCCCAGCCTGTTCGCCATGCTGGTGGATCACTGGACGGCAACCGGTTCGTCCACGCGGGCCCGCCTGTTCATTCTCGGTGGCGAGGTGGTGAACGCCGGCCTGCTGAGCCGTTTCTACGCCATTGCTGGCCATGGCGACGTGCGCGTGGTCAACGCCTACGGCCCCACGGAGTGCTGCGTGGCGGCGTGCCAGCACATCATGACGTCGGCAAGCTGGGCCGAGACGCTGCCTCCGCCCATCGGCAAGCCGCTCGAGGGAGTCGACATTCGCATCCTGGACAGCGCCGGCCGGCCGCTGCCGATGGGCGTCCCGGGTGAGATCTATATCGGCGGCGCCGGAGTGGCTCGCGGGTATCTGAACGCTCCCCATCTGACGGCCGAGCGCTTCGTCACGGACTCGAAAGGAGGGCGCTGGTTCCGCACCGGCGATCTGGGCCGCTGGATCGGGAAAGACCTGTTGCGTTTCCTGGGGCGGGAGGACCGGCAGGTGAAGATTCGCGGCAACAGGATCGAACTGGCGGAAGTCGAGGCAGCCCTGGCATCTCACCCGCTGGTGCGCCGCGCGGCCGTGGTGGCGGTGGATCCGCGCCGCGATGGCAATCCGGCGCTGGCCGGCTACGTGGTTCCCCGGCCCGGCTTCGAGCCGGCCGCCTGCAAAGCGGACCTCGATGCGCGGCTGCCGTCGTTCATGGTCCCTTCGTGGCTGATCCCCGTCGAGAACATCCCTCTGACTTCCAGCGGCAAGGTGGACGAGGCGCGGCTGCCGGCCCCGGATGCGCCGGTGCGTGCGGGCCCTGCGGGCCGCCCGCCCCGAACGGAGGAGGAACGCCAACTGGCCGCCTTGTGGAGCGAGGCGCTGGGCGTGCGCGTCGAGGATGCGGAAGCCGACTTCTTCGTGCTCGGCGGGCACAGCATCCTGGCGGTCCGGCTGATGTCGGCGATCGAGCGCACCTTCGGCGTCCGCCTCCCGCTGGCGGACCTGTTCGCCTATCCGACGGTAGCGAAACTGGCCGAACGCATGGCCAGCCGCGCGCGGCGGGCGGCCTGGAGTCCGGTCGTCGCGGTTCACAGTGAGGGCAGCCGCACGCCCCTGGTCTGCTTCCACCCGGTCGGCGGCAATGTCCTGTGTTACCAGCCGCTGGCCGAAGCGCTGGGGCCGGAGTGGCCGGTCTACATGGTGCAGGCGGCGGGACTGGAGAACGAGCAACCGCTGTTCGCGACCGTCGAGGAGATGGTGGCGGCCTACCTGGCCGCGCTGCCCGCCAAAATCGCCGGCGGTCCGCTGGTCCTTGCCGGGTGGAGCTTCGGCGGCCTGCTCGCCTACGAAGCCGCGCGCCGGCTCGAGGCGTCGGGCGCGCGCCTCGAGGGAGTTCTGCTGTTCGACGCCGTGGCGGTCGCCGATCCGATTCGCGACATGCTGCGCAAGGAGGAGTCGGAATACCTGGCGGACCTGTTTGACGAGATCGGAGTGGTGACGGCCGACGAACTGCGGCCGCTCCCTCCGGAGCAACGCCTGGATCTGCTCGTCGAACGCGGTCGCGGATCCTCGCTGCTGCCCGACAAGACCGATAGGGCTGGAATGCGGCGCCTGCTCAGCGTTTTTCAGAACAACGCGCTGGCGGCGGTGCACTACGCCCCCGGCCGGCTGGAAGGGCGCATTCTGCTGGTCCGCCCGCGCATCCCCAGCCGGGCCGCGCCCGGCATTCCGGGCGACGATCTGAGCGGATGGGGACCCCTGGCCGCCGGCGGAGTGGATCTCCGCTGGATCGGGGGAACCCACGGGCAAATGTTACAGAAGCCTTTTGTGTTGGAACTGGCGGAGCACGTCCGCAGCTATCTCGGCGAACGCGCACCGGCGGAAATTCGAAACCTGTCGAAAAGCGGCGCAGCCGGCTCACTCAGCTTGGCCAGCCGATAAGGAGAAAAACATTGGACGAAAGAGAAACACAAGCTCGCAGAACGGTAAAGAACTACATGTGGTGGTCGATGGGCGCCGGTCTCATCCCCTTTCCCCTCATAGATCTGGTCGCGATCTCAGGCGTGCAACTCAAGATGCTGGCCCAGCTTTCCAAGATCTACGGCATCGAATTCCACGAGAACACGGGGAAAGCGCTAGTCGGTTCTCTGCTGGGCTATCTCGTGCCGAAAGGCCTGGCCGGCGGAACGCTGGGAAGCCTGTTGAAGTCCATCCCGGTGGTCGGTCCCATCATGGGCCTTCCCTCGCTGGTGATCTTCTGCGGAGCCTCCACCTACGCTCTCGGCAGGGTGTTTGTCCAGCATTTCGCCGCTGGCGGCACCTTCCTGACTTTCGATCCCTCGAAGGTGAAGGAATACTTCGAGCGCGAGTACCAGGAAGGATGCAAGCTGGCGGAGACGATGAACGCCGAAAAGAAGGCGGATGTCCCTGCGTAGAAGAGCATGAGCGTTGAACTCGCGGCCGCCTATTTATTGTTGTGCCTGGTGGCGGGGATCGCCGGACGAAAGCGGCGGATCGGGTTTTGGGGGTTCTTTTTCTCTTCGATCCTCTTTACCCCGTTCATCAGCCTGCTTTTTCTGTTCCTGGCGGCCCCGCGGCGGCGCTGATGTCCGGAGGCCGCGAACGCCTCCGGGCAGGCGCCTGAGATGCAGATGATACCTCCATTCCGCTTGGGAATACTGGAGTTTCTTCAACAGGAAACTCGATTGCTGGACCGGAAGCTGCTGTTGATGACGGCGGCTTCCGGCACCGCCAACGCTGCCATTCTGGCGGTCATCAACGCCTCGGTAGACGTCACGGGCAAGGGCGGGCCGGACTGGCGCCATTTCACGCTGTTCGGCCTGGCGCTGCTGCTGTTCGTCTACTCGCTCCGGTACGTTCTTTACGAATCCACCCGCATCTCCGAGGAGGCGATCCGGCGCGTGAGGGTGAGGCTGGCGGACAAGCTGCGCCGCGCGGACCTGTTTTCACTCGAGGCGATCGGCGAAGCCGACATCCACGCGCGCATCAGCCGGGAAACCGCGGCGATCGTTCAATCGGCCCGGCCGCTGTTTGGCGCGGCCCAGTCGGCGGTGATGGTGCTCTTCACGATGTTGTATGTGGCCGTCGTCTCGCCCGTGGCGGTGATCCTGTGCGGCGCCATGATCGCGAGCGGTGTGCTGGTGTACCTGAAGGACCGCCGCGTGGTGGAGGCGGGGCTGCACGACGCCTCCAAGCGGGAGGATGATCTGTTCAACGCCCTGAATGGCGTGCTGCGCGGCTTCAAGGAATTGCGGATCAACCGGCTCAAGAGCGACGACGTGTTCGAGGAGTTCGGCGCGGCCGCCACCCGGGTGCGCGACGTGCGCACGCGGGTGATGCTGCAGTTCTCCGACAACATGGTGTTCGTCGAAGCCTTCTTCCAGGCCCTCGTGGGGGCCATCGTCTTCATCCTGCCGGTGCTCTCGGGAACCTTCTCCGTTTCCATCGTGAAGATCGTGGCGGCGGTGCTGTTCATGATCGGCCCGCTCGGCAACGTCGTGATGATGATTCCGGTGGTCTCGCAGGTGCAGGTGGCGGTGGACAATATCCGGCGCCTCGAGGCGAGGCTCGACGAAATTCTGGCCGGTTCGGCTTCCGGGGAAGAGGAAGAGATCGCCGGGCTGGATCGCTTCGGGGAGATCCGCCTGGAGGGCGTGGCCTTCTCGTACCGTTCTCCAGACGGCAGCGTGGACTTCCACCTCGGCCCCGTCGATGCCCTGGTCAAACGCGGCGAGATTCTGTTTCTGGTAGGCGGAAACGGCAGCGGAAAAACGACGTTTCTGAAGCTGCTCACGGCGCTGTACCTGCCGGAACACGGCGCCATTTCGGTGGACAGCACGGCTGTGACGCCCCGCAACGTTCAGTCGTATCGCCATCTGTTCGCGGCGATTTTCTCCGATTTCCACCTGTTTGACCGGCTCTACGGCCTGCGGGAGATCGACCAGGCCCGTGTCGAGCAGCTACTCGACCTCATGCAGATTTCGGGCAAGACCGTCTTCCGGGACGGGCGTTTCTCCACCATCCACCTGTCCACGGGGCAGAGAAAACGTCTCGCGCTCGTGGTTGCCTACCTGGAGGACAAGCCCATCTATGTCTTCGACGAAGTGGCGGCGGACCAGGATCCCCAGTTCCGCGCCTACTTTTACGAGGTCATGCTGCCGGAACTCAAGAAGGCCGGGAAAACCGTGATCGCCATCTCGCATGACGACCGCTACTTCCACGTGGCGGATCGGGTGGTGCGAATGGAGTACGGCAAAATCGGCGAGAGTCCCGCGAAACCGGCGCGAAAACGAAGGGCCCGGCGCGGGGCGGCGGAGCCGCACGAAGAAACGGTGGTGCCATGAAACGAATTCGGGAGTGGCTGGGCGGTCGACGCCGCCGGCTGGTGGCTTTCTTGCGGAAGCAGGCGCCCTACGTGGTTGTCGTGGGCTTCGCCGTTCTGTTCCTTTTTATCTGCTTCTTCGACCGGATGGTGGTCTCGATTCATTCGGGAGAACTCGGCGTGCTTTGGCGGCGGCTGGGCGGCACGGTCGTGCATACGGTGTACCGGGAGGGGTTGCACCTCATCCTGCCGATCAACCGGATGTACGTCTATAACAATCGCAAGCAGCGCATCAGCGACTCGATCGACGTGTTGACGGTAGACGGGCTGACGGTCCACGTGGAGTACTCGGTGAGATATTTCCCCAACCCGGATCTGCTGCCCCTCCTGCACCAGAAGGTGGGCCCGGACTACGTGAACGTCGTGGTTCGGCCCGAGGTGCGCTCGGTCATCCGAACCGTCTTCGGCCAGTACAAGCCGGAGGAAATCTACACCTCGCAAAAGGCCATCCAGGAGCGCACCTCCGTGCTCTCGAAGGTTCGCATGGAGGCCCGTTTCGTCTCCCTCGACGAGGTCCCCATCGAGCGGATCTCGCTGCCCAAGAAAATCGCCGACGCCATCGAGGCCAAACTGGCCCAGCAACAGTTGGACGGGGAATACGTCTACCGCCTGGCCGTGGCGCAGAAGGAAGCGGAGCGGAAGGTCATCGAGGCGAAAGGTCAACAGGCCTACAACGAGACGGTCAGCCGCAGCCTGAACCCGATGCTGCTCCAGTGGCAGGGCATCCAGGCCACCGAAGCGCTGGCCAAATCGTCGAACGCCAAAGTCGTGGTGGTCGGCGGCAAAGACGGGCTGCCGCTGATCCTGGGGAAGGAGTAGCGCTTGAAGAAGCTGTTCGTCGTGGCCGTACTGCTGGCTCCCTTTGTGGTGTGGCAGTCCGTGTCTCTGCATGAGTTCGGCGAATGGAGAACCTGGATGGCCCGACAACCCTCCGACGAGGTCCTCGTCGGTGTGTGCTGGCCGTTCGAAATCAACCAGGACGACATGAATGAGGGAATGGTCCTGGCCCTGGAGGAGATCAACGCGCGGGGCGTGCGCGGCAAGCGCTTCCGCCTGGTCTGGCGCGACGACCGGCTCGACCTCAAGAAGTCCCGGTCCATCGCCATCGAGTTCTCCCGCACGCCCGACATGGTGGCGACGATCGGGTACTACGACTCCAGTTCTGCCGTGCGGGCATCTGCGATCTTCGAAGAAAGCCGGTTGCTTCACATCGTCATAGGCTCCAACAACACCTACATGACGCATCGCGACTTCCGGTACTTGATCCGGACTGTGCTGCCCTGCGTGCACATCGGGCGCAAGGTCGCGCGCATGTGCCTGGATCGCGGATACCGGAATGTGGCGATCATTTTCGAGGACAACCCCTTCGGGGAGGACCTGGCCTACCATTTTGGGGTCGAACTGGACAGCAGGGATGCACAGACCGTCTACAAGGCGGCCTACGTGCGCAGCATGGTCGACTTTCGCGAGACGGTGGACGAGCTGAAAGCGACTCCGGCCGACCTGATCTTCTTCGCCGGCATGCAGGCGGAAGCGGCCGCGTTCATCTGGGCGGCGCGCAGCATGGGGCTGAACACCCCGATTGTGGGGTCGTTCGACGATCTTCCCGAAATGCACAAGGTGCCGGCGGAGGCCCTGGAGGGAGTGATGTTCTACTCCCTGTACAACGTGGATTCCGAGACGCCGGAGAACCAGGCCTTTGTCGCCAAATTCCGCAAGCGCTTCGGCCATTCCCCGGGAGTCTGGGCGGCGCAAGCGTACGACGCGCTGCACATTCTGGCCGCGGCATTTCAAATGACCGGCTCGACGAACTCTCTCGATCTCTCCTACGCCATCCGGTTCATGGAGCCGTGGAGGGGCGCGAACGGCACGTACGACTTCGAGTCCTCAGGGGAGTTGATGGACAAGGATTTGTTTCTGATGGCCTATCGCAAGGGCCGGGCGGAAGTGATCGACGCCAGCGGCAAGGATTCGCCGGCTGATCCCGAGTGAGCGGGTGGGTGTCTCGGGCCTTCTTTGCGGGGCGCCGTCCATAGGTACACTAGCTAGGACTCCGCGCACGTTCGAGCGGAGCGGGATCGAACCAAGGGAAAACAGCCAGACAACGCAAGCCGCTGTCCGGCCGGACCGCCCCGGGGCAGTGGACAAAGCGCACCTGGCAAGATGATGTCCTGACTGGCTGATCTCGGATCAGCCATTTGAACAGGATGGCGTGAAACGGGTTGTTATGGAGCCACCCGCCGGGCTTGAACCGGCGACCTGCTGATTACGAATCAGCCGCTCTACCAGCTGAGCTAGGGTGGCCCTCTCGTTGATTCTACACCAGTTCCACCCCTCCCCGCCAGCGGCGCCCAACAGCCGTTCCCCGCACGTTATACTCCCTTCTATGAAACTCCTTCCCCTGCTGCTTCTGGCCGCGACCCTGGCGCCCTGCGATACCACCGTCCGCCGCACAGGCCTGCCCTCCGGCGACGCGGAATGGGTCGCCTGGTCGCCGCGCGACGAAATCGCCCCCCGCACCTTCCATGACAACGTCCGCTACCGCACCCGGCCGCCCTCCCTGGCCATTTCCGGCAACAGCAACCCCGCCGCGTTCGGCGGATGGGCCGCCACCGTGCCCGGCATCCAACCCGGCCGCTGGTACCGTTTCACCGCCTGGTACCGCGCCGAGGGCCTCACCTACGAACCCCTCCAGGTCGTCTCCCGCCTCGATTGGGTCCGGCCCGACGGCCGCCGCGCCGGCCAGCCCGACTACGCCTGGTCCGCCACCCGCCACGGCGACTGGACCCGCGTCACCCACGACGCCCCCGCCCCCGAGAACGCCTCCGCCGTCAAGCTCCAGCTCTTCCTCCAGAACGCCCCCCTCGCCACCGTCTGGTGGGACGATATCTCGCTCGAAGCCATCGATCCCCCCGGCCCCCGCCACGTCCGCGTCGCCTCCATCAACCTCCGGCCCCGCCGCACCAGCTCCGCCGCCGAAAGCGTCCGCCGCTTCATCGAAACCATCGACTCCACCGTCCCCGAAAACACCGACCTCATCGTGCTCCC
>JAWLGN010000011.1:0-39321 GCA_041685075.1 Bryobacteraceae bacterium
TCCGTCCGCGCCGAGCGGGGGTCGTAGATGGTGAACCGCACCGGATCGAGCGCCTGCATGTCCGAAAAATCGCCCTGCCGCCAGGCCATCTTCGGCACCGTCCGGTTGATAGAGCTGGTATCCTCAGCCTTTTTCTGATAAATACCGTTGTAACTGAAGAAGAAAAAGAACTTATCTCTGCCATTGTACAGCCCGGGGATGCGCACCGGGCCTCCCAGGGTGGCGCCGAAATTATTGGACCGCCCTGGCGCCTGCTTGGGGGTATCTTTGCTGATCTTCCCCTGCCGCACCTGGTCCTCCCAGGCCAGCCGCGTGAAATGCCGGGTTGCGTTCCACCGCTGCTGCCAGTGCTGGTCGTAGAGCGTCCCGTGGTATTCGTTGGAGCCGGCCTTGGTCATCACGTTCACCAGCGCCCCGGAGGTGTGGCCGTAGCTGGCATCGAAGGTGGCGGTCTCCAGCTTGAACTCCTCCACGGCATCCGCGGGCGGGTTGAAGCCCACCCGGCGGCCGGTGCCGGTTACCGGAGCGTTATCGATGGTGTACTCGTTCTGCCCCACGCCCCCCATGGTGTTGAAGTCGGAAGTGCCGCCGTTATCGAAGGGCCTGCGGTAGGCCGGCTGCCCGGTCCAGTGCATGCCCGGCGCAAGGGCGGCCAGCGCGAACGGGTTGAGATCATTGAACGGCAGTTCCATGATCTGGCGATTATCGAGGACCCGGCCCCCCGTGGCCGTCGTGGTGTCCAGCAGGGGCGCTTCGGCGGTTACTTCGACGGTCTCCGCCAGTTGTCCCACCTGTAACTGGATTTCGATGTCCAATCGCCCGGCAACGCTCAACTCCAGCCCGGTTCGCACGGTTCTCCGGAATCCCGGCGCTTCCACCGCGACGCTGTAACGTCCAGGGTTCAAGAGGTTTGCCTCAAAATAGCCGGTCTCGTTTGCGGCCGTCCGGCTGGTGGCGTTGGTGCCGATATTTGTAATCACTACGGCAGCGCCCGGTATCACCGCGCCCTGGGCGTCGATCACCCTGCCGGTAATACTGCCGCGCGATTCCTGCGCCCACCCCAGGCCGGCAACAGCGAGTAGCAGCGCGAAGCCTTTGCATGTAACATGTCGAAACATGGAAACAATACTCCCTCAAAGTATGGTTGTCCCTGGGTCCCCACAGACAATATCCCGGGGGGCCCGCCGTGTCAAGAGGGAAATGGCATGTAAGAGATGTTAGACGCGCGAATCCCGCACCACCCGGCAGCAGTTGCGCGGTGCGCGGTCAGTTATGGTAATGAAGGCTCTCCACAAGATAGGGATCGCGCACCGGCACTGCCTCGCGCGCGAGGAAGGCGCGCCGGAAGACCAGCAGAAACAGCGCAACGGCCGCCGCCGCCGGGCCGATCTCCGCCGGCCCCAGGGCGGGCGGCAGGCCTCGGGCGGCGTTTACCATGATGTGGAGGTCCAGCCAGCGGCCCATTAGCACCACCACCGCCACGCGCCCCAGCCACGCCGGGCTGCGCTTGGCCGCGCGCGAGAGCAGCGCGGCGAAGGGCACCGCCCAGTTGAGCAACATGTTCACCACGAACAGCGGACCCCAGAAGCCCTCCAGTCGCCGCACGTAGTATGTCGCTTCCTCCGGTATGTTGGCGTACCAAATCAGCATGTACTGGCTGAACCAGATATACATCCAAAAGGTGCTGAAGGCGAACAGTAGCTTGCCGAGATCGTGCAGGTGTTCCGCGTTCACAAAACCCGCCAGCGGGCCGCGCCGCGCCCACAGCACGAGCAGAACGATCATCGCCAGACCCGCCTGAAACAGCCCCGCAAAGCTGTACACTCCGAAGATAGTGCTCACCCAGTTGGGCTCGAGCGACATGATCCAATCGAAGCTTGCCAGCCAGAAAGTGATGGCGAACACCACCAGGAACGCCGCCGAGAGCCGCGCGTTGGCGCGGGTGTGGGCCGGATTGCCGTCGGCGTCCTGCGCGCGGGAGCGTGCCAGGATGCGCCGGGCGAACCACCACCACAGCAGCAGGTAGAGCGCCGTGCGCGCCAGGAAGAAGGGCCGGTCGAGCCAAAGCTGCTTGAACCCCTGGGCATGGAAGTCGGGCGAGGTCCACGGGTAAGTGGCGGGAAAAAACAGCAGCACCACTCCCACCGCCGCGGCGCCGTAGGGCAACGCGGCCGCCATGGCCTCCGGGACGCGCCGGAAGGCCGTGCTCCAGCCGCCGCCGGTAACAAAGTTTAACGCCACGAAGAAAATCCCAGCGAGGGCGAGGGAGACCAGGAATATCCCCGCCAGCAGCAAATTGGAAACCGCGCGCTCGGGCGCCGCTATCGCCCCCGCGAAGGTCGCGGCACCTCCCATCACCGCCAGAGCCTTCAACCACCGCTCGTTCACTGGCCCGCTCCTTTCTGCAACGTGCGCACGTAGCGGATCACCCGCCGGCGGTCCTCCGGCGCCACCTGCGCGGCATATCCCGGCATGTTGTTACGGCCGGCAGTAATCAGGTCGAACATCTCAGCGTCGGTCAATTTCAAAGCGGTCGCGCCCGCCAGAGGCGGCGGCGCCGGATAGCCGCGCGCCACCACCGGCCCGTCCCCCGCGCCCGCGCCCCCGTGGCACACCGCGCAGAACACCTGGTAGACGCGCGCCCCGCGGGCCAGCGCCGCAGCCTCGTCCTCCACTTTGACGGGCGCGGCCGCGCGCCGCGCCACCGTGCCCTTCACAGGCGCCTGGAGCGTCTTGCCATCGGGAAAATGGGGGTTCGCGGAGAAGGCATCGTAAGCCACCGGGTAGACCATCTCCGGCAGGAAGTTTGCATTCGGCCGCGCCGGATCGCGGCGCAGCGCGAAGTTCGCCGCCACCGCCAGGATGAAGAGCGCCAGCAGCGCATAGTTCAGGACTTTCATTCCGCGTCCTCCCCGGCGCGCTCCTCCACCCGTACCGCGCCGCGCCGCTCCATCATCCGGCGCACGCGCCCGGCATCGAATGCGGCATCGGTCTCCTCCAGCACCAGGGCGAAGCGGTCGTTGGTTACCCTGGGGTCGACCAGCCGCGCCGCGCGCCCGGGGTAGAGCCGCGCGGCCATGAAGAAGGCCAGCACCGTGCTCACCCCCGCGAACAGCACCATTACCTCGAAGGTGATCGGCACAAAGGCGGGCAGCGAGTTCCAGGGCTTGCCTCCCACGTTCACCGGCCAGTCCACCGCGGTGGTCCAGTACTCGAACCAGATCTTGAAAGCGGCGCCCGCCACTCCCAGGGCGAAACAGACCCAGGGCAGCCGCGAGGGCCGCAGCCCCATGGCCCGATCCAGCCCGTGCACCGCGTAGGGCGCATAGACATCCCGGATCTCCAGCCCCGCCTCGCGCGCCGCGCGCGTTGCCTCCAGGATGTCCTCCTCCCTCTCGAACACCGCCACCAGCACGCGGCCGCTCATCGCTTGCCCTCCCGGTTCCCGTAGCTCAGCACGCCCTTCACCTCCGCTATCGCAATCACCGGCAGCAGCCTGCAGAACAGCAGGAACAGCGTGAAGAACAGTCCGAAGGTCCCCGCCAGCGTCGCCACTTCGATCACCGTGGGGGTGTACATCGCCCAGTTGGCGGGCAGAAAATCGCGGTGCAGCGAGGTCACGATGATGACGAACCGCTCAAACCACATTCCCACGTTCACCAGAATCGAGATCGTGAACACCGCCGGCAGCGAGGCCCGCACCCTGCGGAACCAGAACAACTGCGGGACCGCCACATTGCACGCCGCCATCGTCCAGTAGGCCCACGCATAAGGCCCCATGGCGCGGTTGGCGAAGACGAACTCCTCGTACGGGTTGCCCGAATAGAAAGCCGTGAAAAACTCCGTCAGGTAGGCCAGCCCCACCAGCGATCCCGTGGTCAGCACCAGCCGCGCCATCACGTCGATGTGGCGCAGGGTGATGTAATCCTCCAGGCGCATCAGCTTGCGCGCGATGATCATGAGGGTGATCACCATGGCCAGCCCGGAGAAGATCGCCCCCGCCACGAAGTAGGGCGGAAAGATGGTGGCGTGCCAGCCGGGAACCAGCGCCGTGGCGAAGTCCCAGCTCACGATGGTATGGACCGAGACCACCAGCGGCGTCGCCAGCCCCGCCAGCAGCAGGTAGACCGTCTCGTGCCGCTGCCAGGTTTTGTAAGATCCGCTCCAACCCAGGCTGGCCAGCGCCAGCAGCTTCTTCCTGAGCCCCGGCTGCGCGCGGTCGCGCGCCGTGGCCAAATCCGGCAGCAGCCCCACGTACCAGAAGGTGGCGGAGATGATGAAGTAGGTCGAGATCGCGAAGGCGTCCCACGCCAGCGGCGAACGGAAGTTGATCCACAGCGGCCCGCGCTGGTTCGGATAGGGGAAGATCCAGTAGGCCAGCCAGGGCCGCCCCAGGTGGATCACCGGGAACAGCCCTGCGCACATCACCGCGATCAGGGTCATGGCCTCGGCGGCGCGGTTCACCGAAGTGCGCCAGCGCTGCCGCAGCAGAAACAGGATCGCCGAAATCAAGGTGCCGGCGTGCCCGATTCCAATCCAGAAGACGAAGTTGGTGATGTCGAAGGCCCAGCCCACCGTGGTGTTCAGCCCCCACACCCCCACCCCCATGGTCACCTGGTAGGCCACCGCCGCCGCGCCCGCCAACATCACCGCCGAGGAAGCCAGAAACGCCCCCCACCACAACGGGCCGGCGCGCCGCTCCAGGGGAGCGCAGACGTCCTCGGTCACCTGCGCCAGCTTCTTGCCCTCGATCAGCGGCCGGGTCAGCACCGAATACTCAGCCATGACGTTGGTCCTCCCCTCCGCGCGCGATCTTCAGATAGGCGACCGCCGGCCGCACGTTCAACTCCTCCAGCACGCGGTAGGCGCGCCCGCCGCGCACCAGGCGCGAGACGCGGCTCTCCGGATCGTTCAGATCGCCGAAGACGATGGCGCCCGCCGGGCAACTCTGCTGGCAGGCCGGCTGGATATCGCCGTCGGCGAGCGGCACGCCTTTTCTCCGCGCCTCGATGCGGGCTTCCTGAATGCGCTGCACGCAAAACGTACACTTCTCCATCACGCCGCGCGAGCGCACCGTTACATCCGGGTTCATCACCATGTTGGCCAGCCGGTCCTCGCGCGCATACTCGAACCAGTTGAAGCGCCGCGCCTTGTAGGGGCAGTTGTTGGCGCAGTAGCGCGTCCCCACGCAGCGGTTATAGACCTGCTGGTTCAGCCCCTCGGAACTGTGCACCGTGGCGAGCACCGGGCAGACCGTCTCGCAGGGCGCGTTCCCGCACTGCTGGCACATCATGGGCTGGTGCGCCACCCTGGGATTCTCCTGCGGCCCCGCGTAGTAGCGGTCGATCCGGATCCAGTGCATGGCGCGCTTGCGCCGCACCTCGTCTCTGCCGACCACCGGGATGTTGTTCTCCACCTGGCAGGCGATCACGCAGGCTGAGCAGCCCGTGCAGGCGTTCAGATCGATGGCCATGCCCCAGTAGTGGCCGCGCTTGGGATGATCGTCGGGCCATAGGTCGCGCTCCGGCGCGTGATGCTCCGGCACGGGTGTGCCGGTCTCCTGGACGATAGGCCGCGGCGGGTGCGCGCCCAGCTTCTCCGGCACGGTCAAACGGTGATGGTCCTGCGTACAGGCCAGCTCGATCTGCCGCCCGGTGCGCGTCAGGGTGGCGCCGCCGCGCGTGTAGCGCAGCGCGCCGCCCGCGAGCCGCAGGAGCGCCGCGGCGTTCCGTCCCACCAGCCCGTTCTCCCCCACCGTGGCGCGCGACCCGATCCACCGCGGGCCCACGCCCGCAAATCGAGACGAAAGCCGGCTGCCGTAGCCCAGCGCCACCGCTACCACGCGCTCGTGCTGCCCCGGCTGCACCAGTGCGGGCAGCTCGACCGCCTCGTTCCCGCAGGCAACCCGCACCACGTCGCCGTCCGCGACCCCCAGCTTCGCCGCCGCCGCCGGCGCCAGGCAGGCGTAGTTATCCCAGCTCACCTTGGTCACAGGGTCCGGCAGTTCGTGCAGCCAGGGATTGTAGGCCGGGCTGCCGTCCAGCATGGCGGGCTTGGCGTAGAGCGCCAGTTCAAACCCCGTCTCTTCGAGTGAGCCGCCATCGCCCTGGAGCGGTTGGCTCTGTGCCGGTTCCCTGTAAGCCGCGCGCTCGACGGGCGTCTCGCGCTCGATGTAGCCCGCCGCCAGCGCCTGTTCCCAGGCTTCCTGCGTCTGACCGTAGCGCTCCCGCAGCGCTTCCTGCACCGTCCGGGGCGTGCCGCTCCACAGCGCCAGGCTTTCCATCGCCGCGCGCGTCGTGCCCAGCGGCCGGATCACCGGCTGCACCAGGCTCACCACCCCCGCCACCGGCTCCGCATCGCCCCAGCTTTCGAGCACGTGGTGATCCGGACAGCAGTAGTGCGCCAGTCGGGCGGTCTCGTCCAGGCGTTCCGCGAAGCTCACCAGCATCCCTGCCTTGGCCAGCGGCGCGGAGGGAAAATCATAGGCCGGGTTGACGCCGTAGACGAACAGCGCCGCCACCTTGCCGGCCTCCAGTTCTCCCATCAGCCGCTCCAGGTCTGCGTCGCGCCCCTGTTTCTGAAAGCTGGGCCGCTCGATGTCGAGCGTGTTGCCGTAGTTGCCCAGCTCCTGGTTCATGCGGTTGGCTAGCATCTGCAGCTCCACGTCCTGCGCCCCGCAAACCACCAGCCCCCGGCCGCGCGCCGCGCGCAGGCGCCGGCCCGTTTCGCCTTCTCCCGCGGCCGCCTCCCGCATGCGGGCCTCGAGTTCGCCGTAGGAGGTGGGGACCCGCAGGTCCGCCTTGGTCCCGGTCAGCGACATGCGTCCTTCAAACTGCGCATGCCACGCCGGATGGCCGCTCTCCGGCAGCCGCGCCCGGCTATAGCCCGCGGTAAACTCGACCGGCGAGATCCAGGTGCCCAGAAAATCGGCGTCGAAGCTCGCAATCACCGCGGCGCGTTCGAAACGATACCGCGGAATGGCCCGTACCCCATGGGTGCGCTCATGAGCGTCGGCGATGGCGGAGCAGGAAAGCGGATCGTAGATCACCTGCCTGCCATCGGCGAAGCCGTCCAGGAAGCGCGCGATGGCCGCTCGCAGCGTGGGGCTGGTCACGGTGCGGCTCAGAAACCGCACCGCGCCGCCCGACTTGCGGATAGCCTCCAGCCGCGCGCCGAGTTCGGCATCCACCCGCTCCCACCCGGCCGCCTGCCCGCCGATGTGCGGCTGCTTTAGCCGCAGGCTGTCGTACAGCCCCAGGATGGAAGCCTGCCCCACGGCGCACAGCCCGCCTCGCGATACAGGGTGCCCGGGATTGCCCTCCAGCTTGATGGGCCGGCCGTCCCGCACCTTGGCAAGCACGCCGCAGCCCGCCGTGCATGCCGTGCAGGTAGTGGCGTAGTAATACGATTTCCCCGGCGTCACGCCCGGCGGATGCTCGACGAACCCCATGGCCCGTTCCACCGGCGCCGTCCGGCATCCCGCCAGCCCCAGAATGCCGAAGCTGAACCCCGCGGCTTTCAAAAAACCGCGCCGGTCCGGCCCGGCCTTCTCCACATTCCAGTCCCTCTCCATCGAAACCCCTCAGCCCCTGCCTTAGTAGTGGCAGGTAGCGCAGTCCAGCAGCCGGGCCACCTTCTTCTCCCGGTGGCACTCCACGCACCAGCCCATGCTCAAGCTGCTCGCCTGCCGCACCCGCTCCATGGTCTCCACCGGCCCGTGGCACGTCTGGCAGGCCACCCCCGCATTCACGTGCGCGCGGTGGTCGAAGTAGACGTAGTCCGGCAGGTTATGCACCTTGGTCCAGGCCACCGGCCGGTTCGTGCGCACCCTGGCGAACAGCTTCTCCAGCTCCGGCGAAACGATCTGGCGCGGCGCGCGCTTCTCTTTGGTTGCAAGCTCATCCTCCGCCCGCACGGCCTCCAGTGGCGCGGTGACAAACTTGTGGCAGTTCATGCACGCGCTGGCGGACGGTATGCCCGCGTGCCGGCTGCTCTCCGCCCCCGTGTGGCAGTAGAGACAGTCGATCTGCAACTCTCCCGCGTGCAGCCTGTGGGAGTAAGCGATCGGCTGCACCGGCTCATATCCCTGATGGTTGCCCGGCAGGCGGAAACCCGCGGCGCGCGTTGCCAGCAGCAGCACGCTGAACACCACCCCCACCCCCAGCACAATGGCTGCAATCCGGCTCTTCAACACGGCACCTCCGCGCCCCTTCCCGTCACCGGTCCCTCGGCCTGCCCGCGCTCCATCCGGCGCACCAGTTCCGGCGCCTGCTGCCGCATCATCTTCTGGATCACCAGGTGCATCCACACCAGGCACACCGCGGCCAGCGCGGCCAGAAATATCCAGCACGTCGTCCAGATCCCCGTCTGCTCCAGCAGGTACCCGAAAACGATGGGGCAGAGAAAGCCTCCCAGCCCGCCGATCACCCCCACCAGCCCCCCGACCACCCCCACGGCCTTGGGGAAGTAATCCGGAATGTGCCGGTAGACCGCCGCCATCCCGATCCCCATCATGATTCCCACCAGGAAGACCAGCGCGGTAAAGATCCACACGTTGGCCTGGAAGTAGATGTGGGTGGTGCCGCCGGCCAGCAACTGCCGCTTGTGGACGGTTTCGCCTTCCTGCACCACGGGCGTTTGCGCGAACCACCGCGCCGGCAGCACCAGAATCCCGGCGCTTTCCACGTGCTGCCGCCGGGGCTCCGCCGCGCGCACCGGGTAGCTCTTCCCGCTCACCACGATTTCCTCCGGCGCCACCTTCGTCACCACGCCCGCGCGCGTGGCCATCACGCCTTTGCCCGGCAGTTGCACATCCATGCGGGGCACAATCAGCAGGGTGCAGCACACCAGGCAGCCTGAAAGCACCCAGTACATGGCGCGGCGCGCGCCCCAGCGATCCGAAATCCAGCCGCCCAGCGCCCGGATCACGCCCGTGGGCAGGCTGAACAGCGAGGCCATCAATCCCGCGGTCGCCACCGACATGGCGTAGGCGTTCACGTAATAAGGAATCAGCCACTGGGCCAGGGCCACGAAGCCGCCGAAGACCAGTAGGTAGTACAGCCCGAAGCGCCACACCCGCACGCTGCGCAGCGGCGCGAGGCGCGGGCCCAATCCTTTCACCGGCCCGCTTTCGACCTTGCGGGAATGCGTGAGGGCCCAGAACAGCAGCGTCATCAAAACCAGCGCCGCGGCGTACAGGCGCGGCAGCGTGCGCCAGCCCTCCAGGTTGGCGCCTCCCGCCGTGAGCTTCAGCAGCAGGGCGGGCGCCAGTGAACTGGTGATCGCCGCGCCGGCGTTGCCCATTCCGAAGATGCCCAGCGCCGTCCCCTGCCGCTCCCTCGGAAACCATACCGAGGTGTAGGCCACCCCCACCGCGAACGATCCGCCCGCCAACCCGAAACCGAGCGATGCCACAACGAACGCGCCGTAGCTATCGGCGTAGCTCAGCAGGTACATCGGCACCGCCGAAACCAGCATCAGCAGCGCATAGATCGCCCGCCCGCCGTAGCGGTCCGTCAGTATCCCCACCGGCAGCCGCACCACCGACCCCGTCAGCACCGGAATGCCGATCAACCAGCCGATCTGGCTTTCGCTCCACCCGTAGACCTCCTGCTCCACCAGGAAGGTCACCAGCGCGCCGTTCAGCATCCAGCAGGCGAAGCACACGGTGAAGGCCACCGTGTTCATCGTCAGGACGCTGGCGGCCTTACCTCGCTCGCTCATACCTCTCTCCCCGCCGCGCGTACCAGCGCACCACCTGCGGTTTGCGCCACAGGTAGGGGTTCGGAACCACCAGCACGTGTACCAGCCGGGTGAACGGGAAGAAGCCGATCAGCAGCCAGGCATTGGCGATGTGCAGCTTCACCAGCCACGGCATGGGCGCGATCCACTCCACCTGCGGGTTGAACGCCGCAATGGACCACAGGTACGGCGTAGCCGAGGTGGCAAACCACGACGATCCCCAGGGATGGTACAGCGCCACCGCCACGCCTGTGGCAATCTGCGCCAGCAGCATCGCCAGCAGCAGCCAGTCGCGCCGCGAAGTCACCCGCAGCACCTTGGGCGTGGAGGCCCGCCGCACCATGGCAGCCGCCAGCCCCACCAGCGCCAGCAGCGCGAAGGCCAGCCCTGTAATCTCCAGCGCCCACAGCCGCAGCGGCACGCTGTTCCACAGCAGAATCTGCCGCGGGATCAGGAACGCCAGGATGTGCCCGCCCAGCACCACCAAAATGCCGTAATGGAACGGCACCAGTCCCCAGAAGTGCTGCCGGTTCTCCAGAAATTGCGATGACAGGCTCGAGTAGCTGTAGGTGCGCGCGCGGTACCGCTGGATGGTCACCAGGAAAAAGGTGAACAGCGCCACGTAGGGCAGCACCCCGAACAGCAGTGGATCGAGCAATCCCCAGGAGTTATTCATCTGCCTCTCCTTCGAGCACCGGAAGCGTGGCCGCCGGCGCCGCTTCGCATCCCCACTCGCGCGCCAGCGCCCGCACCACGTGCCGGTACGGATTGCCTGCGCCCGCGAGCGCCGCTTCGATCTTTGCCAGCGCCGGTGCGACGTACCGCTCCGTGAAGGTCGCCGCCTCCTCCGCGGGCAGCCGCTCCAGCAGCGGCACGATGTGCACCAGGTGATCCGGCAGACCTTCGGATTCCGCGATGCCGCAGCGCCGCAGCATGCCCCGCACCTCCACCAGAAACTCGCCGCGCTGGTAGTTCTCGCCGTAGAGATGCCAGCCGATTTCGAGACTCGCCTCCGGACTCCAGTCGAAGGTGCGGGTGTAGAGTTCTTCGCGCTCCCCGGGGCTCATCCCCGCCACCTCGGCGGCAAAGGCGGGAACCGCCGCCGCCAGCGCCTCGAATTCTTCCCCCGGATAAGCGAACAAGCGTGCCGGAATCACATTCCCCTCCGCGGGCCGGCCAGGAAGCCAAATCCCGCCGCCTGCTTATGCTCCAGCGGATCCGTCATCATCTCGAGTGCCTCCTCGCGGTGCGAAGGCGGGATGACGAAGCGCTCCTCGAAGGTGCACAGCGAGGTCAGCCGGTAGATCGCCTCCGCCTCCTCGGGCGAGCAATCCGCCTCTCGCAGCATCCGTTCGGCCGTCTCCATCGAAACGTCCCCCACGGTCACCGCGCGCCGGTACCACCGCACCGCCTTCTGCTTCCGCAGCGCGTACCGCACCTTGCCGTCGTGCCCCGCGCCGAACAGGCTGGCCAGAAACTTCAGCGGCACGCGCGACTGCTCGATGTCGTGGAACAGGTCCTCGGAGACGTTGGTAACGGTATCGTTCTCCTGCCGCGCCGACATCACCGGCGCCATGGGCGGCACGTAGAACAGCATGGGCAGCGTGCGCCACTCGATGTGCGGCGGCAGCGCCAGCTTCCAATCCTTCACAAACTTGTAGACCGGCGAGTTGCGCGCCGCTTCGATCACCGATGCATGCACGCCGTTGGCGCGCGCCGCCGCCACTACTTCCGGATCGTGCGGATCGAGAATCAGGGAGCGCTGCGCTTCCACCAGTTCCTCGGCCGGCATCTTCGCCACTTCCTCGATGCGCTCGGCATCGTAGAGCAGCACCCCCAGGTACCGGATCCGTCCCACGCAGGAGTGGAAGCACGCCGGCGCCTGCCCCGTCTCGATGCGCGGGAAGCACAGGATGCACTTTTCCGACTTTCCCGTCTGCCAGTTATAGAAAACCTTCTTGTACGGGCAGGCCGCGATGCACGCCCGCCAGGCGCGGCAGCGGTTCTGGTCCAGCAGCACGATGCCGTCTTCCCCGCGCTTGTAGAGCGCCCCCGAGGGGCACGCCGCCACGCACGCCGGGTTCAAACAGTGGTTGCAGATACGCGGGAAGTAGAAGAACACCAGCCGCTCGACGGCGAACAACTGCTGCTGCTGCTCCGGCGTCAGTGCCCGCAGGTTGGGATCGTTCTGCGCGTAGACCGGCGAGCCGCCCAGGTCGTCGTCCCAGTTGGGTCCGGCCTTGATCTCCATGGGCTCCCCGGTGATCATCGAAACCGGACGCGCAGTCGGCTGGTCCGGCCCTTCGGGCGCGTTGAACAGGTGCTGGTAGTCGTACGTCCACGGCTCGTAGTAGTCGTCCATGGTCGGCATCGACGGGTTGTGAAAGATGTTCACCACCGTCTTCGACTTGCTGGTGGAGCGCAGCTTCAACTGGTCCACCGAGACGTCCCAGCCGCCGTTGTACTTCTCCTGGTCTTCCCAGGCCGTGGGATAGCCGGTTCCCGGCTTGGTCTCCACGTTGTTCCACCACATGTACTCCGTGCCCTTGCGGTCGGTCCAGATGTTCTTGCACGCAATGCTGCAGGTGTGGCAGCCAATGCACTTGTCCAGGTGAAACACCATGGAGATCTGCGAGCGTACGTTCATAGGATCCCCTCCCCCTCACCACTTCAGATCCGGCAGCTTCCGCACCAGCACGTGGGTATCGCGGTTGACTCCCGTAGGTCCCCAGTAATTGAAATGGTAGGTAAACTGCCCATATCCCCCCACCATCAAATTCGGTTTCAGCCGCACGCGGGTGAGGCTGTTGTGCCCTCCGGCGCGCCGGTACTTCCGCAGCGGCGACTTAGGCACCGAGTAAGTGCGCTCCGGCGAGTGATACTGGATCGAGATACCGCGCGGGATGCGCGCGCTTACGGCCGCGCGCGTCACCACCACGCCGTTGTCGTTATGCACCTCCACCCAGTCGTTGTCCTCGATCCCCAGCTCCGCGGCGTCGCGATCGTTCATCCAGAACGGCTCCACGCCGCGCGAGAGCGTGGTCATGCGCTGGTTGTCGCCGTAGGTCGAGTGGATGTGCCACTTGCCGTGGGGCGTCAGGTAGTTCAGGGTCATGGTGCGTCCGGCCTCCCGGCTGAACCGCAGGTCGCCGTACTCCTTGATGCCGGGCCGCGGCTTGTAGGCCGGCAGGTGCTCGCCGTAGGCGATGTAGCCGGGATGGTCCAGGTAGAACTGCTGGCGGCCCGTGAGCGTCCGCCACGGCACCTGCGCCTCCACGTTATAGGTGAACGGCGAGTAGGGCCGCCCGTTCTCGACCAGCCCGCTCCACATGGGGCTGTTCACGAAGCGGTGCGGGCGCGCGAGCAGGTCCTTGTACGTCGCCCGCGCGCCGCGGTTCTTCTCCGCCAGGTGCGCCAGCGGAAGTCCCGTGCGCGCCTCCAGGTTTTTATACGAGCGCCAGGCCAGTTCGCCGTTCGTCACGGTGGCGAATTGCAGGATGGTGTCGCAGACCTCCGCATCCTCGTAGATCGAGGGATAGCGCCGGCCGCCGAACTCCACATTCGGAGTGGTCCGCAGCCACTCGTCGTAGAAATCCTCCACCTGGTAGTGCGTGCCGTGCGCTCCCAGCCCCCTGGCGCGCACCTGTGGGCCGAAGGAGATGAACCGGTTGTAGAGGTTCGGGTAGTCGCGTTCCACCACCTGGAAGCCCGGCATGGTCTTGCCCGGAATGGCCGGCCCCTCGCCCTTGATCCACTCCCGCATCTCCGGCTGTGCGATCTCGGCCGGCGTATCGTGCGCCAGCGGCGTGGCTACCACGTCCTCGACCGGAGTAGGGAAGTGCTTCAGCGCCAGTTCGGAAAACTTGCGCGCGATGGTGCGGAAGATCTGCCAGTCGCTGCGCGACTCCCAGCACGGCGGCACCGCGGCCGACAGCGGATGGATGAAGCTGTGCATGTCGGTCGAGTTGAGATCGGACTTCTCGTACCACGTCGCCGCCGGCAGCACGACATCCGAGTAGAGTGCCGAGGTGTCCATGCGGAAGTTCAGGTCCACCACCAGGTCCATCTTTCCCACCGGCGCCTGCTCGTGCCAGGCGATCTCCTGGACCGAACCGGCGGCCAGGTCTTCGGCGATGGCGTTGGTGTGGGTGCCCAGGTAATGCTTCAGGAAAAACTCGTGCCCCTTGGCGCTCGAGAGCAGCGCGTTGCCGCGCCAGATGAACCACACCCGCGGCCAGTTCTCCGGCGCGTCGGGGTCCTCCACGGAAAACCGCAGCTTCTTCTCTTTGAGCTGCGACGCAATCCATTCGGCGACGTCACCGGAGGTCTGCGCCCCGGCCTGGCGCGCCTCGCGCGCTATTTCGAGCGGGCTGCGGTCGAACTGCGGATAGAAGGGCAGCCAGCCGGCGCGCACGGCCTTCACCTGGAGGTCCGCCGTGTGACCGCGGGCGAAGCCGTCCGGCTCGGCGCTCCTGGGCATGGTGTGGTAATCGGTGAAGTCGCGCTCGTAGCGCCACTGGTCCGTGTGGATGTAGTGCCAGCTCGGGGCGTTTTGCAGCCGCGAGGGCGGATACCAGTCCTTGGCGAAAGCGATGGCCGCCCAGGGCTCGCCGGGCGCCAACTTCTCCTGCCCCACGTAGTGCGCCAGCCCGCCGCCATTCACCCCCACGCAGCCGCAGAACATCAGCGCGTGAATCCCCGCCCGGTACATCAGGTTGTTGTGATACCAGTGGTTGATTCCAGCGCCGATAATGATGGTGCACTTCCCGCCGGTGAGCCGCGCGGTCTCGCCCCACTCGCGCGCGAAACGGATCACCACGTCGCGCCCCATCCCCGTATAGCGCTCGGACCACGCCGGCGTGTAGGGCGCGCTTTCGTCGTCGTAGTCCGCGGGATAAGCGCCCGCGAGTCCCCGCGGCACGCCGTATTGCGCCATCAGCAGGTCGTAGACCGTGGCGACCATCACGCTCTCGCCCGCGGCCGTAGCGATGCGCTTCACCGGCACGCCGCGCTCCAGCGTTTCGCCTTCGCCGAAATCGTCGATGCTCACCTGCGCGACCTCATCGGAGGCGTTCAGGAACGTGAGCGCCGGGTGGATGTCGCTGCCATCGAGCCCGTCGCGCAGCAGCAGGTTCCACTTGCCCTGCTCCTTGCCCCAGCGGAAGCCCGAACTGCCCATGGGCATCTTGGGGCGCGCCTCCTGCTCGTCCCACATCAGGAACTTCCACTCGGGGTTCTCGATGTTGGCGTAGGCTTCCAGCCGCCCGGCGCGCAGCATCTGGCCGGGCCGCAGCCGCCCCTCGCGCTCCACGATCTCGACCAGGTACGGCGCGTCCGTGTAGCGCTTCGTGTAATCGAGGAAGTAGGGCGTCTGCTTTTCGTGATGGAACTCCCGCAGCAGGACGTGGTTCACCGCCATCCACCAGGCGCCGTCCTGGCCCGCGTTGATGGGAATGTACTCGTCGGCGTACTTGGCAACCTGGTTGAAATCGGGCGCAAAAACCCACATTTTGGTGCCGTTATGACGCGATTCTGCGGCAAAATGGCAGTCCGGCGTGCGGGTCATGTTCAGGTTCGACCCCGTCACGGCCAGCAGCTTGGCGTTGTACCAATCGGCCGACTCCTGCACATCGGTCTGCTCGCCCCAGGTCTCCGGCGATGCCGGCGGCAGGTCGCAGTACCAGTCGTAGAACGATAGCGACACCCCGCCCATCAACTGCAACATGCGGGCGCCCGAGGCGTAGCTGATCATCGACATGGCTGGGATGGGGGAGAAGCCCGCGATGCGGTCCGGCCCGTGCTTGCGAATGGTGTGGATGCAGGATGCGGCAACCAGCTCCACGGCGGTCTCCCAATCGGCGCGCCGGAAGCCGCCCTTGCCGCGGGCGCGCTGCCAGCGGGCGCGCGCGTCGGGGTTTTCGACCAGCGCCGTCCACGCTTCGACGGGATCGTCGTGCTCGGCGCGAGCCTGCTTCCAGAGGTCCAGCAGCGCGCCGCGCACGTAGGGATACTTCACCCGCAGCGGGCTGTAGAGATACCAGGAGTAGGAGATGCCGCGCTGGCAGCCGCGCGGCTCGTAGGGCGGCAGGCCGTGCTCGAGCATGGGGTAATCGAGCCCCTGCATCTCCCAGGTGATGATGCCCTCCTTGACAAAGACCATCCAGGAGCAGCCGCACGTGCAGTTGACGCCGTGCGTGCTGCGGACAGCCTTGTCGTGCTGCCAGCGGTTGCGGTAGAACTCTTCCCAGCCGCGCAGCTCAGGCCGGTGCTCGTCTTTAATCCACTTCATGATTGCCCTCCACCAGCAGCGCGCGCACGGCACGGAAGCGCCGTTTCCACGCGGTGTCCATGACCAGCAGTCCCACAACGGCGCCGCCCATCCCGCAGAGCAGGAAGACCAACAGCGCTGGGGAGTCGTCCTCGCCGCCATTTTTGGCGGCCTGTTCGAAGACGGCGATGAGCGGCAGGATTTCCTCTTCGGCCAGGGGATGGTTGCCGAAGACCGCGGCCATGGTAGGGGTAGCGGGAGCCGCCAGCCATGCGGCCAGGTTCTTGCGCCCGGAGAGGCGTTCGTAGACGCGCGTCAAATCCGGGCCGAACCGGCCTCCCCCCAAACCTCCCAGCCCGCGCAGCGTGTGGCAGCCCAGGCAGGACGGCCCGCCGGCTGCGAGCTTGCGTTCGCCCCGCAGAATGCGCCGTCCTTCGGCGACATCGGCGGCGGTCAGGGGACGGCTGCTGACCTGAGTGCCTGCAAACTGAGACTTTTCGGCCTTCGACTCCGTTTCAATCAGATCCAAAAGCGCTTCGGCGCGGGCGCGGTCGAGCCCGGCGATCATCGGCATCACCACGCCTCGCGCCTCCTCGAGCAGTTTCCGCGCGTAGGGGTCGCCGCGATCCAGCATGCTCTGTGGCGAGAGCATGAACTCGATCAGCCAGGCGCGGTCCTTCCGCTGAATGACGTTCTTGAGGTCCGGGCCGGTCAGCCGGCCGCCCCCTATGGTGTGGCAACTAACGCAGTTGCGCCGAAAAAAGCCGGCTGTCTCCTGGGCGGCGGCGGCGCTTGCCCATAGCAGCGCCGCCGCGCCCACCCCGATTACCCCTCTGAGCATCCCCTCTCCCTCGCTGCGCCCTCAGCCCGCTGCCGTGTAGGTGGCGGCAATGTCGGCGATGGTCGTATTCTGCAAAAACTCCATGTACTCGGTGCGCACCCTGCGCCAGCGCCCGTGCGCCGGGCAGGGAGCGTCGTCGGAACACTCCCTGCTCGCTCCCAATAGGCAGGTAGATTTCGTACGGCTCCTGTCAAAAAGGTCCACGACGTCGAACAACCGAATCTCCGACGCCGGCTTCGCCAGGCGGTATCCGCCGCCGCTGCCGCGCGTTGCGTCGATAATCCCCGCATTCCGGAGCGCCCATAGAATCTTGGACAGGTAGTTCTGGGGAATTGCCGCAGAATCAGCAAGATCCCGCCCCAGCATGACCCCGTCCTCGGGCAACCCGGCCAGTATGGTCAGGGCCCTCAACGCGTGTTCGGCTGTCGTCCCAAGCATTTGTTGACTTCTTCATGAAGAAGTACTCTATTCCGGCCGGAGTTGTCAAGGCAAAAAATACTGCGTACCGGCCGAAGCGTTGCGATCGGGGCATTTCGGTGAGGCGGCGCTTGTGATCGGGGCGCTTTGGTGAGGCGTTGTAACCGGGCATTCTGGTGAGGCGGTGCTTGCGGCCGGGGCATTTTGGTGAGGTTGAGTGCAAGGCGGGGTTGCCCGGCGGCGTGAGAGGTCGTACATGTATGAGATACCAGAGGAGACTATGGCGAGAACACCTTACCTTTTCGCGCTCGGCATCCTGGCCGGGGGACTGGCGGCGCCGGCGCTTCAGGCCGCGCTGCCCGGCGAGTACTTCAAGCTCATGGCCAGTGAGGTGAACCGCGCTCAATCGTCGCCCGAGTTGCGCTTCCCTTCCAGCTACGCCTTGTCCGCGGCGGTGCTCTATACCCGGCAGCATCCGGCCAATCCCGCCTACGGCGATGAGCGATTGCTCGGCCTGGCCCTGAAGTTCGGCGACCTCGCGGCCCAGGAGAGCGAACGCGACAATTCCGTGAACCGGCAGGACTACGAGTGGGAGATTCACTTCTGGCTGGATACCTACCGGCTGCTCGACGGGAAACTCAGCGACGAGCGCCGCGCCCGCTGGCGGAAACAGTTGGAACGGAACGTGCGCTGGTTCGCGCACCAGACCGAAGCGCGCCTGGACTTCCCGCGCTACCAGGGATCGTTCATCCGCACTTCGACGAACCATTACGCGCTGTTCGCCTCCACAACGTATCTCGCGGGGCGGGTCTTCAAGCACAAAGAGTGGGAGGATCTCGGGGCGCGCGCCCTGCACCGGCTGGCCGCCGAGGAGCAGGCCGAGGGCGGCTACTGGGGCGAGTACACCGATAACGGCCCGGCCACCAACTACAACTACATCACCATGACCTGCGTGGCGCTCTACTACGAGCACAGCCTGGACACCGCGGCCCTCGAAGCACTGCGCCGGGCAACCGACTTCCACCGCCACTTCACCTGGCCGAACGGCCAGCCCGTGGAGACCGTCAACGGCCGCAACCGCTACGGGAGCGTCAGCCCGTGGGGAAATTTCGGGTTCTCGCACTGGCCGGAGGGCCGCGGGTACGCGGAGTTTCTGGCACAGTTCTTCGAGCCCGGCCGTACCTCCGGCCGCAACCTGGGGCGGGTGGCGCAAAACGCGCTCTATTATCACGAAGGCCCGGTCGAGCAGACGCCGCAGAAGCTGGCACAAGCGGTTCACCGGCTGCCTGTGCCGGCGGGCATCCGGCGCACGGCACCCTGGACCGTCTGCCTCTCCGGCTTGCATGAACCGCCCACCAGCAGCCAGTTCACGCTCGACCGCCAGGGCAACCTGGGGATCTATCACGACCGCCTGGGCTTGATCCTCACCGGCGCCGGCTCCAAGCGCCAGCCCGAACTCGCCACCATCATGGAGAGGGCCGAAGGCTCGGTGCTCACCGTTCCCGTGAACAGCCGCCTGCGGATGAGCGACGCGCTGGACCGGCTGGGCATGGGCTTCCGCAAGTTCTTTGTGGAGCTGCACGTGCCACGTCCGGAGCCGGAACGCCTGGCCTTCGAGTTCAAGGTGACGGAAGTGGGGCCGAAGCAGATGGGGGAGGCGGAAATCAACCTGCAACTGGTCCTCGAGCCCGGCCAGACACTGGAGACCGCCCGCACGAAGATCGCGCTCAGCGACCAGCGGGTGGAACTGGGGCCGGAGCAGATCGGCGGCTGGATCCGGCACCGCGGCTGGACCCTGCGGGTGCCGCCCGGAGCGAGCCTCACCTGGCCGGTGATGCCGTTCAACCCCTACCGCAATGCGCCCGAAACCGATCTGCGCTACGCGGTGGGCCGCCTGCGAGTGCCCATCCAGGTCCAGCCGTGGCCGCAGTGGGAACTGGGCTGGGGCCGGCAGGATATCCGGTTCACCTTGGAAGCGCCGCGGTAGCGGTTCTCAGAATACCTTACGGCTTTCCAAATTGGCTTCGATCTCCTTGCGCTCGCGCCACACGGGGCGGAGTTGCTTGGCTGCCATCAGCCGCAACTGGTCCTCGATGTGGCGCGAGCCGCGGCGCGACCAGTTGCCGTAGGCGAGCAGGGCTTCCGCCCTCACTGTTTCGCCGAACTCGACCACCGCGATATAGCTGTCGCCGAAGACCGCCGGCGCCCTGCCGTCGACGAACCGGCCGGGGTTGGCGGTCCGGACCACCCCCATGTTGCCCGAGCCGCCGTTAGCGGGCAAATCGAGCGTACCGCGCCGGAAGCGCACGGCATCGCCCCAGCGCACGTCGAGCCGGCCGTAGGTTTTCTCCAACTCCGCGGCCACCTTTTCCAGTGCGGCCAGGGCCCTGGCCGGGTCCTTCAGGCCACGAGGCGTCTCCAGCGGCCGGCGCGGGTCGAAGGGCACCGCGTAAGGTTCCGAGCTGTGCCACGTGGGGCTGGCCTCTTCGGCAAAGCGGTGGAAGAGGAGCGCGCCGGCGCTCTGCGCCTCGGTCCGGCGGTCCCAGCGGGAGAGCACCGCCGCCGCCCGCTTCACCCGCTCGCTCTCGCTCTTCCGGGCGTGCGCCAGGAGATCGTCCAGGATGCGATCGGCCAGTTCCACCCGCGTCGAATGCTTGGCGGCTTTCAGATCCTCGAACGAGAGTTTCTTCGCGCCGGAGAGCAGCCGCAGGCTATGCAAGCCCCGCAGAGTGAACTCGGAGGGCAGAGGGAAGTAGGACGGGAAATCGGTGGCGTCAATCGCGAGCGGAAAGGCGGCGCTCCACGGCTGATCGTTGCAATTCTGCACGAAGCCGCCGCGAGGGTCGACGATGCGGGGCAGGTCCTGGTAGGGATGAATTGTCGACCAGATCAGCTCGGATCGATCGCCCGGCACCAGTCCGGACCAGAACTTGAGATCGCCCTTGGGCCGCACCGGGATGGCGCCGTTATACAGGTACAGAATGTGCCCGTCGCGGTCCGCGTACATGGTGTTGAAGATCGGCAGTTGCTGGATCTTCATGGCCTGCTCGAACTCCGCGAGATTGCGGGCGAGGCCCATGCGCCAGAACTGTTCGAGCATTCCCGGCCTGTCGAGCGCCGTAACGCGCAGCGCGGCCACCAACCCGTCGCGTTCCACCATGACCGGCCCGTGCACCGTGCGGCGGAGGGTCAGGCGCTCCTCGCGAAATGTTCCATCAGGTTGCCGCACCCGGATGGTCTGCTCTTCGGTTTCGAACGGCCGCACCTTGCCGTCCAGCACATAGCCGCCGTCCTTCAGGGTGAGGCGGTAGAGGTCCGCGCCGTCGAAGCGATTGGTGGTCTGGGTCCAGCCCAGGCGATCGTTGAAGCAGAGCCGCAGGGTGGGGAAGCCCACCCATACGGCGCCATAGGAGTTCACCCCCGGGGCCTGGAGGTGCACCTCGAAATAGGTGTGGAGATCCTCCCAGGAGAGATGCGAGTTGCTCACCAGCATGGTGTTGCCGCTGGCGGAGCGCGACGGCGCGATGGCCCATCCGTTCGATCCATGCGCCTCGCCGGTGTCTCCCAGTTCGACCATCCTCTGGAGGCTGGTAGGGCTCACCAGCCAGTCGAAGTGGATCACCCGCAGGGCGTGAGCCAGCACGTCGGCCGTGGTGACGGGCAGCACGGCGCGCGCGGAGGCGTCCAGTTCCCGCCGGTTTTCATCGGCCCAGCCATTGATCCCGGCGGCAAAGGCGCGCAACAGGGGAGCAAACTCCGGGCTCTGCTGCCTGGCCCAGGTGGCGGCGATGGCGGGGATGCCGTTCCGCCGCACCCAGCGGTCGCTCTCGAGATATTCTTCGCCGAAATACTCGGCGCCGCGCCCCCGCGCCCGCCCGTAGAGGCGCAGCAGCAGGTCGCCGTGCGCTTCCATCTGGGCATATCCGTAGGCGTAGAACAGGCTCGCATGGTCGGGAGCCACAATGTGGGGGACGCCGTAGCGGTCCCAGAGAATCTCCGTGCCTTTCGCCGGAACGCCGGCGGCGTCGAGCGCAAGCGCCGGCAGCACGGCCAAGGCGAGAATCCGAATCCAGTGCATGTTTGCTCCCTTGGGGGGGTGAGGTTTGCTTCAGGTAGAGCCGTACTGAAGTCCGGCTGCGCCGAAGGACCGCGGCGGGGCGGTCCTTCAGCGCTGAGAAAGGGTCAGGCTTCCGCGACGGCGCTCAGGCCGGGCTTGTTGAGATCCGCCGTGCGGACGTGCCCGTCCTTGATGATGAAGATGCCGGGATGGGTCTTTTCCCAGCTCTTATTGGCCTCGGGGCAGTATTGGCGGGAGTTGCCCTCGATGGCCGCCACCCCCGGAATGTGCGCCGCGATTCCCGCCGAGTGAATCAGGGAGGCGCCGGGGCAGGTCAGATCCTGCACGCACAGGAACATCTTGTACTTCTGCGCCGCGGCGGCCATCAGCATGGCTTGCGACTGCCCCTTGCAGGCCTTCAGCGCCGCGCCCGTGTAGCCCATCTCGCGGGCCAGCAGCAGGCTCTCGAGTTCCGTGAGGGATTCGTCGATCACCACGGGCCGCAGTTTCGCCACCTCGTGCATCACGTTCTCGCGGTGGGCCTTCAGGTCGCGATGGGTGGGCTGCTCGATGTACTGGATGCGCTCGAACCCTTCGGGCGACTTCTCCTTCACCTGCCGCAGCATGGAGAGCAGATACTCGGCGTTGGGGCAGCGCTCGTTGAAATCGAGCGAGTAGAACCACTGTTCGGTGCCGAGCTTCTTCATGGTCTCGGCGGCCACCTGCTCCACCTTGAGCACGCGGTCGCGGTCCCAGTTCAAGTTGTCGCCGTTCAGCTTGATCTTGAGGTGGGTCAGGCCGTTGTACTCGATCCACTCGGGGAGCGTCTCGGGCAGGCCGTCGCCTACGGGATTTTCAATGTCCTCCTTCACGATCGGGTCCACCGCGCCCACCAGGTGGTAGAGCGGCATGCGCGGCTTCGGCTCCGGCAGGACGAACTGGTTCAGGTACTCGTTCTGGAACTCGGGGCCGAGATAGCGGGAGAGATCCTCCCGCAGGAATTCCCGGGTGTAGGTCTGGTAGGCGCTGCGCTTATACAGCTTGCCGTAGGCGTCGTGGACGGCCGCGTCGAACGGGCTGCCGGCCACCAGGGTGGCGAGCTTGGGAACGGGTTCTTCCAGCTTCAGTTCCTGGGAGACCTCCTCGGCGGCCTTGAGCCAGAGGGGCTCGGATTGATGATTGATCTCGACAGGATGAGCGTAGTCGCTGTAGTCGTTGGTGATCTTCTGGATGCGCGCCGCCACCGCCTGCATGGCGCCGAGGGTGCGCTCGTAGGGCATGGTACGGGAGGGGTAGGCCCAGATGTTGCCCAGCGGCATGGAGCCGAAACCGCGCGCCTCGGCCCCGTTGCGGTTCCGCACCGTGACCCGAACATTCAGAATGGTGGCGCGGTCGAGAACCGTTCCGCCGAACTTGATGGGAGTGCGGTAGGTGTATTGCTCTTCGCTGCTTTCCACCGCCGTGATGGTGATGTCGTGCTCGTTGGTCGTCCTGCTGGTACGGCAGGCCGGGGCGGCGAGGGCGGCGCAGACGCCCGCCAGGACCTCGCGACGGCTGAAATTTTTGGTCGGCTGCATGTTTCACTCTCTCCTCGATTGTAGCGGCGCTTAACGCAGCGCCATCGGCCGGCCGCCGGCGGCCTTGCTGCGTTGGGCGGCGTCCATGAATGCGAATATCTCGAGCGTCTCCTCCGCACGGACCGGCGGCGTGCCGGTGCGGAAGAACTTCACGACCTCCCGCAGCAGGGCACTGGAATCCCCGCTCATCTCCGGGGTGCTCTGGACAACCTGCTTCCGGCGGAAGACCACAGCGCCCCTGTCCCAGCGGTTGCGGCTCACCCGAATGGTCCCCAGCCTCCCATCCTTCCAGCGGCCTACCACTATATCCTGGTCCGGCGAGGACATCCAGGAAACCTCCTGGCAGTGGGTGCCCATCAGAGTGTACAGCAACTCGACGGAGTGGATGGCGTACCAGGAAAGCTCCAGGTGATGGTGTTCTTCGAGCGGCCCGGGGCCCCAGACGAAGGCGCTGGTAATGTCGGGGAACTTCATGGCCGCGGCGAGGCCGCCGAAGCGGTTGCCGGAGGAGCTGAACCAGGGCACGCCGGCTTCTTTGGCCAGCCGCGCGATCTCGCGCGCGTCCTCGAGCGTCGATGCCAGCGGCTTGTCGATGAACATCGGCTTGCGGGCGGCGATCACCTGCTTCGCCTGTTCCAGGTGAAGGCGCCCGTCGTTGGTCTCCAGCAGAATGGCATCCACCTTGCTGCACAGCGTGGGGATGTCGGGCACAAACTCGATCTTCCACTTGGTCTCGAGTTCCGCGGCGAACTTGTCCACCCGCGACCAACTGGCGTGAATATCCGGGCTGCCGCCCTTATAGGCCGCCACCACGCGCGCGCCCGGCACGTGGTCGGGCCGCGTCGGATCGTTGAATGCCGCGGTGAAGTTGACCGCGTGGGAGGTGTCGGTTCCGATAATTCCCAGCCGCAGGTCGGCGCCGGTGGCCGGGAAAAGGCATAGCAGGCTCAGCGCAATTGCGCGCATGCTAGTCATTTCGTTCACTCCATTGTCGTCCAAAGCGGCGCGGCCGCGCTCGGCGATCCGCATTCCCGCCCGCCATGGGGCGAGCGCGCGCCCGCGCGGCCGGCCGGCTTTACACGCGCGGAAGCGGGTAGGAGCTGCGGTACTGCTTGGTCAGATAGGCGTTGGCGGCCTTGTCGTCCCCGAAGGTTTCGGTCTTGGGGTCGAACCGCACTTCGCGCTTGAGGTGGTGCGAGATGTTGCCGAGGTGGCACATGGTGGTGCTGAGGCGGCCCAGTTCGACGTCGCCGTTGGGCCGTTTGCGCGACTTGATGCACTCCAGGAAATTGGCCTCGTGCGCGCCGAGCGGCCGGTCGGTCCTGAAGCTCGGCCCCGTGCCGCGGCCGTTGGGGTAGACATCCCAGCGGCCGGCGCTGGCTATCAGGGCGGCTTCGGTGCCGTAGAAGGCGATGCCGGCGCGGGCGCCCTCCAGCGGGCGGTTGCGGCTGAAGCTCCTCAGCTCCCAGACGAACAGGAAATCGCCGAAGTCGTAGGTCACCACCTGCATATCGGGCACTTCCTTGGCGTCGTCGAGCCAGTAGATGCCGGCGCTGCTGGATACGCGGGTGGGGAGGCAGTTCTCCACCCCGCGCAGGGCCTGGATGGCCTGCATGGCGCCGTCGATGGAGTGGATGCCCTGGTTGCCGAGTTCGCTGTTGCCGTAATCCCAGAAGAAGCGCCAGTTGTAATGGAAACGGTTGATGTTGAAGGGGCGCTTGGGCGCCGGGCCGAGCCAGGCGTCGTAGTCCGCGCCGGCCGGCGGCGTCCCGTCGGGCGGATTGCCGATGGTTTGACGCACCTGGCAGTGCCAGGCCTTCACCAGGCAGATCTTCCCCAGCTTGCCGCTGGCGACGAACTCGGCCGCGGTCCTGTAGTGCTCCGAGCTGCGGCCTTGCAAACCCACCTGGACCACCCGATTGTATTTGCGGGCGGCTTCGCGCATGAGCTGGCCTTCCCGAATGGTCTGGGTAAGGGGCTTTTCAATATAAACGTCCTTGCCCGCCTGGCAGGCCGGCAGCACCATGTGGGTATGCCAGTGATCCGGCGTGGCGATGATGACGGCATCGATGTCGCGGTCGTCCAGTACGCGGCGGAAATCTTTCACCGGCTCGGGCTTGCGGTTCTGCGCTTTTTCGATATCCGGGCTGATCTTCGCGATGATGGCTTCGTCGATATCGCAGAAGGTCTTGATGTGCGCGCCGGCCTGGATGGCGCGCAGGGCCACGTGCCGTCCCTGGTTGCGCCCGCCCACCAGGGCCAGGTTGATGCGCTCGTTGGCGCCCCATACGGCGCGATGCGCGGCGGCTCCCGCGAGGGAGACGCTCAGAAACTTGCGTCGGGTTTCGTGAGTTGGAGAGGTCATCGTCGATTCCACCTTTTCTCTGCCGGGCGGGACGGGCGGAAGAGGGCCTGCCTGCCGGCGCGGGCGCCCTGGCCGGATGCGCACGCGGGATCAGATCCGCACCTCCCTGACATTGCAGTAAAGAGCGATACTACGCTGGATCACGGGTCGTGTCAAGGACCATGTCAACGGGGAGAAACAGGCGGGTTCCGGCAGGGCTGATGTGAGAATCTGATATGGCAATCTTATTGCGTGGCCCGGTGAAGCGCAGTACACTGTTGGGGCAATGCGGCGCGTGCGGCACCCGGATACTACTTTATCGGAGCGGGCATACCGGGCCATTCTCGATAAGATTCTGAAGCAGGAGCTACCGCTGGGCGCGGCCATCTCGCGCCGGAAACTGGCGGCCGAACTGGGAATGAGTTTTCTGCCGGTTTCGGAGGCCATCCAGCGGCTGGAGAGCGACGGCCTGGTGGAGAGCCGGCCCCGGGTGGGCACGCGGGTCCGCATCCCGACCCCCCGAGATCTGCGGGAACGCTACATCATGCGGGAGGCGCTCGAGACGCAATCCGCGCGCCTGTTCGCCGAGAAGGCCAGCGCGGACGAGCGCCTGGAGTTGCGCGCCATGGCCGCGCGGCTGGACGAGTTGATGGCCCAGTGCGCCGAGGGCGACCGCGATCGGGAGTTTCTGTTCGGCGTCCAGACTTATCACCTGTCGCTGCACATGCGCATCGCCGAATGCGGCGGGTGCGGCGCGCTATGCGATGCCATCCAAAAAAACCAGGTGCTGATCTATAACTGGCTCTACGATACCGCGGCGCACTTCCACTCCCCGCCCAACTTCCATTCCGAGCTGATGGAGGCGGTGGCGGGCGGGGACCCGGATATCGCGGAGGCGGCCATGCGGCGCCACGTGCGCCACGGCATGGAGGAGATTCAGATCGCCATCGCGTCGCAGTTTGCCCCGGCGGCCACGGCGAGCGACGGTAAACGGGCCATCGGCCGGCCGGCAGCCGCGGGCGCCTGGCGGGTCAAGCCCCGCGGCAGGCGCGCGCGCGTGAAAAGCTGATTACTTGAACCCCACGACCATCGATTCGCCACCGGCCAGGTGCTCCACGTAGGATTCCTGGAACCCCGTGCGGCGTATCCACTCGCGGCAATCCGCTCCGGTGAAATCGAATCCCGCGGCGGTCTCGATCAGCATGTTGAGGCTCATCAGCAGGCCGGCGGTGTTCTGACGGCGCTGGTCGTCGATGAGGCTTTCATAGACGATCAGGGCGCCGCCGGCGGGCAGCGCGTCGTAGGCCTTGGCCAGCAGGCGGAGCTTGTCTTCCAGTCCCCAATCGTGGAGGATGTGGCCCATGACCAGGACATCGGCGGCGGGCAGCGGGTCGGCGAAGAAATCGCCGGCGATGAAGCGCACGCGCCCGTCGAGCCCTTCTTTCGCCACGTAATCCTCGAAGATGGAGCGCACGGCGGGCAGATCGAAGCCCGCTACATCGAGGTGCGGATGCGTCCTGGCCAGCCGCACCGGCAGGCAGCCCTGCGCGGTGCCGATATCTACCACGCTGGTGTAATCCTGCCAGGTGAACTTGCGGGCGATGGCGGAGGCGGCGGGCATGCTGAGGCCGCTCATGGCCTCGAGAAATCCGCGCAGGCGGGCGGGGTCTCTGTACAACTCCGCGAACAGGTCCGTGCCGTTGCGGGTCTCGTTCTGGCGCTCGCCGGTGCGCAGCGCTTCGGTAAGGGATCCCCAGAACGGGTAGAGGCGCTGGTTGGCCATCTCGAGCATGCCGCCGATGTAGGCGTCGCTCGAGCGAACCAGGAAGCGCTCCGAGACCGGCGTGTTCGAGTAGACGCCGTCTTCGCGCTCCAGCAGGTCGAGCGAAACCAGGGCGTCGAGGAAGTCCCGCAGGCCGCGGCCGTTGAGGCCCAGCCGATGTTGAAGCTCCGGCGCGGTGGCCGGGCTCTCCGATAGTGTATTGAACAGGTCCAGCTCGACGGCGCTGAACAAGGCTTTGGACGCCGCGAACCCGAAGGCGATCTCCATGATCCGATCGGGCGTCGCTGTATGGGTGGCGCCGGAAACGGCGGCTGCTATCATGACCCCTCCTGATCGATAACGCGGGATCGGGAGGCGTTTCGGCTCGCCTGCGAGCGGCTATCGCGCGGCGGCAGACGTTTCGGCGCGAACCTCCGGCGCTCGGCCGTGCTTCCGGAACAGGCGCTCGAGCGCGTAGTAGGCCATCTTGGGCCGGCGGTGGGCATCCACGATGCCCTTGGCGTTCCAGCCGTGAAGGCGTCCGGCCAGGATGCGCTCGGGAGCCGAGCGGCTGTCGGCGAACTGCCACACGCAGCCGCCCACGATCCACGGCCGGCTGAAGCCCCATTCGGCGGAATCGGCGACGTTGCGGGCCTGGAACTCTTCGCTCCACTTCACCTGGCTCCAGTCGTGCCAGCCGGCCTGGGATTCGGCGCCGCCGAACTCGGTCAGGATGACGGGCTTGTCGGGGTAGCGCTCATGGATGCGCTCGAGCCGCTGCACGGCGCGCTGGGCAACGTCGCGATCGGGGTGAGTGGCCGGGTCGTACCATTCGTGTTGCGACCAGTTGGTGGAGATGATGTCGAACAGTTCCTGCACGCGGCCCACGTACGCGGCCGTGATGAGGGTAAGGGGGCGGGTGTTGTCGAGCGTGCGGGCCCAGGAGGCCAGTGCGCGCGCCGGCTCGTAGCAGGCGTCCGGGTTGCGCCATTCGTTGCCCAGGCTCCAGGTGATCACGCTGGGATGATTCATGTCGCGCAGCACCATTTCGCGGAACTCGCGGCGGATCTTTTCCTGCACTTCGGCGGTGGCAAGCTGCGCGGGCGTATTCTGCCAGGCAGGGATCTCGTTCATAAAGACGAGCCCCGCCTCGTCGCAGTAGTCCAGGAACATCTGGTTGGGCGGATAGTGGCCGCGCACGGCGTTGGCGCCCATGCGCTTGACGATCACCACGTCCTGGCGGAGGATGTGGGGCGGCAGCGCGGAGCCCCAGTCGGGATGGTCCTCGTGGCGATTCACTCCGATGAGGCGGAAGGGCTTGCCATTGAGCAGCAGCCGGACGCCGTCCACCTCAATCCAGCGGACGCCGAAGCGCGTCACCTGGTCGTCTGTTTCCTTGCCGAGCACCAGGCGCGCGGAGTAGAGATGGGGACTCTCGGGCGACCACAGGCGAGGGTGCTGCAACGCGGTTTCAAAGGATACGGTGCTGTCGCCGGGAGCCACCGTGTAGGCGCCGGAGTAGATCTCGCGGCCATCGACCGTGAAGACCAGTTGCTCGGTGCGGGGCGAGGCGGCCAGGCTCCTGAGGAAGGCCTTCACTTCCAGCGTTGCCGAGCCATTCGGGCCCCGGCGGGGAATGACGTGGAAGCGCTCGATCCAGGCATCGGGCACCAGTTCGGCGTAGACGGCGCGGTCGATGCCGCCATAGGGGAACCAGTCGACGCTCCGCTTGGGCACCGTGTGGTCGTCGAGCGTATTATCGACCCGCACGACCAGGGTATGGGAGCCTGCCCGGGCGTTCTTGATGGCGAAGCTGAATGGCGTGTAGCCGCCTTCGTGCTCTCCCAGGTACTCGCCGTCCAGCCAGACCTTGGTGCGGTAGAAGGCGCCTCCGAAGTGCAGGCGCAGGTTGCCGGAGCGGGGCAGGGAGAAGGTGCGGCGCATCCAGGCGGCGCCGACGTAACCGGAGTATCGCGGCTCGGCGTTCCAGGTTCCAGGTACCCAGAGGGAGGTCTCCGGTTCGGGAAACCGCTGATCGTAGCGGCTCGCTTCGCCTTCGTTCCACGGATCGGGGAGGAAGTCCCACAGGCCCGTCAATGCGATCTGCGTGCGGGTGCGGGTGGTGGCGAACAGGCGGCTGTTCATGGGGTCCTGCTCGTGGTCGCAGGAGGTCTTTGCCGCGGGCAGCACGTAGGCCGAGAACTCGGAACTCGACGGTGGATCCGCCTGGACCTGGAAGCCGGCAACCGCCGCGCCCAACAGCAACAACCATGGGGAAGTCTTCACGATCTTCATCCTCTTTCGCGGAATTGGGGGAAGCGGAGACCGCCTGCCCGGCAGAAGCCCGGGCAGGCAGCCCCCCGTGTTCACGTGTCTGTGTCGAACAGGTTCAGCGGATCAGAACGTCAACCTCCCGGTGAGACGGAAGGTGCGCGGATTCTCGCCGCTGGTGATGCGGCCGAAGTTCGTCACGTTGTTGATGTTGGTTCCCGGGTTGCCCCACAGCGGGCTGTTGAACACGTTCATGGTTTCGGCCCGCAGATCGAAGGCGAAGCGCTCGGTGATGTCGAACTGCTTGAAGAAGACGGCATCGTGCGAGATCCGGTTGTGGGACCGCAGCCAGCTATACCGCGACGGCTCCGGAGTGATGTCGTACTGGCTGGCGAGCGGCTGGATCTTGGTGATATCCAGGCACGGAGTGCCCCCGATGGTGCCCAGGCACTGGTGGACATCGACGCCGGTGGCCGGGTTGGCGAGCGGAATCGGACGGCCGTTGGGCCCCGAGAGTCCGAGCGGCGCGCCGGTGGCGTACTTAAAGGCCCAGCTCAGCGACCACCCGCCGGCGATGTGCTGCAGCCATCCCGGCCAGTTGTTCCCCTTCCAGCGATTTCTGCCGAAGGGCAACTCGCCGGAGAAGAACACGCGGCCAAGGTGAGGCCGGTCGCTGGCGGTGACGGTCTTGTAGAACCGGTCGTTCACCACGCTCTGCGGATCGTACTCCATGTTTTTGGAGAAGGTGTAGTTGGCGACCACCTGCACGCCGTGACTGAAGCGCTTCTCCCAGCGGGCCTGGAGGGCATGGTAGCGGCCCCAGGGGCCGATGGCGTTGTACTCGGTGACGCCGGTGAAGTGCGGGAAGCGCGTCTCGAGTTGGTTAGCGCTGATGGTGGAGGCGGCGCCGCGAGAACTGGATGCCGGCAGAATGCCGCGGAACGGATTGGGAACGGCCTGGTCCTGGGTGCGGAACGCATCGGGAACTTCGTTCAGGTTGTAGGCTGTGAACAGGTCGTTATACCGCACCCCCACGTAGGCGATCTCCGCGATCGACGACCAGGGCAACTGGCGCTGGATCGTGAACTGGATCTGGTGGATGTTCGGCAGCTTGATGTTGGGGTTGATATAGCCGACCGAGTCGCCGAGCTGGGTCCTGTTGCCGAGTGCGTTGCCGGTGACCGGATTGAATCCGTTGGGGAACGGGTTGGAAATGTTGACGCCCGGCAGCACGGTGCGGTTGCCGTCGCCGGAGCCGACGTAGTTGGTCCGGAAGGTATAGCTGGCGGGGATATAGGGCTGGGCGAGCTGGTCGGTGAGGTTGTTGATCAGGCCTTCGTAGACCACGCCCCAGGCGGCGCGCACCACCGTCTTGGAGTCCACGGTGTAGGCGATTCCGACCCTGGGTCCGAAGTTGTTCTTGTCGAGCTTGCCTTGCCGGCGCGGCAGGCCACCCGTGCTGACGAAGCGCACGCCGCCTTTCAGCGGACCGACGCCCGGCACCGTGATGCCCAGGTCCTCATCCGGCGAGAAGTCGTAGAACATGCGGTCAAAGCGCTCGGTGAAGGGAGTCTCGATCTCCCACCGCAGGCCGAGCGAAAGGGTGAGCTTCGGAAGGATGCGATAGTCGTCCTGAAAATACAGGGCCGCGTACTGGCTCTGGCCGGCGGCAGCCGCCGAGCGCTGGATGGTGCCCGCGGTCGGCAATCCCAGCAGGAGCGAGGCCATGCCGCTGCCGGAGAGATTGTTGGAAGCGTTGTTGTCGCTGGCGCGGGTCAGGTTCTTGTCGAAGGTGAACTGGCCGTTCTGAGCGGTGCCCGGATTGTTCTCGTTCCAGCGTGTATCGCGGTACTCGAAGCCCCAACGGAAGTTGTGGTTGCGCCAGAAGGAATTGAAGCCGGCGGAACCGGAGAGCACGTTGTTCACGCTCACGCGGTATCCGGGCCCCATCACGGGCATCGAGCCGTCGTTGACCACCCAGCGGGGCCACCCGGAGCCCCCGCCGCTATAGAGCTGGCCTTTGAGCACGTCCGGGAGCTTCAGGATGTCGGGGTCCAGGTTGTCGCCGTGCCCCATTACATGCTGGTTGAACCGGTTGAATCCCAGCCGGAAGGTGGCCACCAGGGTGGGACGCAGCGTGGCGGTATCTTCGAGCAGGTACTGGTAGGCCCTGCGCGACTGGACGAAGTGGTTGGTATAGGCGGGAATGGGCAGAGAGTTGAAGTCCAGCTTGTTAGGCTCCCCGATGTTGCGGGCGAAGCGGCCGTACAGGCGGTGCTTCTCGTTCAGGTGGTGGTCGATGCGCGACTGGAACAGGAGATAGGGGTTCTGCGGAATCACCGAAGTGGTGTAGTTGACCACCCCGAGTTGATTGGCGTTGACGAAGTAGTTGGGCATGGGGTACTGCGCCATGACGGCCGCGCCGACCTCGTTGATCCGGCTGGCGGGAATGGTGGCGTTGGGGAAGGCCTCGCGGGAGACGAAGGCGCCCTCCGGGCTCATCACGGTGCTGAGGGGATCATAGAGCTGCAGCGGCTGTCCCGAGGGGCTGAGGGTCTGGGAGAAGTTGCCCTGGCGCTCCAGTTCCGTGGGGACGCGCCAGTTCCACGTCTGGCTGCGGATGTTGCGCTGCTTCTCGATGCCGGCGCTGAAAAAAGTACGGTTCCTGATAATCGGCCCGTTCAGGGTCGCGCCGGCGATCCAGAAATTTTCCTGCCCGCGCGGCTGGCCGAAGTAGTTGTTGGTCCAGGAATTGGCGTTGAAGCGCTCGTCGCGGAAGTTGTAGTAGGCGCTGCCGTGAAACTGGTTGCCGCCGGTCTTGGTGGACACCAGAATGGAGCCGCCGTTGGTGCGGCCCTGCGCGGCGTCAAAGACCGCGGTGACGACCTTCAGTTCCTGCACCATCTGGGCCATGGGCATCGCGTAGCTGACGCCCGACATGCGGGGCACGTCGGCAGGGGAGCCGTCGATGGTCATCTGGTTGCCGGTGCCGCTCGACCCGTTGACGCGGACGTAACTGCTGTTATAGTCCATGATGCTGCTGACTTCGATAGGCACCACGCCGGGCGCCATGTCGGCGATCGCCAGGGGATTCATGCCGACCACGGGCAGGCGGTTCAGCATGCGGGTATCCAGCACCTGGCCGAAGTCCGCGCTGGCGGTTTGCAGCATGGGGGGCTCGGCGGTGACCGTGACGGTTTCGCTGACATTGCCGGTTTGCAGCGTGAAATCCACGGTCAGGCGGGCCTGGGTTTGCAGGGTAACGTCGCTGCGCGTGGCGGACTGAAAGCCCTCGCGTTCCACGCGAATCAGATAATCTCCGGGGGTCAGGAAGGGCGCGACGTAGTTGCCCTCCACGTTGGTGGCCACCTCGACGGCTACGTTGGTGGCCTGGTTCGTAATCACGACCTTCGCTCCGGGGATGCTGGCCCCGGATTGATCGATAATGCGGCCCGCGATGGTCCCTCTGATGTCCTGGGACCACAGGGCCGGAACGGTCCCGAACAGCGTCAGCACCAGCGCCAGCAGAAGGCCGGCGCGGCGACCTGTTCGGTTTTGAACTGCGGTTCTCAACATAATCACCTCCACGTATTCGTTCCAACCGGACATGCCCGGACCAGCGTCAGGGCCGCGGCAGGCCGGCCGCACCTCCCGCGGCGCGTATGATTTCCAGTTCGTCCTTCATCTGCTTCAAAATCGCGGGGTTGGCCGCCGCGACGTTTGCTGTTTCTCCGGGGTCGGACTCCAGATCGTAGAGTTCGTCCGCGCCCGGCTTTTCCCTCTGGATGTACTTCCACTTCCCCCGGCGAAGGGCCAGCAGCGTGGCGTCGTGCTCCACCAGGCTCTCGCGCCCGCGCGGGGAATCTCCCAGGAGCGCCGGCAGCATGTTGGCGCTGTCCGGCGCGCCGCCCTCGGGAACCTTTACGCCCACCAGCGCCGCCGTAGAGGCCACCAGATCCACCTGCCCCACCAAAGCGCTGGATACTCCCGGCCGGATTCTGCCGGGCCAGGAAACAATGAACGGCACGCGCGTGCCGCCCTCGTAAATCGAGTACTTGCCACCCCGAAAGCCGCCGGCGGGATCGTGGCCGTTGAGATCCTGCGGGGAGCCGTCGGCATAGCCATCGTCAACCACCGGACCGTTGTCGCTGCTGAAAAGGATCAGGGTGTTGCGCGTCAGGCCGAGGCGGTCCAGCGTTTCCATGATGCGGCCCACGCACCAGTCCATCTGGGCGATGACCTCGCAACGCACGCCGCAGCCGGTGGTGCCCACGAAGCGCTTATGCGGAGCGCGGGGAACGTGAATGTCATGGGTGGAGAAGTAGAGGAAAAACGGGTTGCGACGGTTGCGCTGGATGAAGGCCTCCGCCCTGGCGACCAGGGTGTCGGCCATCTCCTCGTCCACCCAGCGGGCGGACTTGCCGCCGCTCATGTGCCCGATGCGGCTGATGCCGTTGACAATCGCGGCGTTGTGGCCGCGGCTGTACTTCAGCTTGAGCAGCTCAGGGTGCGTGCGCCCGGTGGGCTCTCCAGCGATGGGAGTGCGGTAGCTGACCGTGATGGGATCGGCCGGATCGAGGTTCGCCACCCTGTGGTTCTCCACGTAGACGCAGGGCACGCGGTCTCCCGTGGCCGGAATGATGAAACTGTAGTCGAAGCCCACTTCGAGAGGGCCGGGCTTGACCTCGCCGTTCCAGTCGAGATTGCCGCTGCCCAGGCCCAGGTGCCACTTCCCAATGCAGGCGGTCGAGTAGCCGGCGTCCTTGAAAATGGAAGCCAGGGTGGGGCGGTTGGGGTCGATGATCAGCGCCGCGTCGCCCGGAAGCACGCGCGTGCCTTTCTTCCTCCAGGCAAACTGGCCGGTCAGCATGCTGTAACGCGAGGGCGTGCAGGTGGCCGAGGAGGAGTGCGCATCGGTGAACCGCAGGCCGCGCGCCGCCAGACGGTCGATGTGCGGGGTCTTGACCCGCGTGGCGCCGTAACAGCTCACGTCCCCGTAGCCCAGGTCGTCGGTGTAGATCACCACCACGTTGGGCCGCGAGGCGCGCTCCGCGGCTCCTCCCAGAAAGGCCGCCGGTGCGGCCGCGCAAAGCTGCAGAAACGATCGTCGCTCTATTGCCATGGCTCCTCCTAAGGCTGGGGCGTCCGGGCGATCAGCCGCAGCGCGGTGTCGCGGTAGATCTTCTTGAGCGCCGCATCCGGCAGGCCGAGGCCGGAGAGGTTCCAGTGATAGTTGAAGCCCTCGATGTAGTAGAAGTGCTCGTCGAGCGTCTCCAGAATGCGGAACGATCTCCGGTACATGCGCTGCAGGCGGCCCTGGTCGGTGCCGTAGACGACGCGGCCGGCGTACTTTGTGAGGAAAGCGGCGCTGGCGCGGGGGGTGGAGGCCAGTTCCCCGAAGCGCGCCGAGGTGTCGGCGTACAGGTTGGGATAGCTGTCCAGCAGGCGGCCCAGGCGATTCAGATCCCAGTCCAGGTTCGCCATGTGGCAGGCGATGAAGAGGGTTTTGGGGTGGCGCCTGACGGTGCGCTCCAGGATGTCCATCATGCCTTCGAAGTTCACGATGCCGGGCTTGTTGTCCAGCCGCCACTTGAAGCCGTTCATGAGGCCGTCGTTGGTCTCGTCCATGGGGCCGTAGGCCCAGATGGGATCGGCCACGTGCAGGTTGACCGGCAGCCCCAGCTCGGCGCACTTGCGCCACACCGGATCCAAGCGCGGGTCGTCCGGGTGCATGCGGGCTCCCGCTGCGCCGCGCACAATGCCGGACCCCTTATCGGAGATCTCGCCCACGCCGCGCGCGCCCGCGCGGAAGCAGCGCTCCAGTTCCTTCGCCGCCGTCTCGCCGAAGTCCGGCTGGCCGGCACGGCTGCGGTCGATCCCGCACCACAGATCGAAGCGGCCCGGGTACTTCGCGTACATGGCCTGCAACGCATCGAACCGCTCGCCGGTGGCGCCGGTCAGCACGATGGTCTTCTCGATGCCGGCGTCGTCCATCGTCTTCACCCACTCGGCCACTTCCTCGGGAGTGCGGGCATAGACGTGGGTATGCATGTCGATGGCCGGGTACTTAGCCTTCGGCACCTCGGTTACGGGAATCTTGTGGATGGGGACAGGGCGGTAGTCCTTTAACAGGAGCTTATCCGGGGAGATCTGCGCCTCCGCTGACGCGGCGAGGCCCAGCCAGCCCACCGCCGTCGCGATCAGGGGGAGAAGGCTTTTGTATCTGCGAATCATGGCTGATGTTCTCCAAGCCGGCTTGCCCGCACCGGCTGTGCGCGCAACAGGAGACTGTCCTTGAAGGCCACTCGCAGTACCGGCCGGCTCCCGGATACCTTCCCTAGTGGCCGCCTGTTGGCGTAATCGTAGACTTCGTAGGTGGTGTTCTTGTCCAGGCCGCGCAGCTCCAGGCGCCGGTTGCGCGGCCAGGCTTCCGCGAAGAAGCCGTAGTACATCACCCCGTCTTTGCGCACGACGTGCGCTTCGGGGGTATCGAAGGCCAGGTCGTAGAGGTTCAGGTACTCGCCGCGGTAGAGTTGGCTCTCGCGGTACTCCCGGAACCAGCGTTCCCAGAGCGCGCGCTCGCGCTCGTCGAGCCGGGAGTAGAAAGTGGTGAGCTGCGCGCCGGTGGCCATCGCGCTTTCGAACAGTTCGGGCGCCGAGAATCCTTCCCATTCGCGGAGGGGCACCTGATAACCGTCGCCCACCGCGAAGCTGCCGCCCCGGATGGCCTTCTCCAGTTTCACGCGCCGCCGCACCTGCTGTGCGTCGACCGGATCCGACGTGTTGGCCAGGTCGTAGTAGGGCATGTAGTAGGGGGAATGCGGCAGGGCGCAGATGCAGACTTCGTGCAGGCCGTCCTTCTTGAGCCCGCGCAGGGTGATTTGGATGATCTCGAAGAGCGCCGGCATGGCCCGGAAGGAATCCAGCGGGGAGGCGTGGTTGTGGGCCTTGTTGAAGCACGCCGGCACCGCCGAGAGGCCCTGGAAGTCGCTGTAGAGGCCGTCGAAGCCCCACTCGGCCACCGCCCGGGTCACCACTTCCCGAACGCGGGCCAGGGCGGGCTCGTAGGCCGGGCAGAGCTGGTGGAAGTTGTTGATATCGAGCGGATAGGCGCCGGTTTCATCCTGGACCAGCAGGTCCTTGCGCGCGGCCAGCCTGCTTTTGGGATCGACGCCCAGCGGGTACCACCAGAGGCTGGACCGGAAACCTTCCTTGTGCAGGCGCTCCACCAGCGCGGCCATATCGGCGCCGCCGCCGGGAAACTTTCCGGGGGCGCGGTTGGGCTGCCAGTCGCCCACCAGGTCGAACCAGCCGTCGTCCAGGTTGGCCGTCCGGATCCCCAGGGAGCGCAACTCCGGCAGCACCCCGCGGATCATCTCCAGGGTGAAGTCGCGCCGCCAGCCCCAGGTCTTGAAATACGGTTCATAGGCCGCCTCCGGGGAGGTCTCCGGAACCGCCACCCCGCGGCAGCGTAGCAGTTGGCCATAGATGCGGAGGGCGTCGAAGAAGTCCAGCCGGTGGAAGATCAGGGCGGTCATCACTGTCTGGAAGCTTTCCCCCGGGGCCAGCCACTCCTTCTCACTGAACTTTCGGCGAGGGCGCTCCACTACGGCGGCCTCCACGCGGCCGTCCGGCCGGACCTCCACCGGGAGCGCGAGCCACTGCGGCGTCTTTTCGATGTGGCAGACCGCCACCCCCATGGTGGGGCCCCAGACATCCACGAACGGCATGCCGCCGCCCACGCCTTCGGCGCCGTGCACGTCGTCCACGCCCTGGAAATTGCTCTGGCGAAAGCCCGGGGTGAGGCGGATGAGGGCATAGTCCGCCCCCCAGGAGTAAGCGCCGCCCTGGAAGGAGGCCAGGGCATGGGAGGGTTGGTCGGGCTCGGCCAGCCGCCGGTCGAGCAGAATGCGCTGGCTGTAGACCTGGTCGAGATGCAAGGTGCGATGGCCGGCGTTGGTGTAGGTGGTCTGGAAGATGGCGGCGTCGGGGAATCTGTCGGGCAGGATCACCCGGGTGGTGCGTTCGAGCGTCAGCCGCCCGGGGCCCCTCAACAAGCCTGTGACCGTGGCCTCGAGCGCGGGGCCGAATTCGGGATGCTCCGTGCGCCGCTGCGAGCTGCGCGCCGGTTCCAGGCGGAAGCCCCGGGCCGGGCGGCCCCCGATGACCGGCCCGTCGTCGAACGCCGGGTCCACTGCCAGGATGCTGCGCGCCGCCTGCCCCGACCACTCGACGCGCCGCCCGAATGCGGCATCGTAGTGGATCGCCACCCGCCCCGACTGGACCGATACCACCGCCTCAGCGGCCCAAGCGGCGGGCACGCCCGGCAACAAAGCCAATATCACGGTCGTGGCGCGGTGCATCTTCATAGAAAAACTGAACCGGTGGGGCAAATGGCGCGACGCCGTGCCCTTGGCCAGGCTGCGATCTTGCCGACTCAGCAGCGAGACTCTTGCCGAAGCCGATTGTCGCCCGCGCAGTCTGTCTGAAGGAGTGATTTGCGGCTATGTACCCAGGTGTATTACCGTTACAACTCCACCATTTCAACAGCTTAGGGCTTCGTGACGGCCCGCTCGGAGGAGTGGTGGGTGACGTACTCGGTGCGGTATGCCTGCTCGTGGTCGGCCAGCACGCGGAGCAGGATCTGGTAATTCCGGCGTTCGCCGGGCCGGTGATTCAGCCGCGCCGTCAGCTCGCGCAGGGTAGCGGGTCCGGTCAGGTACTCGACGGCGCCCCTGGTTCCGGCACTGGCATGGGAGGTGAAGACCAGGATCTCGCGATTGGGCGCCAGGCCAGGGGCGGAGGCGATGACGCCGTAGCTTAAAGCATCCCGGTGAGAGGGAGTCCAGTAGCTGGTCTTCTCGCCGGGTTGGGGCCTGCGGTTGGTAACGTAGAAGTCGGGCTGGAACTCGAAATCGAGCTGTATGGGCAGGCGTTCGAGGATCGGGTTCATGCGCGCAGGGCCTATCACAATAAGGTTGCTGTTCTTAATCGCATCCCAATTGGCTTGAAAAGCCGGAATGGCCCGGGTTTGCTTGCCGTGGCGTCCCAGAAACGCCCCCAGTTGGTGCAGGCAGTAGACATCCCCCATCTGCGCATACATGTAGCGCGGTTCGGAGAGCGGGCCCAACAGGCGGTCCAGTGTCTGGAACTCCGGCAATTTGAAGCGGTTGACAGGATCGTTCACGTCGTACTGGCGGAGGTAGAATCGCTTCTGCTCGTTTTCGAAAAACAGAGGGCTGCCGAAAACGATCGCGACGTCGGCCGGGCTGGCGAGGATGGGTCCCCAAATGGGAGACCTGTCGGCGGCAACTAACGGCGGCGGCAGGGCCGCGGCCTCTTCCCTCAGCGAGCGGTTCTGGAGAAACAGCGCCGTCGAAAGGGCAGCCATCACCAGCGCGGCGGCAATAGAGGCATTCCGGATCCAGCGCCATCGCCTGAGCTGGGCAATTTGCGATTCCTGTCCGGCGCTGCGCCAGCGCACCGTGGTAGTGTAGCTGCCACGGGGCAACTCGATGATCAGGGGATCGTCGCTTCCCTGCGAACTGTAGTATTCGCTCAGCCGCGACCGGAGCCGCACCGCTTCGACCCGCACGATGGGGTCGGTACGGGGATCGTAGGAGGCATCCCGGTTGAAAACCGCCACCCCGAGGGAGTATTCCTTCAGCTTATCCCCGCGGCCGGCCAGCGTTTCCTCGACCACGTACTGGAGAAAGCGCCGGAGCCGTTCGGAGTGCGCGAACCGCTCACTGGCCAGAATGCGCCGTAACTGTTCTTCCACTTGCGCTGCGGAGATGCCGGCGGGCACTTCCGGCTCGGCAGGCAGGGAACTCCGTGCAGCCTTCATTTACTGAAGTAGTAGTATAACTCACTACTACAAAAGAGCTTCGACCCGAGCGGGTGCTGGGGGGCGGCGGTTCCAAACGCCGCCCGTAAATGCCGGTTCAGTCAATATGGAGCGACCAGCCGCCGATTCGCAGTTGCCGCGGGTTACGCTGCGAAGAGGTGAATCCAACGGCGCAGAGCCGCATGCGAAAGGAACT
>JAWLGN010000012.1:0-39296 GCA_041685075.1 Bryobacteraceae bacterium
TGCCGGGATTCCCCGACCCTCAGGTCATTCTGTACCGAACGGACGCCCTCGGCCCGCGCGGCTACCTTTTCGGCCATCTGCTTGGCCTCCTCGGTGGGAACCGTGCCGGACAGCCGCACCACGCCGTCCTCGGTATCGACGTTGATATCGGTGACGGTGCGGAGGCCTTCATCGGCGGCAAGGTGGCTCTTAACGCGCGCCGTGACGGTCATGTCGTCGACAGCCTGGCCGGCCCGGCCGGCGGCGTCTTCTCCCGCTCGCCCGGCCCGTCCGGCGGCGTCTTCTCCCGCTCGTTCGGCCTGGCCGGCGGCTCCTTCTCCCGCTCGTTCGGCCTCACCTCGCTGTTCCCGGGAGCATCCCAGCCCCAGGGCGAGTGCGAGCATGCAGATCACGGACAGAAGTCGGTGTGTCATCAAAATCCCCTTTCCCGGCATACGCGCCGGCTCCCGGTGGGCGAAGCAATCGGCCCGCCACTCGGGGCCGCGCGGCGTGGGCCGGGTGCCGCGCGCGTGCGAATGGGTGCACCGGGTTCGCCCGCCGCAGCGAGTTGCCCCGCTGGCGCGATTGAACACACAAGGCTTATCCTACGTATGTACGGTTTAGGATGCCCTACTGCAGCCAGTGCGGGAACCAGGTTGGGGAGGCCGACGCCTACTGCGGGCGATGCGGTTCGCGGCAGCCGGCCGCGCCCGGACCCCAGCGCGATTTCCTCGCTTCGGTCAGCCCCCGTACGGCTTCGGTGCTCTGCTATATCCCCTTAGTTGGTTGGATCGGCGCCATTGTGGTGCTGGCGGCGGACCGATTCCGCGATCACCGCACGGTGCGCTTCCACGCCTTCCAGGGCATCTATCTGTTTGTCGCCTGGCTGATCGTGGACCACGTGCTGGGGCCGATGTTCGGCTTCGTGAGGTATTTTCCCTTCGCCGCGCTGTTGCGGCTGGCCATTGTGGGCCTCTGGATTTTCATGATCATCAAGGCCAGCCAGGAAGAGGCCTACTCCCTGCCCATCATCGGGGAGTTGGCCTCGCGCTCAGTGGCCGAGCGTTGAGCCGGGCGTCTATCAGCGGTCCGGCCCGAAGTAGGCCACCAGGCCGAGCAGCAGGGTGTCCTGATGCCTGGAGCGCGCCGGGGACGCGCCGCGGTCGAAGTACGGCTGGTTGGACCAGTCGCGGCGATACTCCAGCCGGGTAAGAACGCCCTCCCTCACCTGGAATTCGGCAGTCAGGGTGGTTTCCTTGAGCTTTTGCACCGCGCCGGTGGCGAAGCCGTCGGCATCGTTGAACCAGGCCAGGCGAGGCGCCAGCGCCAGGCGCCGGTGGAGGGCGAACCGTGCGGCACCGGCCACACCCACCCAGCGGCTGGAGCCGCCGGCCGCGTGGCGGTCCACCCCGTAATCGAAGTTGAGGTACATCGAGGCACGGCCGGCGGGGTTCAGCAACAGGGTGGTGTCGTAAAGATGCCGGAAACCCCGGTTAGTGCCTTCCTTTTCCGGCCCGGTGTAGTAAGTGTGGGTCCAGGTGAGCTGCGAAATATTGAACGACCCGGTAAGCCCCAGGGTCTTGCCGCTGTTGTTGTCGTTGACGTTGTTCCAGCCGTTCACCAGGGAGGCGCCGGCGCTGAAGTGCGATCCCAGCGGCATGGTGGCGCGCAAGCCGAAGTGATGGTAGGGGAGTGCCAGGGCGAACAGCAGCGAGCGCGAGTAGTTCCAGTTGGCGTCGGTCTCGATCACCTCGGCCCCAGCCGCGGTGACGAACTTGCCGAAATCGAACTGCAGGCCTCCCGCCGCCGGCGGCTTGTAGCTGACATAGATCTGCTCAATGGCGCGGAAGGCGGCGGGCTCCTGGGAGGCGCCGTGCATGATATCGAAGGCGCGGCCGAAACCCAGATCCAGGCGGAAGCCCAGCGGCTCCGGCGTCTGCTCCATCACCAGCTTGGCCATGTTCAGACTGAACTGGTTGGTCTGGTCCTCGAAGTTACGGAGCTGGCTGGTACGGGAAGCCGGATGGTTGAAGCCCAAGCTGTAGTAGCCGTCGATCAGGCCGGAAAGCTGTATGCGTCCGATGGACCAGCCGGCCGCCGGCGGATCCGCGGCAAGCGCGGCGGCCGGCATCAGCGCCAGCAGCACCGCTGTACACGTCGTCCGTTTCATTGCGAATCTCCACTGGGGGAAAGTCTGGGTGCAAACGGCGCGACGGGGAGCCGCTGCCCGGGTGTGCCCCGGAAAACCGTCGGGCGCTGCGGGGCGCCATGTGGCGATTCTAAGGGGGCAGGAGTTCGCAAACCAAATCGAAACTTTGAATCGAGCCGATAAGAACGTTGCGTTTCGGTTCGGGGCCTTCCCGCTGCATTGTATGGGTATGGGGACGATGGGCGGCGCGAGTCCGGCGGATCCGGAACTGCTGTACCGGATCAGCAACCTGGCGAGTTCCGCACTGAAGGTGGACGAGATCCTGACGGAACTGATCCGGCTGGCGGCGGAGGTCACGCGCTCCGATGCCTGCCTGGTCTACCTGCCGGAGCGGGACGGCGGCGACCTGGTGCTGCGCGCTTCGCAGATCCAGCATACCGGGGAGGTGGGGCGGCTGCACCTCCGCCCGGGCGAAGGCATCACCGGATGGGTCGCGGAGCACGGTTCCGTGGTGGCGATTCCGTACAGCGCCTACAAAGACGAGCGCTTCAAACGTTTCTCCAGCCTGGTGGAAGATACCTACGAGGCCGTGCTCTCGGCGCCGCTGCTCAGCGCGGGCGCGGTGATCGGGGTGATCAACGTGCATCACAAGGACCCGCATCCGCACAGCCCCGAGGAGGTGGCCATGATGGTCTACCTGGGCCAGCAGATCGGGGGAGTCATCGCCAGGGCGCGGCTGGAAGAGGAGAAGATGGAGATCGAGCGCCGCCTCGAAACCCGCAAACTGATCGAGCGCGCCAAGGGTGTGCTCCAGCGCGCCGCCAACCTCACCGAAGAAGAAGCCTACCTGCGCCTGCGCAACGAAAGCCGCCGCACCCGCCGCCCCATGAGGGAACTGGCGGAGGCCATTCTGCTGGCCGACTCCCTGGGGCGGTTTGACAACTCTCTCGCCGGGTAGAAGAATAATCTTTTTGCCCCCCGGCGACCGAAACTACCGGCCCGCCGAGCAGGCCTGAAGTGGATCCACCGTCCCCCTGAGGCGCCTCGCTTCGTCAAGGTGCACGCGCACAACTCCCGGCGTGCGGCGTCGCGGCGCCTGGTGGTGTATAATTATTCAGCAGAGTGAATAACTAGTCATGAGCGTTCTAGCCGGAATCGTCGGACATCGCGGGTACAGCGGCGCGGAGTTGGTGCGCCTTCTCGATCGCCATCCGCATGTGAAGCCGGTGCTGCTGGAGCACCGCGAGGATGCCGCGGCGCACAAGGTGCACCGCAGCCTGCCCTGTACGCCCGAGGCTGTTCGGGAAGCCGGGTTGAAGATCGTCTTCCTGGCGACGCCGGCGGAAGTCTCGATGGAACTGGCGCCGGTAATGCTCGATGCCGGAGCGCGGGTGGTCGACATCAGCGGGGCCTTCCGCCTGCGCACTCCGGAAAACCACGTTGCCTGGTACAAGGCCGAGCACACCCAGCCGGAACTGTTGGCCGAGGCCGTCTACGGGCTGCCGGAGTACTGCCGCGAAGCCGTTCCCGGGGCGCGTTTGCTGTCAAACCCGGGCTGCTATCCCACGGCGGCCAACCTGGCAATTGCGCCGCTGGTGGAAGCCGGGGTGATCGACCGCCGCGCGGGCGTGGTTTGCGACGCCAAGTCCGGTGTCAGCGGCGCGGGCCGCAAGCCCAGCCTGAAGACGCATTTCTGCGAGGTGACGGAGAACTTCTCGGCCTACTCGATCCTGACCCACCGGCACGTGCCGGAGGTGCTCATGATTTCGAAGCTCGAGGAGCACGAGTTCAGCTTTACGGCGCAACTGCTGCCCATCCACCGCGGCATTCTCGAGACCATCTATTTCCGCTCGGACGTATTGAAGAGCGCGGCCGAACTGGCTGCCGTCTACGAGCGCCGGTACGCGGGGGAGCGCTTCATCCGGGTCTACCGGCCGGGACATTTTCCGGACCTGCGCGCCGTGCAGCACACCAACTTCTGCGACATCGGGGTGACCTTCGACCCGGCCACCTGCCGCGCCGTCGTGGTGAGCGCCATCGACAACCTGGTGAAGGGCGCCGCCGGGCAGGCCATCCAGAACATGAACCTGATGTTGGGCTACGACGAAGCCGAGGGCCTGCTGTGAAGGTACTGGTAAAGCTCGGCGGCACCCTGCTGGACGCGCCGGAGATGCGGCGGTCGCTGGCCTGCCAGGTCGCGGCCGCCTCGCGCCGTGGGCTGGAACTGGCGGTGGTGCACGGAGGCGGCAAGCAGATGACCCGCTTCCTGACCGAACGCGGCGTTGCGAGCCATTTCGTCAACGGCCTCCGGGTAACCACTCCGGAAACGCTCGACGCGGTGGTCAAGGTGGTGGCCGGCAGCGTGAACCGCGAACTGGTGGCCAGCCTGGTGGCCGCGGGCGCCGAAGCCGTGGGCATCAGCGGCATCGACGCCTGCCTGGTGGAGGCCGAACAGATGGACCCCGCGCTGGGCGCCGTGGGGCGCGTTCTGAAGGCCAACCCCGGGCTGCTGCGCACGTTGATCGCGGGCGGGTATTTACCGGTGGTGGCCTGCGTGGGCGGAGATCGCCAGGGGCATCTCTACAACGTCAACGCCGACCAGATGGCGGTAGCCTGCGCCGCCGGCTTCGGCGCCGACCTGCTGGTCTTCCTCACCGACGTGGCCGGCGTGCTGGACGGCGATAAACGCCTGTTGCCGCAGCTCTCTGCGGCGGAAAGCCAGGCCCTCATCGCCTCGGGCGTCGCGACCGGCGGCATGCAGGCCAAGCTGAACGCCGCCCACTCCGCGCTCGAACAGGGCGTGGGACAGGTGCGCATCGCCCCCGGCGCCGCCGAGGGCATCCTGGAGCGGGTACTGGCGGACGAACCCGCCGGCACCCGGATGACGCTATGATCAGCGGGCTCACCGCCGATTGCGTGAGGGAACCGGCCGTCCCCGGAATCTCCCTGACCGTGCGCAAAGCCGTCATGAGCGACATCGGACCGATTCTCGACCTCATCAACGGCTATGCCGCCCGGGGCATCATGCTCCCCCGCACCGAGTTCGAGCTGTCGGAGAACATCCGGGACTTCACGGTGGCGCTTCACCAGGACCGCCTGGCCGGTTGCGGCGCCCTGCACTTCTACAGCCCCACGATGGGAGAGATCCGCTCCCTGGCCGTGCACGACCACGCAAAAAAGCACGGAGTAGGCCGCCGTTTGGTGGAAGCATTACTCGAAGAAGCGCGGAATTATTCCCTCCATGCCGTTTTTGCTTTTACATATGTTGTAGATTTTTTCCGCAAGTCCGGCTTTCGAGAGGTTGAACGTGGTGAACTTCCCCTCAAGGTGTGGAAAGATTGCCTGCGATGCCCTAAGTTCCAGTGTTGCGACGAGATAGCGGTACTGAACGTGTTGCAGCCCGAGCATTATCAGGCATGGGGCGCGCGGCCCACGGCGGCCGAGGCCTTACTCACCCCCCTACCCATTACGAAATACCTATCTACCCCCAAATAGGGTATTGTTTACCCCGCAAAATTGTATTCCGATACGCGCCGAATTTGGTCTCACCAATTTGTGAACAGTGTGTATAATTACATATAGGATCTGACAGTCCTGAAATCAAACCATCATCCAACCAACTGTGAGGGAGCATGAGAGCGCAGACCGTTGACGTGAAATCTTCAACTGGTAGAGTTCTTTGCTGTACCGTATTCCGCCCCGGCGGGAAGAAGCTTCTGGCCAAAGGACATGTGATCAGCGAAGAAGACATCCGCATCCTGGAGTCAGAGGGCCTGGAGACGATCTGGGTTACCGAATTGGAGGAGGGCGAAGTTGGCGAGGACGAAGCGGTTTGTGCGGTAGCTAGCGAAATGGGTTGCGGCAGCTTCGAGATCCGGCTTGCAGCCGGGGGCCGCGCCAATTTGATGGCCACCGAAAAGTGTTGCGTGCTGGTGGACGACGAACTTCTGAAGCAGATCAACTCCACCGCCAGCATTGTGATCGCCACTTCCCTGAACTTCAGCTACGCCATTCCGGGCCAGCGCATTTCTACCGTGAAGAGCGCACCGTTTGCGGTATCGCGCGAACAACTCGACGCGGTGCTGGCGATTCTGCGGGACCGCGGACCGATCATGCAGGCGCGTCCCATCCGCAACCCCACCATCGCGGTGCTCTACACGGACCCCATCAACGGAGACCGGGCCCGCCAGTTATTCGAGAACATCATGCGGCAACGCCTGGAGCGCTTCGGCGTGACAGCCACCTTTGTGCTGTCCGCGCTTGAAGACGAAGCGCAGGTGACCCGGGCGCTGCAACACCTGTTGCGTTCCAAGCCGACCGCGGTCCTGGTGGCTTCGACTACCGCTCCGGCCGGCCCGGAAGATGTGATCGGGCAGGCCATGCTCAAGGTAGGGGCGCAGTTTGAGCGCTTTCTGGCCCCCGTGGAGCCGGGCAACCTGTTGTTGCTGGGTTACAAAGACGAAACTCCGATTCTTTCGGCCCCCGGCTGCTTCCGTTCGGCCAAGCCGAACGTGGTGGACCTGGTGCTGCCGCCGCTGCTGGCGCGCTACCATGTCTCGGGCTGGGAAGTCGCCTGTCTGGGCCACGGCGGACTTCTGGCGTAAAAGAGTATCTCCTCCATCCTGCGGGCCGCCGCCTTCGAGCGGCCCACAGGTCTCCTCGGCCGGGCGCTCTCAACGGCGCCCGGTTTTTTTATGGCAAGGGAGCCGATTGGCGCGCCGTGTTACCCGCCCGCGATGGCGCCGACGATGAGATACGGCTCGGCGGCGCCGGCCACCTCCGGCGGCAGTGGAGCGTCGGGTGGCTCGTGCGAGAGGTCCTGGCCGCAGGCGAAGAAGCGCATGAAGGGCCGCCGCAGGCCGGTGGCGTGGTCCCGGATGGTGCCCCGCAGCGCGGGATAGCGTGCCTCGAGCGCGTCGAGCACGGCGCGCTGGGTCGCCGGCCCCCCTGTTTCCACCAGCACTTCGGCCGGCAATCCCGCCAGCGCCCGCAGGTTCGGCGGCAAGACCACCCGGATCATGGCAGCGTCTGGACCTCCACGGAAAGCACCGGCGGGAGGTCCCGCACGATGGCGGTCCAACTGTCGCCGGAGTCGGCGGAAGCGTAGACCTGGCCGCCGGTGGAGCCGAAGTAGACGCCGCAGGAGTCGAGCGTATCGACGGCCATGGCGTCGCGCAGCACGTTCACGTAGCAGTCCCGCTGCGGCAGTCCCTCGGTGAGCGGCTCCCACTCGTCCCCGCCGCTGCGGCTGCGGTAGACCCGCAGTTTCCCTTCCGGCGGGTAGTGCTCGGAATCGCTCTTGATGGGCACCACGTAGACCGTGTCCGGCTCGTGGGCGTGCACCTGGATGGGGAAGCCGAAGTCCGTGGGGAGGTTGCCGCTCACTTCGCGCCAGGAGTCGCCCGCGTCGTCGCTGCGCATCACGTCCCAATGCTTCTGCATGAACAGCACGTTGGGGCGCGAGGGGTGCATGGCGATGCGGTGCACGCAATGCCCCACCTCGGCCGTTTCGTCGGGGATGTACTGGGAGCGCAGCCCGCGGTTGATGGGGCGCCACGTGCCGCCGCCGTCGTCGCTGCGGAAGGCGCCCGCCGCCGAGATGGCGGTGTAGATGCGGCGCTTGTCTACGGGGTCCAGCAGGATGGTGTGGAGGCACATGCCGCCCGCGCCGGGCTGCCAGGCCGCACCGGAACCCTGGCAGCGCAGCCCTTCGAGTTCCGTCCACGTGTGGCCGCCGTCATCGGAGCGGAACAGGGCCGCGTCCTCGACCCCGGCATAGACCACGTCGGGATCGTCCGGCGACGGCTCCAGGTGCCATACCCGCTTGAACTCCCAGGGATGCGGCGTGCCATCGTACCATTGGTGCGTCCCCGGCGTTCTCCGGTAGGCGAACTGGTTTCCCACCGCCGTCCACGTGCGCCCGCCGTCGTCGGAGCGCTCAATCACCTGCCCGTTCCAACTGCTGGATTGCGAAGCGTACAGCCGGTTGGGATCGGCGGGCGATCCCTTGATGTGATAGACTTCCCAGCCGGCAAAGTGGGGTCCGCTGACTTCCCACTGCCGGCGCTTGCCGTCGGCCGCAAGGATGAACGCTCCCTTGCGGGTGCCGACCAGCACCCGAACTCCGCTCATGGTTCTCTCCCCCTATCTGAGTGTCTGGTTTACTGAGTGAACCTTGGCATGATCGGCGCCGGATCCCTCTCTTTCCAGCGCCGCCGGACTTCCGCCAGAAAACCCTCCCGGTTCTTCTCGATCTGTTCGATCAACGCGCAGGGCGCGCTGGTCTCCTCGTGCCGTGCCGCCCAGATCAGCATTTCAAGCAGCACCGGCGCCAGATCGATACCCTTCTCGGTAAGCCGGTAATTCAGTCTTCGTGCGTCGGTTTCCTCCACCTCCGCCACTACGATTCCCGCATGCTGCAGTTTCCGCAGACGGTCGGCCAGGATGTTGGTGGCGATTCCCTCGCCCGACTCCCGAAACTCCCCGAAGGTGCGGAACCCCCGCACCATCATGTCGCGTACGATGAGCAACGACCAGCGGTCGCCGAACAGTTCCAGCGATACGCTGACCGGACAACCGGAACGGCGGCCGGACTTGCCAGGCACTTTCAGGATGCTAGCAGGGGTAGGTTGCAAAGTGCAAGTAAACTTTTGGCGGGGGCGCCGGCTGCGGCGCCCCACTGGGACTCAGGCCTGGGCCTGGTGTTTCTTGCGGATCACGTTGACCACTTCTTCGACCGCCGCGGCGCTCTTCTGGAGCATGGCCTGCTCCTCGGGCTCCAGGCGGATCTGGTAAATCTGCTCGATGCCCCGGGCGCCCAGTTTTACAGGCACCCCGACAAAGAGGCCGTTGATGCCGTACTCGCCTTCGAGGTACGCGGCGCAGGGCAGCACTTTCTTCTTGTCTTTCAGGATGGACTCGGCCATCTCGACCGCGGCTGCCGAAGGGGCGTAGTAGGCGCTGCCGGCCTTCAGGTACTTGACGATCTCGGCGCCGCCGTTGCGGGTGCGGTCCACCAGGCGGTCGAGCGTGGCCTTATCCAGCAGTTCGGTGAGCGGAATGCCGGAGACGCTGCTCAGCCGCACCACCGGCACCATGGTATCGCCGTGGCCGCCCAGCACAACGGCGGTGATGTTTTCGACCGAGACCTTCAGCTCCTCGGCGATGAAGGTACGGAAACGGGCGGTGTCCAGCACTCCGGCCATCCCGATGACCCGGTTCTTGGCGAAGCCCGACGCCCAGTAAGCGGTCTGGCACATGGCATCCAGCGGGTTGGTGACCACGATGAGGATGCTGTCGGGGGAGTATTTGACGGCCTGTTCGGTAGCGCCGCGGACGATGTCGTAGTTGGCCAGCAACAGGTCGTCGCGGCTCATGCCGGGCTTACGGGCGAAGCCGGCGGTGATGATCACGATATCGGAGTTGGCGGTGGGCTCGTAGTCGTTCGCACCCGTGATGCTCACGTCATAGCCCTGGACGGGCCCGGACTCCAGCAGGTCCAACGCCTTGCCTTGCGGTATCCCTTCCGCTACATCCACCAGCACGACATCGGCAAGTTCCTTATCAGCAATACGAAGAGCGCAGTTGGCGCCGACGTTTCCGGCGCCGACAACCGTGATTTTCTTTCGCAAGTGCATCCCTCCTATGGAATAACAGTCTGATTATACGCGGGCCTTAGCCCAGCCGCCCAGGAGACCGGCGAAAGGCCGCCCCGTCTCGTTGTGGCCAGTCAGCGCTTGCGGAGTGCAAGACCCAGCTCGCGCAGTTGGCGTTCGGGCACCGGCGCGGGCGCGTCGCACATCAGGTCGGTTCCGCGCGCCGTCTTGGGGAACGGGATGACGTCCCGGATGGAGCTTTCCCCGGCCAGCAGCATAACCAGCCGGTCCAGCCCCAGGGCGATGCCGCCGTGCGGCGGGGCGCCGTACTCCAGCCCTTCGAGCAGGAAGCCGAAGCGGCGGCGCGCCTCTTCCTCGCTGAAGCCCAGGGCGGCGAAGACGTGCGACTGCACGTCGCGGCGGTGGATACGAATCGACCCGGAACCCAACTCGATGCCGTTCAACACCAGGTCGTAGGACTTGGCCCGGCAGTGCGCCGGGTCGCTGGTGAGCTTCTCCAGGTCCTCGTCGTGCACCGAGGTGAAGGGATGGTGCGCCGCGGTCCAGCGGTTCTCCTCCTCGTTCCACTCGAACATGGGGAAGTCCACCACCCAGAGAAACTGGAAGTTTTTCGGATCGAGCCGCTTGTGGCGGCTGTTGAACTTGTGGGCGGCGTGCAGGCGGAGCTGCCCGCAGGCTACCAGCACAGCCTCCTCGGGGCGGTGTCCCTTGGGTTCGCCGTCCCAGGTGGCCAGCAGCAGCAGGTCTTCCGGGCCCGCGCCGGTGCGTTCCCGGATGGCGGCAAGCTGAGCGGGATAGTCGCGCTCGAGGCGCTTCATATCGTCGAAGACGCGCAGCCCGTGCTGGTTGCCCCAGGCCCTCAGGTCATCGCGCTCTTTGCGGCTGAGGACGCCGGTGCCGGGGATGTGGATGGCCTGCAACGGCAGGCCCTCGGCCGCCAGGTCCGGCAGGATGTCCTCCACCCCGTGCATCGGGGCGATGCGCCGGTCCGGCTTGTCGCTGCCGTAGCTGCGCATGGCCTCCGCGTAGGTGAGGCGCGGGAAGGGGATGGGGATATCGAAGCCCGCCTCCGCGCAGACGCGCCGCATGAGCGGCTCGATGACCTCGAAGATGCGCTCCTGTTGGGGGAAGGACATCTCCAGGTCGATCTGGGTGAACTCCGGCTGGCGGTCGGCGCGCAGGTCCTCGTCGCGGAAGCAGCGCACGATCTGGAAATACTTCTCGAAGCCGCTCACCATCAGCAGTTGCTTGAAGAGCTGGGGCGATTGCGGCAGGGCGTAGAACGACCCCGGCTGCACGCGGCTGGGCACCAGGTAGTCGCGCGCGCCCTCCGGGGTGGAGCGCGTCAGAAACGGCGTCTCGATCTCGAGAAACCCCTGGCTGTTCAAACACTCGCGGACGGCGAAGGAGATGCGGGAGCGCAGCATGATATTGCGCTGCATCTGCGGCCGCCGCAGGTCCACGTAGCGGTAGGTCAGCCGTGCGTCCTCGTTCACCTCCACGTCATCTTCCATGGGGAAGGGCGGGGTGCGGGACTCGTTGAGGATCCAGAGCTTCTCCGCCACCAGCTCCACCTCTCCGGTCGCGAGCGCCGGGTTGATGGTATCGGGCGAGCGCATCTCCACGCGGCCTTCGACGGCGATGACGTACTCGGCGCGCAGCATCTCCGCCCGCGCGTGCACGCCGGCGTCCACCTCGGCGTGGAAGACCACCTGGGAGACGCCCTCGCGGTCGCGCAGGTGCACGAAGATGACGCCGCCGAGGTCGCGGCGGCGATGCACCCAGCCCATGAGGATGGCGCGGCGGCCGGCATCGCCGGCGCGCAACTGGCCGCAGGTGTGAGTTCGCCTCAGGTCGCCAAGAAAGTCGAGTGGTACGGAGGGTTCCATAAGATTGCGGATTAAGGCACTGCGTTCTGAGAGACAGGGGCGAGGCGGCCGGGAATTTCGGCCTCCATCAAGCGCTCCTGTTCTCCCGTGGTCATGTCTTTCAATGTATATCGGCCCAGGGCCAGCTCGTCTTCGCCGATGATGAGGGTGAAGCGCGCGCCCATCTTATTGGCCAATTCGAGAGCGCGTTTCAGCCTGGCTTCCACGACCTCCACCGATGCTCCCGCCCGGCGGAGTTCGCGCGCCACCGCGGCGGCGCGGCGCAGCGCGGGTTCGCCCATGGGAGCGATCAACAGGTCGAGCGCGGCGGGTTGGTGGCGGCCCTCGACGATCATCACCAGGCGGTCTTCCCCGATGGAAAAGCCGATGCCGGGCGCGTGCACCTTGGACCCCAGCGCTTCGGCCAGCCCGTCGTAGCGGCCCCCGCCCAGCACCGAGTTCTGCGCTCCCAGCGCGCCGTGCACGACTTCGAAGGTCGTGCGCATGTAGTAGTCCAGCCCGCGCACCAGCCGCGGCCGGATTTCGTAGCCGATGCCCCGGTCGTCCAGGTAGCTCTTAACAGCCTGGAAGTGCGGCCGGCAGACCTGGCAGAGGTGATCCAGAATGGAGGGCAGCCTCTCGATGATGGGCTGGTCGCCTTCCACTTTGCAGTCGAGCACGCGCAGCGGGTTGGTCACGGCGCGCCGGCGGCAGTCTTCGCACATGGCGCCCGCGACCGCTTCCAGCTCCTTCCTGAGCAGCTCGACGTAGGCCGGCCGGCACTCGGGGCAGCCCACGGAATTGAGCAGCACGGTGAAGTCTTCCAGGCCCACGCGGCGGAGGAGTTCGACCACCATCTCGATGATCTCCGCGTCCAGGGCGGGCGATTCCGAGCCGATGGCCTCCGCGCCGATCTGGAAGAACTGCCGGTAGCGCCCCTTCTGCGGCCGCTCGCGGCGGAACATGGGCCCCATGTACCAGAGCTTCTGCACGCCGGGCCGCTGGTCCAGGCGGTGCTCGATGTAGGCCCGGATCACCGAAGCGGTGGCCTCCGGGCGCAGCGTGAGAGAGGAGCCGTCCCGGTCCTGGAAGGTGTACATCTCTTTGGTGACGATGTCGGTCTCCTGGCCCACGCCGCGGGCAAAGAGCTGGGTTTCCTCCAGGATGGGGGTGCGGATTTCGTGGTAGTTGTAGACCCGGAAGACCTCTCGCGCGACCTCCTCCACGCGGTTCCAGACCGCGGTTGCGGGGGGCAGCAAGTCCCGGGTTCCTTTAACGGCGCGAATCAAAACGTAAGTTCCAGGCGTTTTCGGGGAGTGTCGGAAACATTCATGCTAACACGCCGCGTATCCGAGCGTCCGTGCGGGGAGAGTGTAGGTTGGCCGGCCGCGGGCGGCGCTGGAGTCCGGCGCTGCCGGTACGGGCGGAAACGAGCCGCATAGCGCCTCGCGCTACAATCGGGTATATGCGCCGCGCCCTCCTGTTGCTGGCGGCTTCTGCTGCGGCCCTGTTTGCCCAGAAGCAGCCCTTCGATGTTGACGCCATGATGAGGCTGACCCGCATCGGCGAGCCGCGGATCTCGCCGGACGGCCTCAAGGTGGCCTTCACCGCTCAAACCATCGACATGGCCGCGAACAAGGGACGGCGCCACATCTACGTGGTGCCCACCCACGGCGGCACGCCCATCCGCATCACCCACGAGGGCGACAACAACGAGCGGCCGCAATGGTCGCCGGATTCCCGCCAGATCGCCTTCATCTCCGACCGCAGCGGCTCCTCGCAGGTGTGGATGATGGACGCCGACGGCGCCCGCCCGCGCCAGGTGACGTCGCTGGCGACCGAAGCCTCCGGCGTGCTGTTCTCGCCCGACGGCAAGCACCTGCTCTTCACCAGCGAGGTCTATCCGGAGTGCGGCGCCGACGACGCCTGCAACTTCCAGCGCCTCTCGGCGGAGAAGAACAGCAAGGTCCAGGCCCGCATCTACACCGGGCTGCTCTACCGCCACTGGAACCGCTGGCAGGCGGCGCGGCGCAGCCATCTGCTGGCGGTGCCGGTTTCCGGCGGCGCCCCGCGCGACCTCACGCCGGGCGACCGCGACGTCCCCACCTTTTCGCTGGGCGGTCCCGACGGCTACGCCATCTCGCCCGACGGCCAGGAAGTCTGTTACGTGATGAACGCCGACCCGGAGCCCGCCACCAGCACCAACACCGACCTGTACGTGGTCCCCATCGAGGGCGGCGAGGCGCTGAAGGTCACCCCCAACCCGGCCGCGGACATGGGCCCGCTCTACAGCCCCGACGGCAACTACCTGGCCTTTCTCTCGCAGGCGCGCCCCGGCTATGAAAGCGACCGCTGGCGGCTCCAGGTGCTCGAGCGCGCTACCGGCCGCCTCACTTCCCTGACCGACACCATCGACCGCTGGGTGACCGGCTTCACCTGGTCGCCGGATTCCTCCAAGCTCTTCTTCACTACCGAAGACCGCGGGCGGCAGGCCATTCAGTTCGTTTCCGTGGCGGGCGGGGAGGTCCGGGTGGCCGCCGGCGGCGAAAGCCAGCTCTCGGACATGCAGTTCACCCCGGACGGCAAGACCATGATCTACGCCGGCCAGAGCGGCGCGGCGCCGCTGGAGATCTACCGCGCGTCCTCCACCGGCGGCGCGGCCCTGCCGCTCACCCGGCTGAACGAGCCCATCCTCAACAGCCGCCAGCTCACTCCATTCGAGGAGTTCTGGGTGGAAGGCGACGAGGGCGCCCGGATCCACTCCTTCCTGCTGAAGCCCTACGGCTTCCGGCCGGACCGCACCTACCCCGTGCTGGTGCTGATTCACGGCGGGCCGCAGAGCGCCTGGCGGCAGAGCTGGAGCTATCGCTGGAATCCGCAGATCTTCGCCGCCGCCGGCTACGTGGTGGTGATGCCCAACCCCCGCGGCTCGACCGGCTACGGGCAGAAGTTTATCGACGAGATCAACAACAACTGGGGCGGCCTGCCTTTCGACGACATCATGGCCGTCACGGACCACCTGGCCACCCTGCCCTACGTGGATGCCAGCCGCATGGCCGCCGCGGGCGGTTCCTACGGCGGCTACATGGTCAACTGGATTCTGGGTCAGACGGGACGCTTCAAGGCCCTGGTCTCTCACGCCGGAGTGTACGAGCTGCGCAGCATGTTCGGCGAAACCGAGGAACTGTGGTTCCCGCTCTGGGAGTTCGGCGGCGCGCCGTGGGAGAAACCCGAGGTCTACGACCGCTGGTCGCCGGCCAACTACGCCGCTCAATTCCGCACCCCCACGCTGGTGATCCACGGCGAGCAGGATTACCGGGTGCCCTACGGCCAGGGGCTCCAGCTATTCACGGCCCTTCAATTGCAGAAGGTACCCTCCAAGCTGTTGTTGTTCCCCGACGAAGGGCACTGGATTCTGAAGCCGCAGAACAGCGTGCTTTGGCACAAGACCTTCATCGATTGGATCGATCACTGGACCAGGAAAAGTGGGTAAGTTTTTCGCAATCATCGTCGCAGCCGTCCTGGTGGGCGGCATCTGGCTGTTTGCCATTTCCGGCGGCACGTCCCTCGCGGTGGAACCGCCGGTGAAGGCCATCGGGATGGAGACCCCGGTTACGGTACGGGTGGCCAATTCGCACGGCGTACGCCGCCTGACCGCCTGGGTGGAACAGGACGGAACGCGCCACACGGTCTACGACCAGCGCAACCCGGCCCGGCGCCTGACCTTCTGGCGGGTGGAGGAAGAACCCCGCCAGGTGCAGTTCGTGGCCGGCAAGAGCAAGGCTTCGGAGCTGAAGGACGGCAAAGCCCGGCTGGTGATCGAGGCGGTGTCCAACGACCTGCGGGGGCGCACCGACAGCGTGGCCTTCGACGTCGAGGTGGCCACCCAGCCGCCGCGCGTGGTGGCCGACGGCCATCAGCACTACGTCAACCAGGGCGGTATGGAACTGGTCACCTTCACTCCTTCCGGCTACTGGACCGAAGCCGGAGTGAAGGTGGGCCCCTACACCTTCCGCAGTTGGCCCCTGCCCGGCGGCGCTCCCGGCGAGCGCTTCGCCATGTTCGCCTATCCCTGGGACCTCGAGCCCGGCCACACCCCCATGGTCTACGCCACCAACCCCACCGGCGCCATGGCCAAAGCCACCTTCTGGTTCAAGCTCTTCCCCAAGAAATTCCGCGTGCGCGACTTCGAGCTGAGCGACGCTTTCCTGGAGAAGGTAGTGGCGCAGATCGATCCCAATGGTTCCGGGGAACTCATCGACCGCTACCTGCGCATCAACCGCGATATGCGCCAAAAGAACAACCAGGCGCTGGCGGATTTGCGTTTCAGGACCGAGGAGCGGGTGTTGTGGGAGGGCCCCTTCACCCGGCTGGGCAAGGAAGAGTCGTTGTTCGCCGACGTGCGCAACTACATCTACAAGGGCAAGAAGGTGGACCAGCAGGTGCACCTGGGCTACGACCTCTCCGACGTACAGCAGGCTCCCGTGCGGGCCTCCAACCACGGCCGCGTCATCTTTGCGGACGACCTGGGCATCTACGGCAACTGCATGGTGATCGACCACGGCTTCGCGCTGCAATCCATCTACGGCCACCTGAGCCGCTTCGAGGCCAAGGTGGGGGAGATGGTAAAAAAGGGACAGATCATCGGCCGCAGCGGCGCCACCGGGCTGGCCGGCGGCGACCACCTGCACTACAGCATGCAGATCGACGGGGTGCAGGTGAACCCCATGGAGTGGTGGGACCACCTCTGGCTGGGCGACCGCATCCTGAGCAAGCTGAAACCGGCGGCGCAGACGGCGGCCCGCTAGGCCGCGCGCCGCGCAATTTCGGCGCCCCGAGGCGCTTCCAGGGCCCCCGGGCGTATCGGAAATCGCGCCCCGGACGTCTTCCTATCAAAGGGTTGCGAAGACCCTCCGGCCGCTCGCTGCACGGGGCTGCCGTCCGGGTGCCGTGTCATACCATCCGGTTTCGATTGCGTTGACTCTTTTGATGCCACTCCGCTACACTAAATCGTTTGTTTGCGGCTTCCGCGCGGGCAAAATCAACCATTTCAACGAGGACTAAAGAACACGCATGGCAGAAGATCAGAAGCACATTTTCACGTCCGAGTCGGTGACGGAGGGGCATCCCGACAAGATTTCCGACCAGGTCTCGGACGCGGTTCTGGACGCCGTGTTGGAGCAGGATCCCGCCGGACGCGTAGCTTGCGAGACCCTGGTGACAACCGGTATCTGCATGGTAGCCGGAGAGATCACCACCAGGGCCCAGATCAATGTTCCTGACATCGTACGCCGGACCATCGCGGACGTCGGCTACACCGATGCCGCCTTCGGTTTCGATGCCCACACTTGCGGCGTGCTGAACGCCATCCAGTCGCAGTCGGGCGACATTGCCATGGGGGTGGACACGGGCGGCGCCGGCGACCAGGGCATGATGTTCGGCTATGCCTGCGATGAGACTCCCGAGCTGATGCCGCTGCCGATCATGCTGGCCCACCAACTGGTGAAGCGGCTCTCGGAAGTGCGCCGGCAGGGTACCCTGGATTTCCTGCGGCCGGACGGCAAGTCCCAGGTGAGCGTGGAGTACGTGAAGGGTAAGCCCGTGCGCGTGGATGCCGTGGTGGTGTCCACCCAGCACAGCGACCGCATCTCCACTGCGGACTTGCGGGACGCGGTGCGCAAGCACATCATCGACCCGGTGGTCCCGGCTTCCATGGTGGACGAGAAGACCAGCTACCACATCAACCCCACCGGCCGTTTCGTCATCGGCGGTCCGCACGGCGATACCGGCGTGACCGGCCGCAAGATCATCGTGGACACCTACGGCGGGATGGGCCGTCACGGGGGCGGCGCCTTTTCCGGGAAGGACCCCTCCAAGGTGGACCGCTCGGCCTGCTACATGGCGCGCTATATCGCCAAGAACCTGGTGGCCGCGGGGCTGGCCACGCGCGCCGAAGTGCAGCTCGCCTACGCCATCGGGGTGGCCGATCCGGTTTCCGTCATGGTGAACACCTTCGGAACGGGCCGCATCCCGGATCCGCAGTTCACCGCGCTGGTGCGGGAGCACTTCCCCCTCACCCCGCTGGGCATCATCGAGCATCTGAAGCTGCGCCGCCCGATTTACCGGGCCACGGCCGCCTTCGGCCATTTCGGCCGCTCCGGCGACGGCTTCACCTGGGAACTCACCGACAAGGCCGATGCGCTGCGGCAGGCCGCCGGCGCCCTTGCCGAAGCCGCCACGCGCTAACGTAATGGAGGAATTGATGGCTACCGAAACACAACCGCAGATCGCCTGCGATATCAAAGACCTGGCCCTGGCGGATATTGGCAAGCGCCGCATCGAGTGGGCATTCCAGTCCATGCCGGTGCTGCAAACCATCCGCAAGGAGTTCATCAAGACGCAGCCGCTGGCCGGCGTGCGCATCTCGGCCTGTCTGCACGTGACCACCGAAACCGCCAACCTCATGGTGACCCTCCGGGACGGCGGCGCGCAGGTGGCGCTGTGCGCCTCCAACCCGCTTTCCACCCAGGACGACGTGGCGGCCTGCCTGGTGCGCGACTACGGCATCCCGGTTTTCGCCATCAAGGGCGAGAGCAACGAAGTCTACTACCAGCACCTCACCGCCGCGGCGGAGCACGGCCCGCAGATCACCATGGACGACGGCGCCGACCTGGTCACCCTGCTGCACACCAAGCGGCAGGACCTGGCGGCCAACGTCATCGGCGGCACCGAGGAGACCACCACCGGGGTCATCCGGCTGCGCGCCATGTCCAAGGAAGGCGTTTTGAAGTACCCCATCGTGGCGGTCAACGACGCTCTCACCAAGCACCTCTTCGATAACCGCTACGGCACGGGCCAGAGCACCATCGACGGCATCGTGCGGGCCACCAACGTGCTGCTCGCCGGGCTGAACGTGGTGGTGGCCGGCTACGGCTGGTGCGGGCGCGGCGTGGCCATGCGCGCGCGCGGCCTGGGCGCCAACGTGATCGTCACCGAAATCGACCCCACCAAGGCCATCGAGGCCGTGATGGACGGCTTCCGCGTGATGTCCATGCACGAAGCCACCGCCATCGGGGACATCTTCGTCACGGTGACCGGCAACAAGCACGTCATCGCCCGCGACCACTTCGAGAAGCTCAAAAACGGCGCCATTCTCTGCAACTCCGGGCACTTCAACGTCGAAATCGACCTGGACGCGCTGGGCCGCATGGCCAGCTCGCGCCGCCAGACCCGCGAGTTCGTCGAGGAGTTCGCCTTCCGCGACGGGCGCCGCATCTACGTACTCGGCGAAGGACGCCTCATCAATTTGGCCGCCGCGGAAGGACACCCGGCTTCGGTCATGGACATGAGCTTCGCCAACCAGGCTCTGGCCAGCGAGTACATGGTCAAGAACCACAGTAAACTGGAAAAGAAAGTCTATTCGGTTCCCGAAGAACTCGACAAGCAGGTAGCCCGGATGAAGCTCGATTCCATGGGCGTCAAAATCGACCGCCTGACTCCCGAGCAGGAGGCCTACCTGGCGGGTTGGTCGGAAGGAACGTAAACGGAGGGCGCCCTCTTCGGGCGCCCCGCACCATTTCATGCTTCGTGTACGCTTTGCACCCTCCCCCACGGGTTTTCTCCATATCGGCAGCGCCCGGACGTTCATTTTCAACTGGCTTTACGCCCGCGGGCGCCGCGGAACGGTGATTCTGCGCATCGACGACACCGACGTGGAGCGCAATACCCAGCAATCGCTCGATTCGATCTTCGAGGGCCTGGGCTGGCTCGATCTCGGTTGGGACGAGCTGTACCGCCAGTCCGAGCGGCTGGAACTGCACCGCCGCGCCGCCCAGGTGATCTTCGACAAGGGCCTGGCCTACCGCGACTTCACCCCCGCCGGTTCCGACGAGGGCGAGCGCACGCGCGGCGAGGGCGCCTGGCTGTTCAACCCCGGGATGCGCGAACTCTCCCGCGAGGAGAGCGACCGCCGCGCCGCCGCCGGCGAGCCCTTCGCCCTGCGCTTCCGCGTGCCGCGCGAGACGCGCCCCGAGATCCGCTTCGACGACGGCGTCTACGGCGCGCAGGCCAAGGCCACCGCCGATATCGAGGATTTCGCCCTGCTGCGCAGCGACGGCATGCCCACCTATCACCTGGCCTCCTGCGCCGACGACGCCGACCTGCGCATCAGCCACATCATCCGCGGCCAGGACCACCTCACCAACACCTTCAAGCACGTGCTGATTTTCGAAGCGCTGGGCGCGGAGCCGCCCACCTTCGCGCACCTGCCGCTCCTGGTAGCGCCCGACGGCACCAAGCTTTCCAAGCGCCGCCACGGCCCCGTGGTCAGCGTCACCACCTACCGCGACGCGGGCTTCCTGCCCCACGCCTTCGTCAATTTTCTCTGCCTGCTCGGCTGGTCCCCCAAGGACGACCGCGAGCAGATGTCCCGCCAGGAGCTGATCGAGGCCTTCTCGTTTGAAGGCATCAACCGCTCCAACGCGGTGGTGAATTTCAAAGAGGACGATCCGTTCGATCCCAAGGCCATCTGGCTCAACTCGGTGCACATCCGTGCGCTGCAAACCGAGGAACTCGCCGATCGCCTGCTGTCTGTCTTTGAACAGGCCGGCTTCGATGCCTGCCGCGAGAAGGTGCTGCGCGTGGTGCCGCTCATCCGGGAGCGCATCCGGCTGCTCAACGAAGCGCCCGCGGTGGCGGATTTCTTCTTCCTTCGGGAACTGGCGCCCTACGACGCGGCCGAGCTGATTCCCCAGAAGGGCGACGCGGCCCTGGCGCGCCGGGTGCTCGAACGGGCGCGCGCGGTGCTCGGGACCGCCGAGTTCACCCATCAGGGCCTGGAAACCGTGCTGCGCGCCGAGGCGGCCGATCTCAAGATCAAGGCCGGCCAGATGTTCCAGCCCGTGCGCGTGGCGGTGTGCGGCCGGAAGAACGCACCCCCGCTGTTTGAAACCCTGGAGGTGCTGGGCCGCGAAACGTGCCTGGAACGCATCGAACAAGCCATCCGAAAGTTGCCATGAGTGTGAACCCCCCCAATCCCCCGGCCGCCCCGGCCGATACCGGCGCCGGCGGCACTCACTTTGTCCGCGAGATCATCCTCGAGGACCTGAAGAATGGCCGGTACAACCGGGTCCATACGCGTTTCCCTCCGGAACCCAACGGCTATCTCCACATCGGCCACGCCAAATCCATCTGCCTCAACTTCGGCCTGGCGGCCGAGTTCAACGGCAAGTGCAACCTGCGCTTCGACGATACCAACCCCACCAAGGAGGAGATGGAGTACGTCGAGTCGATCATCGAGGACGTGCGCTGGCTGGGCTTCGACTGGGAAGACCGCCTCTTCTACGCCTCCGATTACTTCGAGCAGTTCTACCAGTGGGCGCTCCAGCTCATCCGCTCCGGCGACGCCTACGTCTGCGATTTGACCCAGGAGCAGATCCGCGAATACCGCGGCACCCTGACCGAACCCGGCCGCCCCAGCCCCTGGCGCGACCGCTCCGTGGAGGAGAATCTCGACCTGTTCCAGCGCATGCGCGCCGGCGAGTTCCCCGACGGCTCCCGCACCCTTCGCGCCAAAATCGATATGGCCTCCCCCAACCTCAACCTGCGGGACCCGGTGATGTACCGCATCCTCCACGCCGAACACCACCGCACCGGCAACCAGTGGTGCATCTACCCCATGTACGACTTCGCGCACGGCCAGTCGGACTCCATCGAGGGCATCACCCACTCCATCTGCACGCTCGAGTTTGAAGATCACCGGCCGCTCTACGACTGGTACATCGAGCGTTTGGGCATTCACCACCCGCGGCAGATCGAATTCGCGCGGCTCAACCTCACCCACACCGTGCTGAGCAAGCGCAAGCTGCTGCAATTGGTGCAGAAGGGGTACGTGCGCGGCTGGGACGATCCCCGCATGCCTACCCTCTCCGGCATCCGCCGGCTGGGCTACACCCCGGAGGCCATCCGCGCCTTCTGCGATCGCATCGGGGTGGGAAAGGCCAACGCGGTCATCGAACTCAGCCTGCTGGAACACTTCGTGCGGGAAGATCTGAACCGCCGCGCCCAACGGATGATGGCGGTGCTGCGCCCGCTGCGCGTGGTGATCGACAACTACCCGGAAGACCAGGTGGAGGAGATGGAGGCGGTGAATAACCCCGAGGATCCCTCCATGGGCACCCGCAAGGTGCCGTTCTCCCGGGTGCTCTACATCGAGCGGGACGATTTTCGGGAAGACCCGCCTAAGCAGTACTACCGGCTGGCGCCCGGCCGCGAGGTGCGGCTGCGCTACGGCTACTTCATCACCTGCACCGGCGTGGTGAAGAACGAACAGGGAGAGGTGGTTGAGCTGCACTGCACCTACGACCCGGCCACCCGCGGCGGCAACGCGCCCGACGGCCGGCGCGTGAAGGCCACCATCCACTGGGCCTCGGCGGCGCACGCCATCGACGCCGAAGTGCGGCTCTACGATCACCTCTTCCAGCGCGAAGACCCCGAAGAGTCCGAGTCCGGCGATTTCACTGAGAACCTGAACCCCAATTCGCTCGAAGTGCTCACCGGCTGCAAGCTGGAGCCGGCCCTGCGCGGCGCGCCGCACGGAGCGCGCTACCAGTTCGAGCGCCTGGGCTACTTCTGCGTGGACCCGGACGCGACCGCGGAGAACCCCGTCTTCAACCGCACCGTGACGCTGCGCGACACCTGGGCCAAGATCGAAAAGGCGCAGAAGGCGCAACAGAAACCATGATCATTCTGGGAATCGGCGGCATTCTCGACGATGCCGCCTGCGCGATCTTAAGAGACGGCGAGCTGGCCGCCGCCGTCGAGGAAGCCAAGCTGTCGCGCCTCGTGCGCCGCGGCGAGATGCCGGAGAAATCCGTGGCGGCCTGCCTGGAACTGGCCGGCGCCCGCGGCGAAGAGGTGGATTGCGTGGCCCTGGTGCGCCCCATTCCCCCCGGTCCCGATATCCACCTGCGGCTGCGCACCGCCTTTCCCAACGCCCACATCGTGCTGGTGGAACACCAGCGCGCGCACGCCGCCTCGGCGTACTACGTTTCCGGTTTTGACGAAGCCACCGTCCTGACCCTGGACCGCGCCGGCGACTTCCGCTGCGGCGCGCGCTTCCAGGCCTCCGGGAACCAGCTTCGCCTGGAGCGGGAAAGCCACGCCCCGGATTCCCTGGGGGATCTCTACGGGCGCGTCACCGAGTTGCTGGGTTTCGTCTCCAATCACGACGAGCACAAAGTGCAATGGCTCTCGGCCTCCGGCGACGGCCGCTACCGCGAGCTGTTTCTGAAGATCATCCCGTGGCACAACGACGGCTGGCCGCGCCTGGACCGCTCCTTCTTCGACGCCGACCGGCTGAAACACGGCGGCTTCAGCGGCCGTTTCTTCGCCGGGCTGGGGCTGCCCGACGGCGCCCCCATCCCGGCCGAACTGCGCCCCCATATCGCCGCCGGCATCCAACAGGCCGTCGAGGAGACGGTGGTCCGGATGGCCGGGAGCGGCCGCAACCTGTGCTTCGCCGGCGGGCTGGGCTTGAACGCCCTCATCGTCTCGGCCCTGGAGCGCTGCGCGCAGTTCGAGAACGTCTTCGTGCAGCCCGCGGCCGGCAACGCGGGCACCGCCATCGGCGCGGTCCTGGACGTCTGGCACGGCACCTATGGCCGCCAGGAACGCGCCGCCATGGGCAATCTCTGCCTGGGCCCCAGCTACACGCTCGAGGAGATCAAGCAGGTGCTGGAGAACTGCAAGCTGCGCTTCCGTTACCTGCTGACCACCGAGGAGCTGATCGATACCGCGGTGGAACAGCTCAACGAGCACCGCATCGTGGCCTGGATGCACGGGCGCATGGAGTTCGGTCCGCGCGCGCTGGGCAACCGCAGCATCCTGGCCTCGCCGCTCGATCCTTTCGCCGCGGAGAACCTGAACACCTACATCAAGCACCGCGAGAGCTTCCGCAAGTTCGCCGCCTCCGTGCCCGCCGAACTGGCCGCGGAATACTTCGACGTGGGACCCAACGCGCGCTTCCTGGCCACCGTGGGCCGCGTGCGCCCGCAGCACCGCGCGCGTTTTGAAAGCGCCGTGCTAGCGGGCGATTTGATCCGCGTCCACGTGGTCTCGCGCGAGGACAACCCGCTCTACTGGAAGCTGCTGCACGCCGCCGGGCGCAGCACCGGCCTCCCGGTGCTCTACAACACCTCGTTCAACCTTTTCGGCGAACCGCTGGTCTGCACGCCGCGCGATGCCGTGCGAAGCTTCTACTCCTCCGGCATCGACGCCATGTTCGTGGGCCACTTCTTTTTGCAGAAGTAGCGCAGCCTGACTACACCACCTTCAGCAGTTCCCTGCGCCCGGTGAGCCACAGGTCCGTGTAGCCCTTCATCTTTTCGCGGAAGCTTTCGTTGGCGCCGTAGTCGCGCATGCGGTCCTCGAACTCGGCGGCGCTGTCGACTTCGTGCTCCATCACGACCGTGTTGAAGTCGCCGACCAGGTCGGTCATCACCCGGAAGTTGCGCAGCCCGCCGGCGGCGGCGCCCTCCTTCAGCTTCTGCGCCAGCTTGCCCGCCTGTCCGGGCCTGGCCGTGAAACAGTTGCGAACGATAATCATCGATAGCCTCCCCGAGTGAAGTTGCGAATGGAAGGCATTATCCGACACCGCCGGCGCCGCGCCAGGCCGCTGGACCGGGCACGACGGCGCCCCGACTCCAACCGTCCCACCGCTCAGGCCGTGGCCAGCAGTTCCTCCCAGGAGACCTCGCGTTTAGCGCGGTAGGCCATGCTTCCCAGCAGCGAGGTGAGGGTGCTTTCTCCGGCTTCCCGCCATAGGTGATAGGGCTTCTTCTCCAGGATGCTGGTGAAGAAGGCCTCCACGGCGTCGATGGTGATCTCGCGCTTCGAATCGCGCTTTTCGATCATGCTGCGGTCGGCCAGGTCGTCGGCGTTCTTCAGCGGCGAGGTGGGGATGGGGCCGTGATAGCGGTAGTAGGTGCGGGCCGTCTCGAGCATCCCCTTGGAGCCGAAGAACTGCTCCCGCACGTCGCGGTAACCGGCGGTGTGCTTGATGCTGAGCAGCCAGCCCTTGATGTTGTCGGGGTACTGGTAGATGACGTTGTGGTGGTCGCTGGTCCAGTCGCCATAGACCAGGGGGTAGCGCAGCCCTCCCTCGGCCAGCGCCTTGGTCGGGTGGGCGCCGGCGAACCAGTTGAGCGTGTCCACCCCGTGGCAGTCCTGTTCCACGATGGGGCTGCCGGAGTAGTCGTCCCACCGGCCCCAGTGGCGCAGTTTCTGCTCTTGGGGCGGATACGGCGATTTGAAGCTCTGGGGCGGCGTGCCGCCGAGAATCCAGAAGCTGATCATCATGGTGAGCTTGCCGATGCGGCCCTCCCGCAGGATCTTCTCCGCGGTCAGGTACTCCGGGCTGAAGCGCTGCTGGTAGCCGAACTGGATGGTCTTGCTCTTGTCGGCGCGCTCGCCGGCGCGCATCAGGCGCTTCACCCCGGCCACATCGGCTCCGGCAGGCTTTTCGCAGTAGATGTGCTTGCGCGCCGCCACCGCGGCCTCGAAGTGCTCGGGGTGGAGGAAGACGGGGCTGGTGATGAGGACCGCGTCGATCTCCCGCTGGGCCAGGAGTTGTTGGTAGTCGCGGTAGGTACGGGCCTGGTCCGCACCGGGAAGCTCGGTCTTGGCCCGGTCGATGCGGTCCGGGAAGACGTCGCAGATGGCGGCGAGGCGCGTGCGGTTGTCCCGCACCATGTGGCCGCCCACGTATATGCCCCGCCCGCCGGTGCCGATGATTCCGAAGGCCACGGCCGAGTTGGCCTGCGAGCCGAATGCCGCGGCCGGGCTCACGATGGTCCATCCCGCGCCCGCCAGGGCGCCGCGTCTGGTGAGTTTCGCCATGCATGAAACTCTACGCCGTGCAACGCGCTTTCGCAACATCGCCGCACGACGCCGCGGTGGTTTGACAGGCGCCCGCGCCCCGCGGTACAACTGTGCCGCACCCATGACTCGATACACCGGGATCCTCCTCCTGCTATCCGCGGCGGCGGTCCCCGGCCCTTGCCGCGCCGCGGAAAGCCCCGAGGCCATGTACCAGCGGGCGGTGAACAATCCCAACTTCCCCCAGGAAGGCTTCGGCGAACAGTTCTGCTGGCACGCGCGGGTGGGGATGCGCGGCTTCCTCCCCGCCTACGAGGCGACCGGCGATACCGCATACCTCGACTGGGCCGTGAAGTACTTCGACTTTCTCCTCGGCAAAATGGAGACCGGCCCGGACGGCTACAAGGGCTGGATCGGCCCCTACATCTACGACGGCTCCGTCTGGTGCGACGTCCACGTGGGCGACGCCATTCTGCTGGAGGGTATGCTGGCCTTCTCGGAGCTGGTGCTGAAGGATCCTCAGCTGCGGGAGCGTTACGGCGCGGCCGCGCGGCGCTACGTGGCGGTGGCCGAGCGCGACGTCATCGAAAAGTGGGACGCGCGCGGCACCTGGTACGAGGACGGTCCCATCGGCGGCTACATCGGCTGGAACCGCTACTGCCTGCCCGGCGACCTAAAGCGCTGGCCGGTACGCAACGACATCACCCGGTCGAACCTCAGCATCCCTTTCAACAAGCACATGGACATGGGGGTGGTGGCGCTCAGGCTCTACCGCATCACCGGCAAGGAGCAGTACCGCCAAAAGGCCGAGAAGATTTTCGCCTTCGTCAAGAGCCGCTTCCAGTACTTCGACGACTGCTACCTGTGGAACTACTGGGAACCGTTGGCGCCCGCCGACGTGGACGTTGCCGCCGGCAAGACGCGGCACTGGATCGGGGTGCATCCCTACCGCAACTACCAGGCCGGCGAGGTGGCGATGATCGTGGAAGCCTACCACACGGGCGTGGTCTTCGACCGGCGGGACATCGAGCGCATCGTCAACACCAATCTGAAAATCATGTGGAACGGCGACCGGCGCGATCCGAAGTTCCGCAACTCCAACTCCACGCTGCCCTGGCCGCCGGGCCGGGAGCCGAAGAAGAACACCGCGGGCGCGCTCTGGACCGCGCTGCTGCCCTTCAGCGAAACCCCGCGCGAGCTCTATGCCGTGCAAGCGGGCGCCGAAAAGCGCGCGCGCCCCGTAACGCCCGCCGAGGGTAGAAAGTTCGCGCCGGTGGAGCCGCCGTCGCTACCGCAATTCCCGCTGCACGAATGCCGAGAGCTGAACTTCGTCGCCGCCCTGCCTTCGGTCTTCCAGGCCGGCGAAGAAGCCCTCATCATGGCCAACCTGATCGTCCCGGGAGAGCTGGAGATCTCGCTCTACTCCGCCGACGGCCGCACCCTCGAGCGCGTCCTCAACCGCAGCCGCCGCGATGGCCTGGTAATCTTCCGCTGGGACGGCACGGACCCCGCGGGCGAAAAGCGCTTCCGCGGCCCCTACCGCATCCGCTGGACCGTAAGCCGGGACAGTTGGCGCGAAGCGCTGATCACGGTGAAGGAGTGATGGCGGCCGCGGGCTGAACCGGTTCGGAGATCCGGACCAGCGCCTCGGTCCATTCCCGCAGCCGGAGCCCGGCGAACGCGAGATCCGCCGTGATCACATAGAGCCCCGCGGGCGCCTGCCCTGTAGACAGCACTACGCGCGCCACGCCCTCCCCACGCGCCGGAAGCGTCACTTCGCTCTCCGCCTCGACGACCTTCCAACCCGGCGGCAGGTTCCACCTCACCCGGTAGGTCTCCGCCCTCGGCGAGTGATTCAGGATGCCGAGCCGCAGCGTGACGGTATCGCCTTTTCGCAGCGTGCTGCCGTAGGGATGCACGGCGGCCCAGCTTTCGTCGACGGCGTAGTTCGGATCGGGCCAGGGCGCCAGTTCCCGGACGATGGCCGCCCGCTTCCGCAGTTCCGCCCGCATCCTCTCGAGCTGTCCGGCGGAGAACCGGAAGGTGGGCTCGACGTGCTGGTTGACCAGCCAGACATCCTTGCGCAGCCGGTCGAGCAATCCCAGGCAGTAGAGGAATCCCTGGCCTTCATGGAGCAGGTTGCGGTTTTGCAGGCAGTAGTCGTCCAGGCCGGAGGGTGTGAACGAGTCGCCTGCGAAGAACAGGGCCTCGCCGCCGTCCTTCTCCACCAGCAGGCCGCCGTGGTAGAGCGTCTGTCCAGGAAAGTCGTAGAAGGTGAACTGGAATTCGCGCCAGCGCATGCGGGCGCCGTCCGGCTGCGGCGTACCGGAGCGGATGGGGTTGGTGGTCAGGCACGGCAGGCGGTAGTGCGATGGCCGCTCGAGCACGCCGGCCATGCGCCCGGTGAAGTAGATGGGGCAGCGGAAGCGATCGGCCAGTTGCTGTGCGTAATCGGTGTGGTCGTCGTGGTAGTGGGTGATCCAGATGCCCTCGACGGTTTTCACGCGGCCGGCGGCGATGGCCTTCTCCAGTTGAGCAAACAGCCCCTTGTAGCCGGCGTCGATGAGAAACGCCGCGCCGCTCTCGGAGATGAGCAGCCGGGAGTTCCCTATGGCCAGCGCCCAGGAGGGCAGCGGGCGTTGGGCGGCCATCGGCATGGAGTCCACCGGCCGGCCGTCGAGCGCCTTTCGCGAACGGATGCGCAGGCTCTCCTCGCCCCAGTACCACCGCAGCGCATCGGTGGCGAAGTGGCTGGCCATCAGGGCCTGGAGGCGCGCAACGAGTTTCCCGATGGACTCCTGCGGGTTCCGGATCAGCGGGCCGCGTGCCGGCACCAGCACGTCCGGCTTTCGTGCCGCCACCTCCCGAAGGCTGGAGATGAGATCGCCCGCCCTGGCCGCATAGCCGGGGTAGCCGCGGGTCTTCGATTCCGGAATGGCGTCCTGGAGACTCGAAAGGTCCAGCAACTGGCCGTCGCCGTAGATCAGGTCGCCCGTGCAGGCCACGCGCCGGCCCCCTGCCTCGAACAGGTAGGAAACCGCCCCGGGTGTGTAGCCGGGGGTGTCGATGACTTCGACCTTGACGCCCGCAAGGTCCAGCACCTCACCGCCCCGCACCGCCCGTGTTACCTGCATGGGCAGGCGCAGCACCTTGGTGTTCACCTGGGAGTAGTCGTGGAAGCGTGCGGTCTCATAGGCTTCCCAGAACGAGGCCGGATTCTCGAACAGGCGGCGCTCGCGCTCGGGCACGATGGCGGCTGCGCCGCGCCCTACGGCGGCCGTCCCGGCCCACACGGCATCGCGCCGCGCGTGCGTAAAGAGAACGTAGCGGACGTTCGCGGCGCGGTCCTCCGGATCGCCGTAGACGAGCACGCGGTCCCGCACGAGCAAGCCGTTGACCGGACCGGGCAGGAACCGCATTCCGTCGGGCAGCTCGGCAGCCGTCCCGCAGACCGCCGCGATCAGCAACGCCAGCGCCGGCCGCCATGGTGATTTACCCTGCATCAGCACCCGCCTCAGGCCGTAGTGTATACCGCCGGCCATCCCGCGGCGATTTGACTTGCCCTCCCCCATCCGATATCCTGGGTTTTTCGGTAGAGGCGCGGCGGCCATCAGTACCCGTGCCGGCGGTTCCGGATGAGTCCCGGACGGCCGTGGGAAAGGGGCCAGGAAGTATCGCCGCCGAAGCCGTGCGGCCGGCTCGTGGCCCCGCGGTTGGGGGGCCGGGTTAAGACCCGCCCACTGTCACCCGTTAACGAGGACGGGTGGAGCGCTATCGGAGGCGAAGGCCGCTCGGGCCTCCCCTTCTGTACCCGCCAGCCACCCCGTTCAGCCAATGATGAACGTTTTCGAACTCACACGGGCGCTGGTGGATATCGAATCCATCTCCTGCAACGAAGAACGCATCGGCCACTACCTGTGCGACACCCTGGCCCCGCTGGTGGAATGCCACCACGGCCGCCTGGAACGCATGGAGGTGGAGGCCCAGCCGCGCCGGTTCAACGTGCTTGCCTGGTGGGGCGAGGCGCCCGTCGTGACCCTCTCCACCCACATGGATACCGTCCCGCCCTTCTATCCTTCGCGCGAGGACGATACCCACATCTGGGGACGCGCCGCGGCCGACACCAAGGGCATCATCGCCTCCATGATCAGAGCCGCCGAAGCGCTGCTCGAGAGCGGCACCCGCAACTTCGGCCTGCTGTTCGTCGTGGGCGAGGAGCGCAACAGCGCCGGCGCCTACCATGCCGCCCGCCACCCGCGCGGCTCGCGCTTTCTCATCAACGGCGAGCCCACGGAAAATCGCCTCGCCCTGGGGTCCAAGGGCACCCTGCGCTACGAAATCGAAGCCAAAGGCAAGATGGCCCACTCGGCCTACCCGGAACTCGGGGAGTCCGCCATCCTGAAGCTGCTCGACGCGCTGGAAGCCATCCGCTCGATTCCCATGCCGGTGGACGACCTGCTGGGGCCGGGCTCTCTGAACATCGGCACCATCGCGGGCGGCCGCGCGCCCAATGTCATCCCGGACAGCGCCCGCGCCGAGGTCATGATCCGGCTGGTGAGCGATTCCGCCCCCATCCGGGAAGCCGTGTCGGCCGCGGTCGAAGGCCGCGCCGAAGCGCGCGCCGTGCTGGAAGTCCCCGCCGTGCGGCTGGCGGCGCTGCCCGGCATCCCCACTACCGTGGTGGCGTTCACAACCGATATCCCCGCGTTCGGCGGCGCCTGGGGAGAACCCTTCCTCATCGGGCCCGGCTCCATTCACGTGGCCCACACCCTGGAGGAGCGGGTAGCCAAGGCCGAACTGCTCGAAGCCGTCGAAATTTATCAAAACATGGTGGTCCGCTTGCTCTCCCGCTAAGCGGACCTGGAGAATTATGCAAAACCGTATCGAAGTCGGAGTTCTCGGCGCTACCGGAATGGTAGGGCAACACTTTATCAAGTTCCTACAGGGCCATCCCTGGTTCGACCTGAAGTGGGTCGGGGCCAGCGATCGTTCCGCCGGGAAGAAGTACCGGGATGCGATGACATGGCACCTCGGAGGCGACACTCCGGAAACCGTGGCCGATCTCACGGTCGAGGAATGCAAGCCCGGCAACGCTCCGCGCCTGCTGTTCTCCGCCATGGACGCTTCCGTCGCCACCGAAATCGAGCGCGCTTTCGCCGCCGCCGGCCACTTCGTGGTTTCGAACTCCAAAAACCACCGCATGGAGCCGGACGTTCCGCTGCTGGTGCCCGAAATCAACCCCGGCCACCTGGAACTCATGCCCGCCCAGCGGCGCAACCGCGGCTGGAAAGGCGGCATCGCCACCAACCCGAACTGTTCTACCGTCGTGCTCACCATGGGGCTCGCGCCGCTCAAGCAGTTCGGCATCACGCGCGTGATCGCCACCACCATGCAGGCCATCTCCGGCGCCGGCTACCCCGGGGTGCCCTCCATGGACATCAACGCCAACGTCATCCCCTTCATCGGAGGCGAAGAGGAGAAGATGCAGCAGGAGACCCAGAAGATCCTGGGCGACCTGCGCGACGGCGCGGTGGCGCCGCTGGCCGCCAAGGTCAGCGCGCACTGCAACCGCGTGCCGGTAGTGGACGGCCACACCGTCACCATCTCGGTCGAACTCAGCACCAAGCCCTCCGAGGCAGACCTCCTGCGCGCCTTCGCCGGTTTCCGCGGCGTGCCGCAAGAGCGCGAGTTGCCCAGCGCCCCCAAGTGTCCCGTGCAGTACATGACGCAGCCGGACCGCCCGCAGCCGCGCAAGGACGCCGAGCGCGACCGCGGCATGGCCGCCTTCGTCGGGCGCCTGCGCCCCTGCCCGGTGCTCGACTGGAAGTACGTCGCGCTGGGCCACAACACCGTGCGCGGCGCCGCCGGCGCGGCCGTCCTCAACGCCGAGCTGATGGTTTCCGAAGGGGTACTCGGCTAATGATCGTGATGAAGTTCGGCGGCTCCTCGGTCGAGTCCGCCGCCGCCATCGAACGCGTGGCGGGCATCGTGAAATCCCGCGCGGCCCGCCGCCCCGTGGTGGTGGTCTCCGCCATGGGGAAGACCACCAACAAGCTGCTGGCCATCGCCCAGACCGCCATCGAGGGCCGCCGCGAAGAGTACATCCGGCAGATCCACGACCTGCGGGATTTCCACTCCCGCGAAGCGCGCCAGGTGGTGCCGCTGGCCGAGCGCGCCGCGCTGGACCGCATCCTCGACGACCATTTCCAGGAACTCACCGAACTGGTCAAGGGCCTGGCCGTGCTCGGTGAGCTTACTCCCCGCTCCATCGACGCCATCTCGGCCTACGGGGAGCGCCTTTCCAGCATCATCGTCTCCCTCGCCTTCCGGCACTTCGGCATGTCCGCCGTCCACGTCGATTCGCGCGAGTTGATCGTCACGGACAAGCGCCACACGCATGCCGCACCGCTGTTTTCCGAGACCTACTCGCGCCTGTCCGCCGCTCTCCCGCCCCTGACTGAGAAATCCGTGGTGGTGATGGGCGGCTTCATCGCCTCCACCCGCGACGGCGTGACCACCACGCTCGGCCGCGGCGGAAGCGACTTGACCGCCGCCGTCGTCGGCGCGGGCATCGGCGCCGAGGAGATCCAGATCTGGACCGACGTGGACGGCATGCTCACCGCCGACCCCACCATCATTCCCGGCGGCCACCGCGTGAAGCTCATCTCCTTTGCCGAAGCCGCCGAGCTGGCCTACTTCGGCGCCAAGGTGCTGCACCCCGCCACCGTCGTGCCGGCCATCGAGAAAAACATTCCCGTCCTGATCCTCAACTCGCGGCGCCCCGAGTGCGGCGGCACCCGCATCGTCTCCGACGCCGTGCACAGCCGTAACGTCGCCAAGTCCATCGCCTGCAAGCGCCATATCACCCTCATCAACGTGCGCTCCACCCGCATGCTGATGGCCTACGGCTTCCTGAAGCGCATCTTCGAGGTCTTCGACCGCTACGAAACCCCGGTCGACATGGTGGCAACGTCGGAGGTCAGCGTCTCCCTCACGATCGACGACACCCGCAACCTGGAAGCCATTTGCCAGGAGCTGCGGCAGTTTGCCGGCGTGGAAGTGGAGCCGGGCCAGGCCATCGTCTGCCTGGTGGGCGACAACATTCGCCATACGCCCGGCGTGGCGCGCCGCATCTTCTCCGCCCTGGACGTGAACGTGGGGATGATGTCGGTGGGCGCTTCCCTGCTCAACTTCGGATTCGTTGTGCAGGAGACGGACCTGCCGCGCGCCGTCGAAGCGCTGCACGCCGAGTTCTTCTCCGAAGTGGATCCGGAGGTCTTCGAGCACAATGGAGTCGCGCATGCCTGACCTGCGCCGCCTGGCCATCGTGGGCTACGGCAAGATGGGCAGGCTGATCGAGCAACTCGCCCCCGAAGCCGGCTTCGAAGCGGTCCTGAAGCTCGACGAATTCAATAACCGGGACGGCGCCGGCATCACCGCCGAGGCGTTTCGCGGCATCGACGTGGCGGTGGACTTTTCCATCCCTTCCGCCGTGGCGGAAAACGTCGAGCGCATCGCCCCCCTGGGGGTGCCCATCGTGCTCGGCACCACCGGCTGGCTGGACCAGGAGCAGCGCATCCGCCGCGCCGTGGAAGCCGCGGGCATCGGGCTGGTGTGGAGCCCCAACTACTCCATCGGGGTGAACGCGTTCTTTCGCCTGGTATCGGAAGCCGCGCGGCTGCTCGCCGGCGAAGAAGCCTATGGCGCCTGGGCCTGGGAGATCCACCACGCCACCAAGAAGGACGCGCCCTCCGGCACGCTGCTCAAGCTGGTGAGCGAGATGCGGAATGCCGGCTGGACCCGCGCCATCGACACCGGCTCGAACCGCGCCGGCGCGCACCCCGGCACGCACGAAATCGGCTTCGACTCCGCCGCCGATACGATCACCCTCCGCCACACCGCGCGCAGCCGCGAAGGTTTCGCCCGCGGCGCCCTCAAGGCGGCCGGCTGGGTGATCGGAAAGCGCGGATTTTTCGAGTTTGCAGATATTCTATGGGAGAGGCAGCCGGCCTGAAGGTAGAGGCGCCTCTGGAGGTGGTACATGTTCACCGGATGCGGAACGGCGCTGGTGACGCCGTTCCGGAACGATCTCAGCCTTGATGAAGCAACCCTGCGGCGCCTCGTGCGGCGCCAGATCGATGCCGGCATTCATTTTCTGGTGCCCTGCGGCACCACCGGCGAAAGCCCCACGCTGAGCCACGAGGAGCACCTGCGCGTTGTCGCCATCACCCTCGAGGAAGCCCGCGGCAAGACGCCGGTGCTTGCCGGTGCGGGCGGCTACAACACGCGCGAGGTCGTCGCGCTGGCCCGCCAGTTGGAAGAAATGGGGGTGCAGGGCATCCTCTCCGTCAGCCCGTACTACAACAAGCCCAGCCAGGAAGGTCTCTACCGCCACTACAAGGCCATTGCCGAAGCGGTCAACATTCCCGTGGTGGTCTACAACGTACCCGGCCGCACGGGCGTCAACGTGGAACCCGCCACGCTCGTCCGGCTGGCCGAACTCGACAACATCTACGGCGTGAAGGAAGCCTCCGGCAACATCGGCCAGATGGTCAACATCCTGCACCAGGTGCCGCAGCGCTTCTCCGTGCTCTCGGGCGACGACGCCGTCACCCTGCCGCTCATCGCCCTTGGCGGCCGCGGCATCATTTCGGTGGTGTCGAACGAAATTCCCGCTGAAATGGCCGCCCTGGCCCGCGCCTGCCTGTCCGGCGATTTCGAAACCGCGCGCGGCTACTACCGCAAGTACCTGCCGCTGATGAACGTGAACTTCGTGGAATCCAACCCCATCCCGGTGAAGTATGCGATGGCGCGCATGGGGCTGCTGGAGCCGGTGTGGCGCCTGCCCCTGGTGCCTCCCCAGCCCGCTTCCCAAACCGCCATCAAGCGCGTTCTGGAAGAGGCCGGCCTGATGGCCGGCGGGAGGGTGCCGGTTGCAGGCTGACATCGAACGCCTCTACGACGCCCGGCCGGAAAGTTACACCGAGGAGCACTTCCGGCTCTTCCAGCGCTTCAAGGAGGCGCTCAACGCCGGCCGCATCCGCGCCGCCGAGCCGGATCCCGCCGCGCCCAGCGGATGGCGCGTGAACGGCTGGGTCAAGAAAGGCATTCTGCTGGGCTTCCGCATGGGCGCGCTGGTCGATATGTCGATTGATCGCGCGCGCCAGCCCTGGTTCGACAAGGCCACCTGGCCGGTGAAACGCCTCGACGTGAGCGATGCCGTGCGCGTCGTCCCCGGCGGCTCGAGCATCCGGGACGGCGCTTACGTGGCGGGCGGCGTCACCTGCATGCCGCCCATGTACATCAACGTGGGCGCCTACGTGGACGCCGGCAGCATGATCGATTCCCACGCCCTGGTGGGAAGCTGCGCGCAGGTGGGAAAGAACTGCCACATCTCGGCCGCCGCCCAGATCGGAGGCGTGCTCGAACCGGTAGGCGCCCTCCCGGTCATCGTCGAGGACGATGTGCTGGTGGGCGGCAACTGCGGCATCTACGAAGGCACCGTCGTGAAGCGCCGCGCCGTGGTGGGCACCGGCACCATTCTGAACGCCTCGGTCCCGGTCTACGACGTGGTGCGCAACGCCGTCTACCGCGCGCGCGACGGCGAACCGCTGGTCGTCCCCGAAGGCGCCGTGCTGGTGCCCGGCTCCCGCGCCATTACCAGCGGCCCGGGCAAGGAGTGGAACCTGTCGATCTCCGCCGCCATCATCGTGAAGTACCGCGACGATAAGACCGACGCGCGCGCGCAACTGGAGGAGCTGCTGCGGTAGCTACTCCACCTTGACCAGCAGCATCAACTGCTCTTCGGTGATCACCGGGATCTTCAGCGCGCGCGCCCTGTCGAGCTTGGAGCCGGCGTCCTCGCCCGCCACCACGTAGCTGGTGCGCTTGCTCACCGCGGAGGTCACCTTGCCGCCGGCGGCTTCGATCAGCCGCCTGGCGTCGTCGCGCGTGAGCGTGGGGAGCGTCCCGGTGAGCACGAAGGTGAGGCCCGCCAGCGGCCCGCCTTCCTTCTTCTTCCCCTGGTGCTCGAATTGTAACTGCGCCGCGCGCAGCCGTTCGACGAGTTCCTGGTTGCGCGGTTCCCGGAAGAACTGGTAGATACTCTCCGCCACCTTGGGACCGACTTCTTCGGCCCGCTGCAGCGTCTCCACATCGGCCGCGGCGATCTCATCCAGGCTGCCGAACTCTTCCGCCAGGAAGCGCGCCGTGCGCTCCCCCACGAAGCGGATGCCCAGCGCCGTCAGCACGCGCGGCAGCGGCGCGTTCCGCGAGCGCTCGATGTTGCGCACCAGGTTGCCCGCGGATTTCTTTCCCATGCGGTCGAGCTGCATGAGCTGCGCCAGCGTGAGGTCGTAGATATCGGCCACGCTGGTCACCAGTCCGCGGTCCACCAGTTGGTCCACCAGCGCCTCGCCCAGCCCGTCGATGTTCATCACCCCGCGGGAGGCGAAGTGGAGGATGGATTCCTTCAGCCGCGCGGGGCAGTTGGTGTTGATGCAGCGGCTGGCGGCTTCGCCTTCCTCCCGCACGATCCTGCCGCCGCACACGGGGCATTGCCGCGGCATGCGGAAGGGATGGCGGTAGGAGCCCAGGGAGTGCACCCGCACCACTTTGGGGATCACGTCGCCGGAACGCTCCACCACAACGTTGTCGCCGATCTGGAGGCCCAGCCGCTCGATTTCGTCCTCGTTGTGCAGGGTGGCGCGCGCCACCGTCACCCCGCCGACCGCCACCGGCTTCAAGTGCGCCACCGGGGTGAGCGCGCCGGTACGGCCCACCTGCACCCCGATATCCTCCACCGCGGTGACCGCCTGCCGCGCCGGGTACTTATAGGCGATGGCCCACCGCGGCGCCCGCGCCGTGAAGCCCAGCCGCCGCTGCTCGGCGGCCGAATCCACTTTTACCACCACGCCGTCGACCTCGTAGGGCAACTCGTCCCGCTGCGCCTCCCAGGTCTGGCAAAACTCGATTGCCGCTTCGATGTCCGGGCAGCGCCGGCGGTGCGGGTTGACCCGGAACCCCATGCGGGCCAGCATTTCCAGGCACTCCCAATGGCTGTCGGCGGCCGGCCGGCTGTCCTCGATCAGGTAGTAGGCGAAGAAATCCAGGCGCCGCGAGGCCGTTACCGAGGGATCCAGTACCCGCAGCGATCCCGCCGCCGCGTTGCGGGGGTTGGCGAAGCGCGACAGCCTCCGCTCGTCCCGCTCCGCGTTCAACCGCTCGAAGGCCGCGCGATTCATGACGGTCTCGCCGCGTACTTCGAAGGCCGGGTAGGGCGCGTTCACCCGGAGGGGCAGCGAACGGATGGTGCGGGCGTTCTCCGTCACGTCCTCCCCCACGGCGCCGTCACCCCGCGTGATGGCCTGCGCCAGAATGCCGTCGCGATAGTGCGCCGCCATCGACAGCCCGTCCAGCTTCAATTCCGCCACGTAAGCCACGCTGCGCCCGCCCAGCAGATCCCGCACGCGCCGGTCGAAAGCCCGCAACTCCTCGATGTTCAAGGCATTGTCGAGGCTGAGCATGGGGATCCGGTGAGCCACTTTGACGAACCCCTCGCGAGGCTTGCCTCCGACGCGCTGCGTGGGGGAATCCGGCGTGATGAGTTCCGGAGAGCGGCGCTCGATCTCCCGCAGCCGATTCATCATCTCGTCGTACTCGGCGTCGCTGATCTCCGGCTGATCGAGCACGTAGTAGAGGTATTCATGACGCCGCAACTCCTCCCGCAGCGCTTCGACGGCGCGGGCGTCGATGATTTCTCCACTACTCATTTCTCAACTATAATTTAATCATAGGGCCATGGCGCTGATTTCACCGGCTGCCGAGCGTGTCCGGCGTCCGATCATTTCGTCTCAAGGTAAGACGGTTCTCATTTACAACCCCCATGCCGGGAAGCTGAATGGCCGCGGCGAGCTTGCGTTACGCGGCGCTGCCGAGCGGCTCATGCGCAACGGTCACGAGGTGGTGATGGTACCGACCATAGGGCCAGGCACCGCCGGCACTCTGGCGCGTCAGGCCGCCGAAAACCGCGCCTCCATGGTGGTGATCGCCGGCGGCGACGGCACCATCAACGAAGCGCTACCCGGTCTGGTGCACACCTCGATCCCCCTGGCGATTCTGCCCGCCGGCACCGCCAACGTGCTGGCCAACGAGCTGGGGCTTCCCGCCCGCATCGACTCCGCCGCCGCCCGCCTGGCCGATTGCGTGCCCTGCCGCATCTCCGTCGGCCGCGTCACCTTTCCCAGGCCGGACACCCAGCCGCGCTATTTTCTGCTGATGGCCGGCGCCGGCCTGGACGCCCAGGTGGTCTACCGCGTGAGCGCTCCGCTGAAGGCGCGGCTCGGGAAAATCGCCTACTGGATCGCGGGCTTCAGCCTGGCCGGCCGTAAGCTGGACGAGTTTGAAGTCACCGTCGACGGCCGCTCCCATGCCTGCTCCTTCGCCCTCATCAGCAAGGTGCGCAACTACGGAGGAGACCTCGAGATCGCGCGCGACACTTCGTTATTCGACGACCGTTTCGAAGTGGTGCTCTTTGCCGGGAGCAGTTCGCTGCGCTACATCAAGTACCTGGGGGGTGTGGCGTTGAAGCGCGTTGCCGGGTTGCGCGGTGTCACGGTGCTGCGCGCGGGCCAGGTGAAGCTGGCGGCCGAAAACGGCCAGCGTATTCACCTCCAGGTAGACGGCGAAAACGCCGGGCGCGTGCCGGCCAGCGTCGAGATCGTGCCCGAAGCCCTCACCCTCCTGGTGCCTCCCGCCTACGCCGAACGCTTCGCATCCTGAGGACTGCCCGGGCCCGTTCCTGCGGCTCCCACTGCTCGGCCGCTGCCAAGCCGCATTCCCATTTGCCCCACCGGCGCCGGCCCGCGACTCCCATTCCGCCGCCGAATGCGGTATCTTGCCTTCAAGCGAGTGGAAGTGTGCGCATCCTCACCGAGCTGATCGGACTGCCCGGCGGGGAGTTCGAGATGGGCCAGGAGAACGGCCGCGAAGACGAGCGCCCCGTGCACCGGGTGACGCTGGCGCCGTTTGCGATCTCCCGCTGCCCGGTGGTCAACCTGGATTACGACGCCTTTCTCAACGCCACAGGCCGCGCCCGAAGCGAGTACCGCGGCCGCGACGGCTTCTCCGATCCGCGCCACCCCGTCGTGGCGGTCAACTGGTTCGACGCCGTGGCCTTCTGCAACTGGCTCTCGCAGCAGTCCGGCCGGCGTTTTCGCCTGCCCACCGAAGCGGAATGGGAGTATGCGGCGCGCGGCGGCCTGCGCGGCGCAGACTATCCCTGGGGAGCGGAGCCGCCCTCCACCCGGCCCGGTTACGCCGGCCGCTGGCGGCAGGGGCCGGAACTTGCCGGCACCGGCAATGCCAACGGTTTTGGCCTCTATGACATGTGCGAGAACGTGAAGGAATGGTGCGCCGACTGGTACGGCGCCCGCTACTACTGCGACTCGCCCGGGGAGAACCCCAAGGGCCCCGCGCGCGGCACGCGGCGAAGCGCCCGCGGCGGCTCCTGGCGCCTGCAGGTCAAGGTGGCCCGCTGCGCCGCCCGCTCCAGCCTCTCCCCCACTTTCCGCTACGCCGACTTCGGCTTCCGCGTGGTATGCGCCGTGGAGTGAGCGGCCCCGGCCCGGCAAGCCGCCGGATCAGAAACTCAGCCGGATCCCCACCGCGGCATTCTCTTCGGGCGTGGCGTTCCAGTAGCCGTACCTGGCGCTGATGGCCGCGAAGCGCGCGAGGTCCTCCGGGGTGACCGGTTGCGGCGCGCCCGTCGCCGGTCTTCCCACCTCCAGGAAGAAGCGCCCCATCTTCCTG
>JAWLGN010000304.1:0-6565 GCA_041685075.1 Bryobacteraceae bacterium
CACGCTCAGCAAAGTCACCTTGACGATGTAGCGCATCGCAGGCCATCAGCACCGGGCCGCATGCCGCCGTTGAATCCGCAAAGTTCGCTGGATAATACTGGAACGAACTAATCAAAGGCTGGAGGCAGCATGGTGACGATCGTGCATCTGGTGGCTTCGGCGCTCGCGCTTGCGTGTGCCGGCGGCGGCGGGGACGCTGCGTCCGAAATTCTGGCCCTGGAGCGGGCGGCGCTCGACCGTTCCGATCGCGGCGACCCGGACGGCTTCCTGGCCATCTCCGATCCGGAAGTGAGCTACCTGGACCCCTTCCTCGAAAAACCGGTACACGGCCTCCAGGCGCTGCGGGAATATTACACCAGGTTCACCCCGGAGGAGCCGGGCTCGGGCGAGATGGTCGCCCCCAGGGTGCAGGTGCTCGGAGACGTCGCGGTGCTGACGTTCCGGTACGTCACGACAACCCAGCGCAGCCGGCGGGTGACACGCTGGAACACCACCGAGGTCTACCGGCGCACGAAGGCGGGGTGGCGCATCGTCCACACCCACTGGTCGCTCGTCAAGGACTAGTCGTGCAGGCCGCGGCGAAGCAGCGGCAAGGCGGGTTTCTGATCGCCAAGGCCGCGCGAGGGGGAGTACAATTGCAGACATGCTGCGTAGAGAGATGATGCGCGCAGGCGCCGCGGCGCTCACGGCGGCCTCCTATTCGCGCGTGCTGGGCGCCAACGACCGTATTCACCTGGGCCTGGTCGGCGCGGGTGGGCGCGGCACCTCGGTAATGCGCACGTTCCAGAAGTTTCCCGAGGTGCGGGTGACGGCGGTGTGCGACGTCTACGGCGCGAGGGTGCGCCGGGCCCAGGGCCACGCCGAGGGCGCCCGGGGATTCGGCGACCACCGCAAGCTGTTGGAGGTGAAGGAACTCGACGCCGTCCTGATCGGCACGCCGGACCACTGGCACGCAGCGGTTGCGATCGACTCCATGCGGGCCGGCAAGGACGTGTACGTGGAGAAGCCCCTGACGCTGCGGATCGAAGAAGGCCCGGAGATCGTCAAGGCGGCGCGCGAGACCGGGCGCGTCTGCCAGGTGGGGATGCAACAGCGCTCCGGCGAGCACTACATGCGCGCCCGCGACGAGTACGTGCGGTCGGGCAAGCTGGGGAAGCTCACGCTGGCGCGGACCTGGTGGCACGGCAACGGCGCACACCTCATCCCGGTACCGCCCGAACTGCGCACCAAGCCCGAAGACCTGGACTGGGCGCGCTACCTGGGTCCGGTGAAGTGGCGCGACTACGATCCCCCGCAGTATTGCAACTTCCGCGCCTATTTGGATTTCGGGGGCGGACAGATTACGGACCTGTTCACCCACTGGATCGACGCGGTTCACATGATGGTGGGGGAGGAGATCCCCACCGCGGCGGTGGCTTCGGGCGGCGTCTACCATTACAAGGACGGCCGCACGGCGCCGGACACCATCGTGGCGCTGCTCGAGTATCCCGGGGAGTGGACCGCCACCTTCGAGGGCACGCTCGCGCCGGGCGTCAAGGGCGCGGCCATCGAGCTGTGCGGCACCAAGGGCCGGCTGCACATCTCGCGCGGCGGCTTTACCTTTACGTCCGCCGAAAGGGGCGCGCAGCCGGAAACCGTGAAGGCCGGGCGCGACCTCACCGAGGCTCACGTGGAGAATTTCCTCGAGTGCGTGCGGTCGCGCCGGCGGCCCAACGGGGACGTGCTGGTGGGGCACCGCTCGGCGCAGGCCTCGCACCTGGGTAACATCGCCTATGTCGAGAAGCGGCGCATCAAGTTCGACCCCGGCCGCGAGGAGATTCTGCCGCTGTAGCGCGCTATACTGACGCTTGCGCTGGTTGTTCCTGTTACTAGGGCTGGGCGGAGTCCTGAACGCCGAGCCCGCCAAGGTGGCCGCCGATACCGCGGTGGGGCAGGCCTTCGTACGGCTCTATAACTGGGATTTCCGCGGCACCCACGCGTTGATCGACGAGTACGCGCGCACCGCTCCGCACGATCCCATGGCGCCGGCGGTGAAATCGGCCGCCTACATGTTCGCCGAACTACACCGCCTGCGCATCCTGGAGCTGGATTTCTTCTCCGATAACTCTCATGTTACGGACCGCGGGAAGCTGAGTCCCGATCCCATCCTCAAGCGCGAGTTTTTCGCCCGGGTGGAGGATACCAGGCGGCTGGCGCACCAGCGGCTGGAGGAACACCCCGGCGACCGCGAGGCGCTCTTCGCCCTGTGCATGGTGACGGGGCTGGTGACCGACTACGCCGCGCTGGTGGAGCGCCGCCGCCTGGGAAGCTTTTCGCTGTCGCGCAAGAACCAGGAGTGGGCGCGGAAACTGCTGGCGCTCGATCCTCCCTACTACGACGCCTACCTGACCTTCGGGGCGGTGGAGTACGTGGTGGCCAGCCTGCCCTTCTTTATCCGCTGGTTTCTGCGCTTCGAGCGGGTGGAGGGCAGCAAGGAGCGGGCGGTGGAGAACCTGGAAATCGTCGCGGAGCGGGGCAAGTACTACGGGCCGTTCGCCCGCATCCTGCTCTCGGTGATCCATATGCGCGAGAAACGCCTCCAGAAGGCCAAAAGCCTGCTGGCGGGGCTGGCCCGGGACTTTCCCGAGAACCCGCTGATCCGAAAGGAACTGGCCCGTGCCGGCGAGATGGCGCGCAAACAGGCCAGGCGCGGGAGGTAGCCGATGCAGGCCCTGTACGTGCGGGTGAACGCCCGGGACAACGTGGCGGTGGTGGTGAACCCGGAAGGCGTGACCCTGACGGAGTTCATCCCGGCGTGCCACAAAGTGGCGCTCGAGGACATCCCGGCGGGCGGCCCCATCCTGCGCTACGGCCACGTCATCGGGTACGCCGAGCGGGCCATCGCGCGCGGGGCGTGGGTGCGGGAGGAACTGGTGCGGACGCCGGAGCCGCCGGCGCTCGACGATCTGCCGCTGGCCACGGCGCCGCCGGCGGAGATGCCGCCGCTCGAAGGCTACAACTTCGCGGGTTATCGCAACCCGGACGGCACGGCGGGCACCCGCAACCTGCTGGGCATCGCCACCACGGTGCAATGCGTGGCCCCGGTGGTGGAGCACGCGGCGCGGCGCATCCGGCAGGAGCTGTTGCCGCGCTACCGTGCGGTGGATGGCGTCGTGGCGATCACCCACGGTTATGGCTGCGGGGTGGCGATCGACGCGCCGGATGCCGCCATTCCCATCCGTACCCTGAGGAACATCGGTCTGAACCCCAACTTGGGCGGGGGACCGCTGCTGGTGGGTTTGGGGTGCGAGAAGCTTCAGCCGGAGCGGCTGTTCAACCCGGGCCCCGTCCCCCAGACGATTCGCCTGCAGGACGAGGAGCATCGTGGCTTCGCAGGGATGGTGGCGGCCATTCTGCGCGCGGCCGAGCGGCGACTGGAGGAGCTTGACTGCCGGCGGCGCACGATGTGCCCGGCGTCGGACCTGGTGGTGGGACTGCAATGCGGCGGCAGCGACGCCTTTTCCGGGGTGACCTCGAATCCCGCGGTGGGCTACGCGGCGGATCTGCTGGTGCGCGCCGGCGCCACGGTGCTGTTCTCCGAGGTGACGGAGGTGCGCGATGCCGTCCACCTGCTCACGCCGCGCGCCGTGAGTGAAGACGTGGCCCGGGACCTGATCCGGGAGATGCGCTGGTATGACGAGTACCTGAGGCGGGGCGGCGCCGACCGCAGTGCCAATCCCACGCCGGGCAACAAGCGCGGGGGCCTCAGCAACGTGGTGGAAAAGGCGCTGGGGTCGGTCGCCAAGGCGGGCAGCACGGCGCTGGTGGCGGTGGCCACGCACGGGGAGCGGGTGCGCGCCCGCGGGCTGGTCTTCGCCGCCACCCCGGCGAGCGATTTCATCTGCGGCACCCAGCAGCTTGCCTCCATGAACCTGCACGTGTTCACCACCGGGCGGGGCACACCCTACGGACTGGCCATGGTGCCGGTGGTGAAGGTGGCCTCCCGGACCGCGCTGGCCGAAAGGTGGCCGGACCTGATCGACATCGACGCCGGCCGCATCGCCACCGGACGCGCCACCATCGAGCAGACCGGCTGGGAGATCTTCCGCTTCATCCTGGAAGTGGCCGGCGGGCGCAAGACCTGGGCCGAGCAGTGGGGTCTGGATAACGCGCTGGTGCCGTTCAATCCCGGGCCGGTGACCTGATTACCGCCCGTGAATCCGGCGCAAGGTGTAGAGCTCCGGGTGCATGTTTTCCTTTTCCAGCCGCTTCCAATCGTCGTGCACGTGGAGGATCTTCCCGCTGATGTGGTTGGAGCGCTCCGAAGCCAGGAACAAGGCCAGGTTGATCTGTTTTTCAGGCGAGGTACCGCCCGAGACGCGCACGCGCTCGGCGGCCTCGATCTCCTTCTGGCCGGCACGTTCGCCGGCCTTGATCACCTGGTCGGTCATGTGGGTGTAGGTGGCACCGGGAGCCATGGCGTTGACCTGCACATTCTCCGCCCGCACCTCCTCGGCCACGGTTTCGACCAGCCGCACGACGGCGGTCTTGGAGGCTGCAAAGGCGGAGAAGAACGGGCGCGGGCGGATGGAGCCGCCGCCGGTGAGCACGATGATCTTGCCGGAGCGGTGCTCCACCATGTGGGGCAGCGCGGCGCGCATGGAGTGCATCACGCCGATGAGGTTGGTTTCGACGGTTTCGGCCCACAGCTTCGGCTTGAGTTCGGCCAACGGTCCGATGGGCCCCTGGACGGCGGCGGCGCAGACCAGCACGTCGAGGCGGCCGAAATAGCTGCGCATGCGCTCCATCGCGGCGCACATCTGCTGGTAGTTGCGCACGTCGGCGCGAATCCGGAGGGCGCTGCCGCCGGCATGTTCGATTTCGAGCTTGGCGAGTTCGAGTTCCGCCTGGCTGCGCGCCAGCAGCCCGACGTGAGCCCCAACGTGGGCAAAGCCCAGCGCGAGGCGCTTTCCGATCCCCCGGCCGGCGCCGGTGATGAGAACCCCTTTACCTTTAAGCGTGGCCAATCCGCCAGTTTTCACCTGTTTTGTTCCTACAAAACGCCACTGCGTTGGCCGTTTGACGGACCCTCGCAGCTAGCGGCGGCCGCACGCCCCGGTTTCGGCCCGCCCGGCGGGCCTCAGCACAGGGATGCTGCGGCGCCGTCGGGGTGCGAAAAACCGGTGGGGTACGACACTTCAGCCGATAGCGTAGCATGCTGCACGACGCGAAGAGGGGGCTTCTGGGGGAGCTCCCGGGAGGTCAAAAGACGCGCCGCTTCAGCCGCTCAATAGTGAACTTGGCAGTTTCGGCCACGGCCATGACGGCCATGACGCCGGCCTGCACGGGGTCTGTCACCACCAGGTCGGCGGCATCGGGCACGCTGCCGGCCATGTTCAGACTGATGACCACCAGGCCGGCCTGGCGGACCTCCCGGACGGCCTGTTCGATCTGCCCGCCCATGAGCGAACCGGCCAGCACGAGGGCGCGGGCGCGCGGCAGGCGCTGCACGGCGCGTACGGCATCGGCCAGGGTCTGCTCGCCTACCAGCGGAATGGTATCCACCGAGATGTGCTCCCCGCGAATGTTGTGCCGGTCGGCCTCCGAGATAGCCCCGATGGCGACCTGCCCGACCTGCGCGCCGCCGCCCATGATGATGACGCGCTTGCCGTAGATCTTCTCCATGCTCTTGACGGTCTCGACGCCGCGCACCACCGGGAGCGCGCGCATTTCATCGGCCATGGCGACGGCCGGTCCGACCATGCGGATTTCGAAGTAGATCCGCGCCCCGTCGGGGCGGTGGTCGATGATATCGACGGACGTGATATCACCGCCGTGCCGGGCGATGACGCCGGTAAGCTGGTGCAGGACCCCCGGGCCGCCGCCAGCCTGCACCAGCAGCCCGATATTCTCCTCAGCCATTCTGCCTACAGTGTAACGGAGCGCACACGCGCTACGATCGGAAGATATGCCGGAGATCGCCGAAGCCGTGCGGGTGGTGCTGGTGAACCCGCGCAACCCGTTGAACATCGGGGCCGCCGCGCGCGCCATGGCGAACTTCGGGTTTGGCACGCTGCGGGTGGTGAATCCTTACGTGGTGGCCTTCCGGGAAGCGCGCTCGGCGGTGGACGCCGCTCCTGTGATGCAGGCGGCCGAAGTCTGCGGCAGCGTGGCGGAGGCGGTGGCCGACTGCACCCTGGTGGTGGGGACCACTTCGGTGGGGCATCGCGTGCTGGAGCATCCGCTGCAGCGGCTGGAGTACGGCGCGCGGTTGATCCGGCGGCACACCCTCACGGGCCGCGCGGCGCTGCTGTTCGGCTCCGAGAAATTCGGCCTCACGAACGAGGACCTGAGCCACTGCCACTGGCTGCTGCGCATCGCCACCGTGGACCAGCAGCACTCCATGAACCTGGGGCAGGCGGTGGCGGTCTGCCTGTGGGAACTGGTGCGCAAACCCGCCGCGGCGCGCATCCGGCCGAATACTCTGCGGCCCGCGGCGGCGGAAAAAAACGAGCAGATCACCGCGCGGCTGCTGGAGGTGCTGCGCCGCAGCGGGTACGTGAACCCGCTGACGGAAGCCTCCACG
>JAWLGN010000305.1:0-6545 GCA_041685075.1 Bryobacteraceae bacterium
ATAAGTGCCCGGATCGCGTATTCCGTGGAGCGGGAGTAGATCATAGACGTCCTGCTTTCAGACTAATTTAGATGATTATCCGAAATGATTGGACGCAGGGCGGGCGGCCCCTGTGACAGAATCGAACGCGCTGAAGTGTGAGAAATCATCCATGTAACGGCCTGCGAACGTGAGTCCGGTTGCACGCCAGCTCGCGTCGGCCCTTCCCGCAGCTTGACCCGGAGAGGACCGCGGCTGTACACTGCCTGCACAAATTGGAGCGACCAAAGTACTCCAGCGCGGGGCTGGCCCGTCGCCGAACGGGAAGTCCGGCGGGCTGCAGCGATGATCCTCGCTTGGCATGATGTCCCCTTTTGTACTCGCGGTGTGGACCGGAAGTGGTGCGGGCATGAGCGGAGCAAGGACAGGGAGAACAGGGAGATAGGATGAAACGAACACGGGATACGGCGGTTTTCATTGTGGCGCTGGCGGTCCTCATGGCCACCTTCGGCGCACCCATGGGATTGTACGCGCAGACCACGGGAACTATCAACGGTTTCATCACCGACCAGACCGGGGCCGTGGTGCCGGATGCGAAAGTGACCGCCACGCTGGTCCAGCAGAACATTACGCGCACCGCGCAATCGAACCTGGAAGGCTACTACATCTTCAACGCACTACCGCCCGGCGAGTACCGCCTCGCAGTGGAGAAGGAAGGTTTCCAAAAGCTTGTGCGCAGCGAGATTGCACTCGCGGTGAACCAGAACCTCCGCGCCGACCTGAACCTGCGGGTCGGACAGGTGGCCGAAATTCTGGAGGTGACGGCCGCGGCGCCCTTGGTGGACACCCGGTCGGGCACGCTTTCCAGCCTGGTGGACGACCGCCGCGTGGTGGACCTGCCGCTCAACGGCCGCAACGTGATCTCGCTGGCGGCCACTCTGCCCGGCATTCTCAGCGTGGTGGCGCCCCAGCAGCTTACCGACGCCCGCAGCGGTCCCCTGATGAACGTCAACGGCAGCGTCACCACCCAGAACCTGTTCACATTCGACGGCGGCATTTTCTTCAATCCGTCCCGGAACACCGGGATGAACTATCCTCCGCCGGACGCTTTGCAGGAATTCAGCATCCAGACGGCCAGCTTTTCCGCCGAGTACGGCCGCAATGCGGGGTCGCAGGTGAACGTGGTATCGAAGTCCGGCACCAACGAGTTCCATGGCTCGGCCTGGGAATTTCTGCGGAACAACAAGCTGAATGCCCGAAACTTCTTCGCCGCGCGTGTGCCGACGAAGATCCAGAACCAGTACGGAGTCGCGGCCGGTGGTCCCATCAAGCGGAATAAGCTCTTCTTTTTCGGATCGTTCCAAAGACTGAACTACCGGGCCGAGGCGGTAGGGGTCAACCTGAACGTCCCTTCAGAGGCGATCCGGAGCGGTGATTTTCGCGGGCTTTCCCGGACCCTCACCAACCCGGTGGACACCCTCACCGGGCAGCCGTTCACCGACGGCGGGGGAAAGCCGTGCATCATGGGCAACGTCGTCAGCCCGACTTGCATCACCACCATGGCGAAGAATCTGCTTCCCTACATCCCGCAGTCTCCGACCGGACGCGTAACCACCCTGGACCCAACGCCGCAGGATGGCTCGATGTACCTGATGCGCACGGACTGGAACGTCAGCGATCAACACATCGTCTCGGCGAACGTTTTCCTCGACCGCAACACCAGGGACCGGCCCATGTTCCGCGCCGGAAACGTTCCCGGCTACCTGGGAAGCTACCTGGACCAGGGGACTACCAAAGCTACCCTGAACGATACGTACACGTTCAGCCCTACGGTGCTCAACCAGGCTACCCTCACGTTTCTGCGCTCGGCATCCAACTCCGACGTCACCGATACCGTGACCCACGACGAGATCGGGGTCAACCTGCCGTTCTATCCCGAGAGCGGACGCCTTGGAGTGAGCATCGGCGATATCAGCTTCGGAAGCGGGAGCAGGGTGCTGTTCGTCAGCAACAACTGGCAGTTCCGCAACCAGACGACCTGGACCGCCGGCCGCCACAACCTGAAGTTCGGCGGGGAGTGGCTACACCTCACCTTCCTGCAGATCTTCCTGGGATCGACTTCGATGTCGTTCAACGGCAGCCGGACGGGGGACCCGATGGCCGATTTTCTAATCGGGACCTTCACCCAGACGAACGGCGGATTCGGCATCCGGACGAACGATAACATCCAGGACGCACCCAGCCTGTTCATTCAGGACGATTTCAAAGCGCACCCCAGGCTCACCTTGAGCTTCGGCCTGAGGTGGGAGCCGCTCTTTCCATGGGTGGACAAGTACGACCGCCTGACGAGCCTGGCGGCGGCCGGGTCCAACGTCCGCTCCACCCGGTTTCCCGATGCTCCTCCCGGCTTGCTGTTCGCCGGCGATCCGGGCGTGCCCCGTACCATCGCCGGTCCGGACAAGAACAACTTCGCTCCGCGATTCGGCTTCGCATGGGACATCTTCGGTAACGGGCAAACCAGTGTACGGGGCTCCTACGGGATCTTTTACGATTCCATCAAGGCCGACTCGGTATCGCAGGAGGGAGCGCCCTGGGCCGGGAATTTCCGCATCTATGACGGAAGGGCGGCGGATCCTTTTGGTTCGCTGGGCCTGACGCCGCCTCCGGTGGCACCCGCCGGGGAGGGATTCGGCTGCGTGGATGTCCCCCGCTTTCCCGGCGTCGAATGCAGCAGATTTCCCGTGCCCATCTCCGGGCTGTTCATCTCCAGCGACCTCACCACCCCCTACGTGCAGAGCTGGAACCTGACGGTGCAGCAACAGCTCACCTCGAACCTCATGGTGCAGGGCTCCTACATCGGCAAGATCGGGACCCATCTGGACGGCTGGTGGGGCCCCAACCCGGCGCGTTACATCACCGACCCCATTACGGGTGAGGCGCCGTCGCTCCAGAACGTCAACAACCGCGTTAGGATCGCGCCTGGCATTCTGGCGGCCAACATTACCGAACTGGCCACCCACTGGCGGAGCTGGTATCACTCGTTCCAGGCCCAGGTGGTCCGGCGCTTCACGGGGGGCCTGTCCCTCTCGGCATCCTATACGCTGGGCAAGTCGATCGATCTCGTCCGGCAGAACATCGGGAACTACAGCCTGGCCAATCCTTTCGATGCGAGGTCGAACCGCGGCCGTTCGGACTTCGACCGCCGCCATGCCTTTGTGGCTTCCTGGCTTTGGAGCCCCACCTGGAGGCTGAACAACGCCGCCGGAAGACTGCTGTTCGAAAACTGGACGTTCACGGGCATCCATACCGTGCAAAGTGGCTACCCCTTCACGATTTACATGGGTGACGACGTCGCTCAGGACGGCGTGAGCGGGGGCCAGCAGCACGGCATGCTGGTGCCTGGGGCCGAAGTAGCGCGGAAACACTCGAGCCGGGACGACATGATCGCCAAATTCTTCAACACCGAGGCCTTTGTCCCTACCGTCCAGGTGCCGCGCGGAGTTTACGGGGATTCGGGCCGTAACATTATCAGCGGTCCGGGATTCGTCAACACGGATTTCTCGGCGATGAAAGACTTTCCCATCAAGGAGCGCTTCCGGATCCAGTTCCGTGCCGAATTCTTCAATGTCTTCAACCAGGTGCGGTTGGGCTGCTCGGACACCACCTGGGGGTGCTCGGACCCATCGGCGGTTGTAAACTCCCCTAGTTTCGGACAGATCAGGAGCGCCGGCTCGCCGCGGGAAATTCAGTTCGCGCTGAAGTTCCTGTGGTAGTCTCGGTTTGTTATGGAGGTGCGGAGCTGCTCGGCGCTCCGCACCGGGTCTCAGAAAGGAGAGGCCATGGCGACAGTGATTTCGGGTGCCAATCAGGCGGCGGCCCAGCCGCCAGCGAAAGCTTCGGGCGGCCGGCTCGTGAGCCTGGACGCCTACCGTGGGTTCATCATGCTGGTGCTGGTTTCCGGGGGCCTCGGTTTTTCCGTGCTGCGGAACTATCCGGGCTGGGAGTGGCTCGCCGCGCAGGTCAACCATGTCCCGTGGGAAGGTTGCACGTTCTGGGACCTCATCCAGCCGGCGTTTACCTTCATGGTGGGGATGGCCATGCCGTTCGCCATCGCCAAGCGCAGGGCCGAAGGCGCGGCGGATGCGGCCGTATTCCGGCACGTTGCCTACCGCGCTTTCATGCTGATCGTCCTGAGCAATATCTACTCGAATTGGGGACCCAGAGACTCGCAACTGCGCCTGCAATTCATCAACGTGCTCTCGCAGATCGGGTTCGGCTACTTCATCTGTTACCTGATTCTGCGGCAGCGGTTTCGCATTCAGCTCATCCTGGGCGGCGCCATGCTGGTGGGCTTCTGGGCGTTGTTCGCGCTGTTCCCCGGGCCCGAGGGCCCCTGGTCGAGGACCGGCAATATCGGCGCGCTGATCGACCTGAGGATTCTGGGGTACAACTACTCGGGGCACTATACCACCATCAACTTCATCGGGAACGCCGTCACGATCCTCTTCGGATGCTGGGCCGGCCTGCTGGTGCGGACCGAGAAATCGCACCTGTACAAGCTGAAGGTGCTGCTGGCTTGCGGCGTCGCCGGGCTGGCGTTGGGCCTGATGCTCGAGCCGTTTAACCCCATGATCAAGCGCCTGTGGACGGCCTCGTTCACCTTCTTCAGCGCCGGCTGGGTGCTGCTGATGCTGGCGGCGTTCTACTGGATTGTCGAGGTGAAGCAGATAAAGAAGTGGACCTTCCCGCTCGTTGTGGTGGGAATGAACTCGATCTTCATCTACTCGCTCGGCCAGATTGGCATCCAGGGCTGGCTGTCGCGGGGGCTGGGCAATTTCACCAAGAACTTCGCGTTTCTCGGCGACCTCGGCAGAATCCCGCACAACGCCCTGGTGATGTTGTGCCTGTGGTACGTCTGCTACTGGCTGTACCGGCGCAAGATCTTTTTCAAGATTTGAGAACACGGGCGCTCGAACGGGCAGCGTAGTGGGGCTTGAGCCGCAAAGCGGCCGGGCCTTAGAATAACTTCGGAGTCCGGGACCTGAAACTATGAGAGAACATGCCGATCATCCTTTGGGCCGTTGCTGCCACGCGGCCGCCGTTACCCGCCGGGAACTGTTGGGCGCCGCGGCCGGCGCGAGCCTCTTCCCCGTGCTGCCCGTCTCGCCGCTGGCGGCTGCGCCACGGCAGATGCCCGTCCGGCAGCCGCTGAAGGTGCAGCCGGTGCTGGTCTACAGCACGCCGAAACGCCGCGAGGCGCGAAGCTGGCGCGAGTGGGGCGCCATTCAGACCGAACAGGATGCGGCCGCGGAGAAGGCGCGCATCGGGCGCGAGGTGGCGGCGCTCGCCTCGCCCCGGGTGGAGTTCCTGCCGCTGGCTGCGGTGCGTACCCCGGAAGAAGCGGCCGCTGTGGCTCGCGGCCCCCAGGACCTCACCCTCATCTATGCCGCCGGCGGGAACGTGAAGCTACACGAGGCCATCGCGGTCCCGGAGAAGTGGAACATCATGTTCCTGCGGCACCGCTCCGGCCCCGTTTACCTCTGGTACGAGATCGCCAGCCCGCGCTTTTTACGCAAGACGGTGGATGAGTACGGCCAGCCCGGGATGGACAGCCAGGACGTGGTGGTGGACAGCCAGGAGGAACTGGCCTGGCGCATCAATGCGCTCGCCGGGTTGAAGAACACCCTGGGGAAGCGTATCGTGGCCGTCGGCGGCCCCGGCGGCTGGGGCGTGGGGGGCCGCGCGGCGCCCGGCTTCGCCCGGGAGATCTGGAAAATGGATATCCAGACCGTCAGCTACGAAGATTTGGGTGGGATGATCGCCGCCGCACGGGACAATGCGGCGCTCGTGCGCAAGGCGCACGCCGACGCCGAAGCGTACCTGAAGCAGGACGGGACCACGCTCGAGACCGAGCGGCACTTCGTGCTCGATGCCTTCGTCCTGACCGAGGTCTTCCGCCAGGTGCTCGACCAGGCTCGCACCGACGCCATCACCATCAACTCCTGTATGGGCACCATCATGCCCATTTCCCGGACCACCGCCTGCCTGCCGCTCAGCCTCCTGAACGATGACGGCTACATGGCCTTCTGCGAATCGGACTTCGTGGTGATTCCGGCCGGCATTCTGCTGCGCTACATCGCCGATAAGCCGGTGTTTCTCAACGACCCCACCTTCCCGCACGATGGAGTCGTGACCATTGCGCACTGCACCGCGCCGCGCCGCATGGACGGCCGGCGCGCGGAACCCGCCCGCATCCTGACGCACTTCGAATCCGACTACGGCGCCGCGCCGAAGGTGGAGATGCGCAAGGGCGAGCGCGTCACCAACCTGGTCCCGGGCTTCGGCGGCCGCAACTACGTGGGCTTCGAAGGGCAGGTGGTGGACAATCCCTTCCTGCCCATCTGCCGCGCGCAGGTGGACATCTCGGTGGAGGGCGATTGCGACAAACTCGCCCGCGAGATGGTGGGCTTTCACTGGATCACCAGCTACGGCAGCCACCTGAAAGAGTGCGCCTACGCGCTGAAAAAGGCCGGCGTGACGCTGGCCCTGTTGTAGAGGCCGCTCAG